>DASSLQ010000142.1:0-20919 GCA_035689325.1 Burkholderiales bacterium | reverse complement strand
GCCCAGCACGAAACTGTCGAATTCCCCGATCTGCGACCTGACCTCCTGCTTGCCGAACCCGCGGAGGCACGTGCCGGGAGCAGCGGTGCGCAGCTGCGACTCGGCTCCGATGCGGACAAGCACCGACGTATCAATGACCGTTGTGGTTGCACCGGAATCCAGGACCGCGGCTACGGGTTTGCCGTTCAGCAGCACTTGCACGCGCACCCACTTGTCCATCTGCATCGGTGCTTCGCTTGCAGAACGCGTCCAGTAGGCAAGAGACACGTCCCGGCAGCCCTCACTCTTGAATAGCCGCACTCGTTGGCGCGAAAGGTCGAACTCGACCTCGTGGTTCTGAAAGAAGGCGCTGCCGATGATGAAGAACCCTGCTTGGCCGTGGTCCTCGCCCCCGACCAGGACCGACCAGTCGCGGCGCCGCATCTGCCCGATCTGGATCTCGCCGATGTGCCCAATCTCCATAAGACTTTCGCCCCCGACACCGCCTGCCGTTCGATTCGGATCCGGTATCCGAAACACGCCGAGGCGCCGGGCGAGCGCGCGTTCAAGCAGTGCGCCTTCCTTTGCTGCCATCCCGGTGTCGATAAGGACGCCGACGCGATGGCCGTTGATAATTCCTTCGATGACCGGCGTAGCGATGTTCGGCAGCACCGCCCATTCGTCGATGCGGATCAGTTTGCAGTTTTGCGGCTGCGCTGCCGCGACGCCGTACGCGAGCGTGCCGGCGGTCAACGCCAAAGCGGCGAACAGAGTGGCGCCCAAGCGCGGTCCCCGCGGCCACGATACCCGCGGTCACTGCTTTGGTTCAACCGTCTGTTGTGAAGCGACGAGCCGCTCGCCGTCGTACAGCTTGACGCTGATCGTGTAGCGATCGCCCGGATTGACGCTGAGCGAGTTGTAGGCGAACTGGCCCTTGCCCGCGCCGTCGAGCCGCACGGTCCCGGCCTGGCTCGTCGCCGAACTGCCGCCTTTGCCTTCGCGGCGGATGCTCATCTCGTAGCGCAGCGTCTTGCCGCCCGGCCCGCTCACCACCGGCTCGACGCGCAGCGTGCCGCTGACCATGCTCATGCCGAGGTCGAGCCGATACGCCGGATCCTGCGCCAGCGCCGAGGCGCACACGAGCAGCGCCGCGCACGCGGCGCGCCTGTAAAATCGACCGCTTTTCGCCTTACGCATGGCGCTTATCGTACAAAAGTTCGGCGGCACGTCGGTCGGCTCGATCGAGCGGATCAGGAACGTCGCGCGCCGCATCGCCAAGTGGCGCGCGGCGGGCCACGACCTCGTCGTCGTGCCCTCGGCGATGGCGGGCGAGACCAACCGGCTGATCGCGCTCGCCAAGGAGATCCAGGCGCAGCCGGACCCGCGCGAGCTCGACGTGGTTGCTTCCACCGGCGAGCAGGTGACGATCGGCCTGCTGACGATGGCGCTGCTCGAGCTCGGCGTCAAGGCGCGGAGTTACAGCGGCTGGCAGGTGAAGATCCTCACCGACTCGGCCTACACCAGGGCGCGCATCACCTCGATCGAGGAGCAGGCTATCCGGCGTGACCTCGCGGAGGGACGCGTGGTGGTGGTCGCCGGCTTCCAGGGCGTGGACGCCGCGGGCAACGTGACGACGCTCGGCCGCGGTGGCTCCGATACCTCAGCGGTCGCGCTCGCGGCGGCGCTGCGCGCCGACGAGTGCCAGATCTTCACCGACGTCGACGGCGTCTACACCACCGATCCGCGCATCGTGCCCGACGCACGCCGCCTGCGCACCGTCAGCTTCGAGGAGATGCTCGAGATGGCGGGCGCGGGCTCGAAGGTGCTGCAGATCCGCTCGGTCGAATTCGCCGGCAAGTACAAGGTGCCCACGCGCGTGCTCTCGAGCCTGACCGACCCGGCGATGCCGGTGGCGGCGGAGGGTCGCTCGGGCACGCTCATCACATTCGAGGAAGATCCGCATATGGCGATGGAAAAGGCATTGATCAGCGGCGTGGCCTTCAACCGCGACGAAGCGAAGATCACCGTGCACGACGTCCCCGACCGGCCCGGCATCGCCTACGCCATCCTCGGGCCGATCGCGGACGCGAACATCGACGTCGACGTCATCGTGCAGAACGTTGGCCATGACGGCATGACCGACATGACCTTCACCGTGCATCGCACCGACTACGCGCGCGCGGTGAAGATCCTGAAGACCCAGGTGCAGCCGCACATCAAGTGCCGCGACATCACCGGCGACGAGAAGATCGCCAAGGTGTCGATCGTCGGCCTCGGCATGCGTTCGCATGCGGGCATCGCCGCGCAGATGTTCCGCACGCTCGCGGAGGAGGGCATCAACATCCAGATGATCTCCACCTCCGAGATCAAGATCACCGTGGTGATCGAGGAGAAGTACACCGAGCTCGCCGTGCGCGTGCTGCACAAGGCGTTCGAGCTGGAAACCGCTGGCTGAATCGTTGCCGGGGGAATTCGGGGACGGAGCCCGAACTGTCAGCGCGCGCGACCGATCGTAGTTCGGGCTCCGTCCCCGAATTCCTAGGGCGACGGCAGAGTTTTCTACGGCCGCCGGTGGAAACCGATCGCGACAAACACGGCGCTCACGAGCAGCAAGCCGAGCACCACGGCGCGCGTCTGCATGTTGCCGGCGATGAGATGCACCGGCGTCGCAATGAGCGCGGCCATGAACGAGAAGTAAGCTACCTTGAACATCGCCTGCAATTGTGAGCCGCGCCGGCGCCGCGGCCACGCTCCAGGCGGATGCAGCGCGCTGATCTTTTCGGCCTCGTGCAATTCTTGGATGCCGCCGCCGCGCGCGTGTAAATGCTGTCCTGCGTCAACCGGACGATGGAATAAAAACGCGCTATCTCAATTCCGTCTGCGACTCGATGAACACGCGCTTCAGGCGCCGATCGGTCTTCTTTATGCTGTCGTCGAGCTCGTCCATCACCGCGTGCGCGCGGTTGCGCGGCACGTCGCGGGCGATGTCGAGGCTCACCGCAGCAAGGATGTATTCCGGTCCGACGTGCATGGTGAGCACTTCGTTCACGCGCTCCACCTCCGGATAGCGCTGCGCGAGGCGCCTGATCTCGGCGACGACTTCGCGGTTCGCCGCCTCGCCGATCAGCAGGCCCTTGGTCTCGAACGCAAGCCAGCACGCAGTGCAAGCGAGAATCAGCCCGATGACGATCGACGCCGCACCGTCGTACAGCGCATTGCCGGTAGCGTGGTAGAGCGCGACGCCGATCGCCGCCACCGCGAGGCCGGCGAGCGCCGCGCTGTCTTCGAAGAGCACCGCGATCACCGTCGGGTCCTTGCCGCGGCGCACGGCGTCGACGATGCTGCGGCTGCCGCGCATACGCCCGAACTGCCGGTAGGTGATGAGCCACGAGGCGCCTTCTGCCGCCATGGCGATCGCGAGCACGGCGTAGTTCACGTACGGGTTCGCGATCTCGCCCGGCGCGCGCAGGTGCCGCACGCCCTCGTAGAGCGAGAGCCCGGCGCCGACCGCGAATACGAGGAGCGCCACCACGAAGCTCCAGAAGTACACCTCCTTGCCGTAGCCGAACGGAAAGCGTGCGTCCGGCGGGCGCTGCGCGCGGTGCATGCCGTAGAGCAGCAGCGCCTGGTTGCCGCTGTCGACGAGCGAGTGGATGCCCTCCGACCACATCGCGGAGCTGCCGGAGAGCGCCGCCGCGACGAACTTGGTAAGCGCGATCAGCAGGTTCGCCGCGAGCGCCGCGTAGACCGCCTTCTTTGTTCCGCCGGGCATGCCCATGCGCCTGCAACCTGCGTGCCGCGAGCGTGTCAGGTTCACGGCGTAGACTCGGGCGGCGCAGAGTTCCCCGCTGCGTAACATTCATGTCACGAAGGAGTCCCCGATGAAACTGCACGTACTGGCAAGCGTCATCGCGCTCGCCACCGCCACGGGCGTCGCGATCGCCCAGGACGCGAAGAAGGACGGCAAGAAAGGCGCGAAGAGCGTCAGCGTGCGCATGCACGCGCAGAACAAATCCGGCGAGAGCGGTAGCGCGAAGCTCACGCCCATGGGCGCGGACAAGACGAAGGTCGAGATCAGCCTGAAGGGCGGGCCGAAGGGCACCGCGCAGCCGGCGCACATCCACGAAGGGACCTGCGCCAAGCTCGATCCCAAGCCGAAGTACGGCCTGGAGAACGTGGTCGACGGCAAGTCGACCACCGAGGTGCCGGTCGGCATCGCCACGGTGCGCGGCATGGCGATCAACGTGCACAAGAGCGCCGACGACCTGAAGACCTACGTCTCCTGCGGCGACATCAAGGGCGGGTCCAAGAAGAAGTCGTAGCCCGTCTCGACCAGCGGCGCAGAAGCAAAACCGGGGCGCGGCCCCGGTTTTGTTTTGTAGAATGCGCTCCACCTCCGGAGTGATGCCCGAGTGGCCGAAGGGGGCGCCCTGCTAAGGCGTTATACGGGCTTAAACCCGTATCGAGGGTTCGAATCCCTCTCACTCCGCCATATCCCTATCATCGTGCGGGCGTGACGCCTACCGCGCGGCCGAGCGCCTTGCCGTCCCTGCAGGGTCTGTGCCGCGAGTAAGAGTATGGGATTGCCTGGCGCAGGTTGCGCGCGTAGGCTTTGCGGTCGCTGTCTCAACGCAGTTCGTCCGGGGAGGAACAATGAGAAAGAGCATAGGCATCGCCGCAATGGCGAGCGTTGCATTGGCCGCTTGTGCCATGCCCGCCGACAATGAGTTCCCGCTGACTGGTAATCCGCACGATACGGACGTGCGAGCGAACGGCAACCGTGCCGTCGTAAGCCAGGACCCGATCGTGGTGCGCGGGCCGGCGGTAATTACGTGGAACGTGAGGAGCTCGGGCTACGAGTTCCCGCCGGATGCCATCACGTTCAACGACCCCGCCGGGCAGTTCTCCTGCACCGCGCGCGGCGTCGTCCTGCAGTGCCAGGACGCGTACACGCAGAAAGGCAGCTTCAAGTACACGATCCGCGTGCGAAACCTGACGACGGGCGCGGTGGCGGAGTCCGACCCCTTCGTCATGAACGACTAGCGAGGCTCGCCAGCCACTCGCGCGCCTCGCCGAGCGCGTGCGCGTCGCCGAGCGAGCGCGCCATCTGCTCGGCTATGGCGAACGGCTCGGCACCGAGCGCGGCACGCGCAGCGGCTACCAGCGGCTGCAAGAACGCCTCGTCGGCCGCGTCGCGCCGGATTCCGCTCTGCGTCGCTTGCGCTTCGGCAGCGCCAAAAAAGTGCGCCGCGCGCGTCCACTCGCCACGGCGCGCGGCAAGCCCCGCGCATACTTCCAGCGCGCTCTGCCCGGCGGGCCTCGAGCCGGTCTCCAGCACGATGGCGAGCACGCCGAGGAGCCGCTCGCGTGCGCGCTCCCTGTCATCGCGCAGGATGGCCACCATCGCGAGATTGAGCAGCCCGATGGCGATGCTTTCGCGGTCATCGAGCTCGCGCACCACGGCGAGGAAGCGTTCGTAGAGCGGCTCCGCCCGGTCGAGATTTCCTTGCGTGCGGTGAATGGTGGCAAGTGCGTTCAGCGCGGCGCCGATCTCGCGCGGCTCGCCACGGCCCTCCGCTGAGGCGACCGCTTCTTCACCGTAGCGCTGCGCCGTGCGCACGTCTCCCTGGCCAAGGTAGGCCATGCTGAGCGGCTGCAGTACCACGGCGATGCGGCGCTCGTCGCCGAGCTCGCGCGCGATCGCCAGGCTTTTCTCGAGATACTCGCGACCTTCGTCGTAGCGGCCCATGAAGCAGCTGAGCTGCCCGGCATCGAACAGACCTCCGCAGCGCGCACGGGCACTTACTGCGGACCCGCCGCGCTCGAGCGCTTCGACCGTGAGCCGATGACCAAGGCCAAGCAGCCCGCGGTTGAGCCAATACGGACGTAGCAGATAGGCGAGCTTGAGGTCGGCCTCGGCGCCGCCGGGCACGCGGTCGCAGCGCGCATGCGCGGCGAGCAGGTTCTCGCGCTCTGCATCGAGGCGCCGCAGCCATTCGCCTTGCCTCGGTCCGGCGAGCTCCGGGCGGGCCTTGCCTGCGAAAGCGAGGAAGTAGTCAAGGTGGCGCTTGCGTGCCTCGTCGCGTTCGCCCGACTCGGCCAATCGCTCGCGGGCGTATTCGCGCACGGTCTCGAGCAGCCGGTAGCGCGCGCGGTCGGCGTCGAGCGCAACGAGCGATTTTTCGGTGAGCTGGGTGACCTGGTCGAGCACGGCACCGCTGTCGACGCCGCCGAACGCACATACCGCTTCCGCCGCCTCCAGCGTCCAGCCGCCGGCGAACACCGCGAGCCGCCGGAGGACGGCCCGCTCATGCTCGGAGAGAAGCTCGTAGCTCCAGTCGATCAGCGCGCACAGCGTCCGCTGCCGCGGCAGCGCCGTGCGATCGCCGCTGGTAAGCAGCCGGAAGCGATCGTCGAGTCTTGCGGCGATCGCTTCGACCGGCAGCGTGCGCACGCGTGCTGCCGCGAGCTCGATGGCGAGCGGGATGCCGTCGAGGCGTCGGCACACGCCTGCCAGCGCGGCCGCGGCGCCGTTCACGCGGAAGTCCGGCTTCGCGGCGCGCGCGCGCTCGACGAAAAGACGCTCGGCTTCGGTCTGCGGCAGCGCCGGCACCGCGAAGGTGGTCTCGCCCGCGATGCGCAGCGGCTCGCGGCTCGAGGCGATGAGCTTCGCAGCGCGTCCCGACTGCAGGAGCGCGCGCGCGAGCTCGGCGCAGCCCTGCAGCAGGTGCTCGCAGTTGTCGAGGATGAGGAGCAGCTCGCGGTCCTTTACGTGCTCGAGCAGCGCCTCGCTCACCGGTCGCCCGGCGGCTTCCTTCACGCCGAGCACGCTCGCCACCGCTTGCGGCACGAGGCGTGCGTCGCGCAGCGTCGCGAGCTCCACCAGCCACACGCCGTCGGCGAACTGCGACATCACCTGCGCGGCAAGCTCGAGCGAGAGCCGGCTCTTGCCGATGCCGCCGACGCCGAGCAGCGTGAGCAGGCGCGAGTGCTCGAGGAGCCGTGCGCCTTCGGCGAGCTCGCCTTCGCGCCCGATGAACGAGGTGAGCTGCAGGGGCAGGTTGTTCGCCGTCGCGTCGAGCTCGTAGCGCGCGCTCGCGCCATCCGGCACGATCTGCCAGATGGCGATCGGCTCGTCGATGTTCTTGAAGCGCTGGCGGCCGGCGTAGCGCGCGCTGCCCGCGAGCTTGTCCTTCACGCTCTCGTAGAGCGTCTCGCTCAGGCACAGGCCGCCCGGCAGCGCCTTCGCCTGCAGGCGGGCGGCGACATTCACGCCGTGCCCGTAGATCGTGCCGTCGGACTTCTCGATCACGTCGCCGAGGTGCACGCCGATGCGCATGCGCAGGCGCCGCTCGGCCGCTGTCGCTTGCGAGGCCCCCTCGAGGGCCTTCTGCACGGCGAGCGCCGCGTCGACCGCGCCGGCGGCGCTCTCGAAGAGCGCGAGCACCGAGTCGCCCGCCATGTCGACCACGCGGCCACCCTGCGCGGCGATCTGCTGGCGGAACACGGCGCGCGCTTGTTCGAGCGCGCTGACCGTGGCGCTCGCGTCCGCCGCCATCAGGCGCGTGTAGCCCGCGACATCGGCGGCGAGGATCGCCGTCAGCCGCTGCCTGAGTCCTTGCTCCACGGGCGAATGCTACGCCCGCGCAAAGGATGGGGTCAGGTCTTGAATTGACGCATGCGATGCATCAACTCAAGACCTGACCCCGGCGTTTTCAGCGCCAGCGGTGCCAGTACGGTCCGCCGCGGTAGTAATAGCCGTAATAGGGCCGCACCACCACGACCGGAGGCGGCGGCGCGGCGTACACCGGGCCTGGCTCGACCGGCACCGCCACGCAGCCGCCGAGCGCCGTGCTTGCGACGGCGAGTAGAGCGAGCGTTATCTTCATGTCCACATTCAACGCGCGAGCGCGGCGCGCGTCTGTGCCAAGTTGTTACAACCGGTAAGCGACCTAACGTCGCCCCAATGGATTCCCGCTTTCGCGGGAATGACGGCCGATCATTCGATGACGATGTGCGCCTCGCGCGCGAGCTTCAGCCACTTCTCGTAGTCCGCGCGCACGTACGCGGCGAACTCGGCGCGCGGCATATCCATCACCTCGACTCCCATGGCGCGAAAGCGCTCGCGCACCGTGGTGTTGGACATCGTCTTGCGTAGCGCAGCGGCGAGCTTCTCGATCACCGGCATCGGCGTCGCCGCCGGCGCGAACAGGCCGGTGAAGGTCGACGCCTCGTAGCCTTTCACGCCGAGCTCGTCCAGCGTCGGCACATCGGGAAGGTCCGGGGAGCGCCTTAGCGACGCGATGGCAATCGCGCGGATGCGGCCTTCGCGGATGTGGCCGATCGAGGCGGTGAGCTGGTCCATCATCGATTCGACCTGGCTGCCGATGAGATCCGTGAGCGCCGGCCCGCTGCCCTTGTACGGGACGTGCAGGAGCTCGAGATTCGCCTGGCGCATCAGGAGCTCGATCGCGAGGTGGTTCGACGAGCCGTTGCCCGCCGAGGCGATGGTCACCTGCCCCGGCCGCGCCCTCGCGCGCGCGACGAATTCGGCGAACGTGTTGACCGGCGTCTTGGGCGCTACCGTGAGCACGATCGGCGCGAGCTGGATCGCCCCGACGGCGACGAGATCCTTGAACGGGTCGTACGGCGGGTTCTTGTACACCGCCGGTCCTGCCGTGATCGTCGCGCTCGAGCCGAGCACGAGCGTATAGCCGTCGGGCGGGGACTTGATCACCGCGCTCGTACCGATCGTGCCCCCGGCGCCCGCGCGGTTCTCGACCACGATCGTCTGGCCGAGCGCGTCGCCGAGCGCCGGCGCGATGGTGCGCGCAGTGATGTCGACGTTGCCGCTAGGCGGATACGGCACCACGACCTTCACCGGGCGTGACGGGAATTCCTGCGCCATCACGCTCGCGGCGAGCGCGGCGGCGCATAAACCGAGGTAAATTGCGCGCATGCCGCATTATCGCGAATGCACGTCGTAGAGCGTTACGCCCAGTGGGCTGCCGGCTGGCGCTCGAGCCCGATTCCGGCTGAAGTCGCGCACCATGCGCGCCGCGCGGTGATCGACTGGCACGCCGCGCTCTATCCCGGCACCGTGGTGCCGCCGGCGACGCTGCTCAAGAAGGCGATCGCAGCCAGCGACGCGCGCACGCTCGCGCTTATCAACGGCACCGCCGCGCACACCGTCGAGGTGGACGACATCTATCGCGACGGCATCTACCATCCCGGCGCACCTACCATCGCCGCGGCGCATGCGCTCGGCTTCGAGCGCTCCAATTTCCTGCGCGCCGTGATCGTCGGCTACGAGATCTCGACGCGCATCGGCGCACTGATGGGGCGCGCACATTACCGGTACTGGCACAACACGGGCACCATCGGCTGCTTCGGCGCCGCCGCCGCGGCTGCCGAGCTGCTCAACCTGGACGCGCGGGCATTCGCCCATGCGCTAGCCACCGTCGCGACGTTCGCCGCGGCGCTGCAGCAGGCGTTCCGCATGGACTCGATGTCGAAGCCGCTGCACGCCGGCCGCGCTGCGGAAGCCGGCGTCACGGCCGCGCTCGCCGCGCGCGAGGGCGTCACCGGCTCGCTCGACATCCTCGAGGGCGAGGCGGGCTTCGGGCGCGCGATGGGCGACAACCCGGACTGGGAGCGCGCGCTGATCGGGCTCGGGCGCGACTTCCACATCACGCGCATGACCTTCAAGAACCACGCGTGCTGCGGCCATACGTTCGCGGCCATTGATGGCGCGCTCGCCCTGAAGCGGCGGCTCAATTTGAGAACAGAGGACATCGAGCGTGTGGAGGTCGGCACCTACCGCGCCGGCGTCGAGGTCGCGCACTACGCCGAGCCGCGCACGCCCGCCGAGGCGCGGTTCTCGCTGCGCTACGTGGTCGCGACGGCGCTTACGCATGGCAGCGTGCGCCTCGCCGCCTTCGAACCGACGCGCCTGAACGATCCGACAACCCGCGCACTGATGGCCAGGGTGGTGCCGTCGGTCGACGCGGAGCTCGATGCGACTTTCCCGCGCCAGCGCGCCGCGCGCGTGGCGATCACGGCACGCGGGCGGCGCGAGGAGCTGCTGCAGCCGACGCGCAAAGGCGATCCGGACTTGCCGCTGACGGACGCCGAGCTGGAAGACAAGTACATGGAGCTCGCCGCGCCCGTCATCGGGCGTGCGGCCGCCCAGGCCCTGCTCGCGCGCTTGTGGCGCCTGGAATGCGCCTAGCGCAGGCGCTGTTCGCGCCGCGCGCGGTCGCCCTGGTCGGCGCTTCCGGGGATCCGGGCAAGAACACGGCGCGGCCGCAGCGCTATTTGCGCAAGCACGGTTACGCCGGCCGCATCGTGCCGATCAACGCCACGCGCGACGAGGTGCTCGGCGAGCGCGCGTATCGGCGCCTGGCCGACGCGCCGGGAGAGATCGATCACGCGTTCATCATGGTCGAGGGGGTCGAAGCCGCGCTCGAGGACTGCGCGCGCAAAGGCGTCGCAGTAGCGAGCATCTACACGAACGGCTTCGCCGACGCCGGCGCCGCGGGCGCCGAGCGAGAGAAGCGCCTGCTCGAGCGTGCGCGCGCGCTCGGGGTGCGGCTGCTCGGCCCGAACAGCATGGGCGTGATCGACCTCCGCGGGCGGCTGGCGCTCACCGTCAACGCCGTGCTCGAGGCCGACGCGCTGCCCGCCGGCAGCACGAGCCTCGTCTCGCAGAGCGGCACGATGCTCGGCACGCTGCTCTCGCGTGGCGCCGCCCGCGGGCTGGGCTACGCCAAGCTGATTTCGGTCGGCAACGAGGCCGACCTCGGCGTCGGCGAGCTGGTCGAGCTGCTCGTTGGCGACGCCGACACCAAGGTGATCGCGCTGTTTCTGGAAACGGTGCGCGACGCCGAACGTCTCGCGAGCGCGGCGCGCAGGGCGCATGCGGCCGGCAAGCCGATCGTCGCCTACAAGCTCGGCCGCTCGGCGCTCGGCGTGGAGCTCGCGCGCTCGCACACCGGCGCGCTCGCGGGCTCTGACGCGGCGCTCGATGCCTTCTTCCGCGACTGCGGCATCGTGCGCGTCGACATGCTCGAATCGCTGATCGAGATCCCGCCGCTGCTGGCGCGTAGAAAACCCATGGTGCTCAGGCGCACGCCTAAGGTCGCGGTGGTCACCACCACCGGCGGCGGCGCTGCAACGGTGGTCGATCGCCTGGGCCTGCGCGGCATCGAGCTGGCCGGCATGCATGACCTGACCATGGCCGGAAATGCGCAGGGGTATCGCGCCACGCTGGAAAAGCTGTTGGCGTCCGCCGACTGCGACGCGGTGCTCGCTGCGGTCGGCTCGTCCGCGCAGTTCCATCCGGAATTCGCCATCGAGCCAATCGTTACCGCGCAACGCACGGAGAAACCGCTCGTCACCTTCCTCACGCCGCACGCCGAGCGCTCGCTCGCGCTGCTCGCCGCGAACGGCGTGCCGGCGTTTCGCACGCCCGAAGCGTGCGCCGATTCGCTCGCCGCCTTCTTCGCCTGGCGTACACCACGTGAGTTCGGGGACGGATGGGGACAGACCTTAAGGTCTGTCCCCGATTCGGGCTCCGTCCCTGAACTAATTCGGGCTCCGTCCCCGAATTGGTTTGCGGTGCTGACAGCGCTCGGCATCCCGGTGGTCGAGCAGGCGATCGCGCAGGCGCCAGGCTATGCGCACGGGCTGCGCTATCCCGTGGCGCTCAAGCGCATCGGCGTCGAGCACAAGACGGAGCAGGGGGCTGTCGCGCTCGACATTCGCGACGACGCCGAGCTCGCGCGGCATGCACGGCGCATGGGCGACGAGCGGCTGCTCGTCCAGCGCATGGAGCACGGCCTCGCGGAGGCGATCGTCGGCTATCGCGACGACCCCGTGGTCGGGCCGCTCGCGCTGGTCGGCGCGGGCGGCACGCTCGCAGAGATCTATAAGGACTTCGCGGTGGAGATGGCGCCGGTGAGCGAGGCCGAAGCGCTCGCGATGATCGAGCGGGTGAAAGGCCTCGCGGTCGTGCGCGGCTATCGCAACCTGCCGCGCGGAGACGTCGTGGCGCTCGCGCGCGCCGTGGCGGCGCTCTCGCGCCTTGCGCTCGTTCCGGGGCGGCCGGTGCGCGAGGCGGAGGCAAATCCGGTGATCGTGAAGCGCGAGGGCGTGGTTGCGGTCGACGCCCTCATCGCGCTCAAGGAGTGACGATGGATTTTCGGCTCACGAGCGAGCAGGAGGAGTTCCGCGGCGCGGTGCGCCGCTTCGCCGCGAAGCATCTCGCCGGCGGCGCGCGCGAGCGCGCGCACGCGGCCGAATATCCCTGGGACGTCGCACGGCTGATGGCAAAGCAAGGGCTGCTCGGCATCGCCATTGCCGGGGCGGACGGCGGCCAGGGCGGCACGCTGCTCGACGCCGTGCTCGCGATCGAGACCGTCGCGAGCGTTTGCCCGCGCAGCGCAGACGTGGTGCAGGCGGGAAATTTCGGGCCGATCCGCGTGCTCGCCGAATACGGCTCGGCGGCGCAGAAGGAGCGCTATCTCAAGCGGCTGCTCGCCGGTGAATCGGTGATCTCGGTCGGCATGACAGAGCCCGAGGCGGGATCCGCGGTGACCGATCTCAAGACCAGCGCGACGCGCGATGGCCCCGGCTGGCGTATCACCGGTTCGAAGATATTCACCACCCATTCGGCGTACGCCGGGGTATTCCTGGTCTACGTGCGCTACGCGCCAGGAATCGGCGGCATCGGCTCGGTGCTGGTGGAGAAGAAGGACGTGCGGCTCGGCAAGACGTCCAGGTTCATGTCGGGCGAGGAATGGGCGCAGATCTATCTCGACAATGCCTACGTGCCGCCGGAGAACGTGCTGCTCGGCGAAGGCGGCTTCAAGAAGCAGATCGCCGGGTTCAACGTCGAGCGCATCGGCAACGCGGCGCGGTCGCTGGCTTTGGGGCGCTATGCGTTCGAAGCGGCGCGCGCCTGGGCGCTCGAGCGGCGGCAGTTCGGCAAGCTGCTCTGCGAGTTCCAGGGCCTGCAGTGGAAGTTCGCCGAGATGAAGATGAAGCTCGATGCCGCCCAGCTGTTGCTCTACCGCGCAGCCGCGAACGCAGATCGCGGTTTTCCCTCGCCGGAGGAGACCGCGATCGCCAAGGCGTACTGCAACCAGGCGGGATTCGACGTCGCGAACGAATCGCTGCAGGTGATGGGCGGCATGGGCTACAGCCAGGAAACGCTCGTCGAGTATTGCCTGCGGCGCTGCCGCGGCTGGATGATCGCCGGCGGCTCCATTGAAATACTCAAGAACAGAATCGCGGAGCACATCTTCGAGCGCAGCTTCCCGCAGCGCTGAATTCCGACCCGGGGTCGCAATTCAAGAGCGGGAATCGAATTGCGACCCCGGGTCGGAATTCAGTCGGCTTTGGCGCCGGAGACTCTGACGACCTCGGCCCAGCGCGCGACTTCGTCGCCGAGCTGCGCGTCGAAGTCCTCGGGCGTGCTGCCCACCGGCTCGGCGCCGTCCTGCGCGAGCTTCTTGCGCATCTCGTCGGAGTGCGCAGCCTTCGCCACGGCGTTCGCGAGCGCGCGCACGATGTCGCGCGGCGTTGCCTTCGGTGCGAGCAGGCCGTACCACAGCGGCACTTCGACGCCCTCGACACCGGCTTGCGCCATGGTCGGCACCTCGGGAAGGAGCGCGCTGCGCTTGGCGCCGGCGACGGCGAGCGCCCGCAGGCGTCCCGACTTGACATGCGGACCGGCCGCGACCGGGTTGACGAAGGAGAGCTGCACTTCGCCCGCGATGAGGGCGGTGAGCGATGGCGCGCTGCCCTTGTAAGGCACGTGCACGATGTCCGTGCCGGTGCGCAGCTTGAAGAGCTCGCCCGCGAGATGCTGGGTCGTGCCCTGGCCGGCGGAGGAGTAGTTGAGCGTGCCGGGCCGCGCCTTGGCCATGGCGATCAGCTCCTTCACCGAGTGCACGGGAAGCGACGCGGGCACGAGCAGCAGGTTGGTGCTCTCGGAGAAGATGGCGACGCCCGCGAAGTCGCGCAGCGCGTCGTAGGGCGGATGGCGGTAGAGCGACATGTTGATCGCGACCGCGGGGCTGGTGAAGAGCAGCGTGTAGCCATCGGCCGCCGACTTGGCGACCAGCTCGTTCGCGATGTTGGTGCCGGCGCCGGGCTTGTTCTCGACCACCACCTGCTGGCCGAGGAGCTCGCTCATCTTCGCCGCGAGCAGCCGCGCATTGATGTCGACGCCGCCGCCCGGCGTGAAGCCGACGACGAAGCGCACGGGCCGATTCGGGTAATTCTGCGCGAACGCAGGCAGCGCCAGCGCGCAGAAAATAATAATGACCCTGGCCCCGAATTTCAGCGCTTTTTTCAGGAGTGATTGCGCGCGGCGATGCATAGGTCGATGCGCTCCAATGACTGCTGGTACTGGCGCGGGCCGCCGTAAAGGCTCCTGGCGCGCTCCTTGAAGAAGCCGGCGAAGAGCTCGCGCTCCTCCGGCGTGCAGAGATCGCCGAGGGGCGAGAGCAGCCAGGCGAGCGAGGTCCGCGGCAGCTTGGCGGCGAGCGCGTCGTAGTTCGCCCGCAGGAAATCGAAGGCCGCGCGGCGGTTGGCGTCGTCCTCGAGCGCGTTGGAGAGGAGATCCTCGGCGTCGCGTCCGTTCACCTCGTCGCGCAGCGCGAGGCCGAAGGCGCGGCTGCGCAGCTTGTCGTCGCGCGTCTTGGCGAGCGCCGCGAGCAGGTAATGCCGCTCGCGCAGGTCCTGGGTGGCGAGCGCGGCGCCCTCGAGCTGCCCATACAGCCCGGCATCGGCGAAGCGCGCCGCGGTGTCGAGCACGGCGCGCGTCAGGGTTCCCGGCACGGCTTCGCGCTTCGCGAGCCACGCCGACGCGAGCGTCCGCGCCTCGCTGCGCAGCTTCGCGTCTTCCTCGGTCTCCGCGGCGTAGGGCAGGAGGCGCGCGCGCAGCTCGCGCAGGTCGTCGCTGTCGCCGGGCGCTTCGTTCCAGCCGAGCTCGGCCGCGAGCGGCCGCACGCGCCGCGCGATGATGTCGCGCTTCGCCGCCGCCTCGGGCTCGCTCAGCCAGGCGTCGCGCAGGTCGTGCAGCAGGTCGATGCCCTCCAGGCGCGCGACGTAATACGGATGCCCGACCGCGGCATCGCCCCAGGCGAGCGCCTCGCCGAGCGGCAGCAGTCCCGATTGGGCGAGCACGCGCGCATCGACGGTAGCGCCCACTATCTCGTCGGGGCTGAGCTCCGCCGCCTGCGAGCGCAGGCTCTTGGCGAGCGCTGCTTCGTAGCGCGGCACGTAGTAGCTCCTGCCGCCCGCGTTCGCCGCGAGCCAGGCCGGGCACGCCGGCGCGTCGAGCTTGACGCGCGTCGCGCCGTTCTGGACATCGGCGCATTGCGTGGTGCTTCCGTAGCGCACGCACGCCGGCGTAGTCCAGCGCAGCTCCTGGGCGCTCGAGCCGACTGGCCGCAGCCGTTGCTGGCGCAGCGCGAGCGTCGGCTCCTTCGCGCAGTCGAGCGCCACGTCGATGAGCGGCACGCCCGGCTGCTCGATGAAGCCGCGGAACACGGCGAGCGCCTCGGCGCCCTTCCCGGACGCGGCGCCGAGCGCGCCGATGAAGTCCTCGGCGGTGGCGTTGCCCAGTGCATGGCGCTTGAGATAGGCGCGCACGCCGTCGCGGAACGGCTCGGGCCCGAACCAGTTCTCGAACGTCGAGAGCACCGCCGCGCCCTTCAGGTAGGTGATGTCGTCGAAGGCGTCGTGGATGTCGTTCTTCTCGGCGACCGGATTGCGGATGCGCCGCGCGCTCGCCAGGCGGTCGAGCTCGAGCGCGCGGGCGCGCGCGTAGTGCACCCACCAGCCGCTCGACCACTCGGGGCGGTAGCGTGCGATCACCTTGTTCGCCATCCAGGTCGCGAACGCCTCGTTCAGCCAGGCGTCGTCCCACCAGGAGAGCGTGACCAGGTTGCCGAACCACATGTGCGCCATCTCGTGCGCCGCTACCGAGGCGTAGCGGCGGCGGAACTCGCGCGTCTCCTCGCGCGGCGTGGCGAGCAAGAGCGACGAGGCGTAGGTGATGAGCCCCACGTTCTCCATGGCGCCGAAGAACACCGTCTGCGGGATGGCGAGCGCATCGAGCTTCTCGAACGGGTAGGGGATGCCGAAATACTCCTCCAGCAGCTCGAGCAGCCGCGGCGTCACCTCGGCCGCCCATTTCGTTTCGCCACCGCGGCCCTTGAGGGCGAGGTAGCGCAGCCGCGTCTTCTTGGCGCCCGCCGTGCCGCCATCGACCACCTCGAACGGCCCGACGGCGAGCGCGACGAGATAGGCGGGCAGCGGCCTGGTCTGCGCGAACTCGTGGCGCGTCCAGCCGCGGCGGTCGGGCGCCGGCGCGACATTCAACTGCGGCGTGTTGCTCACCACGACGTCGTCGGCAGGCGCATCGATCGTCATCCGCCACGGCGTCTTCCAGCCCGGCTCGTCGAAGCAGGGGAACGCCTGGCGCGCATAGAGCGGCTCGAATTGCGACAGCACGTACGAATCGCCGCGGTCGACCTGGCGAAAGAGTCCCTGGCTGCCTACCGTCTCGTAGCTCGCCCGGTAGCGAATGGTGACGAGCGCGATGCCCGGCTGGAAGTGCGGGCCGCGCGCGACGATGCCGACGAAATCCTCGCCGCCCGGCACCACCGCCACCGGCAGCGTGCGGTTCTCCTGCTCGAAGCGCACCGATTCGATCGTGAGCTTGGTGGCGTTCAGCCACAGCACGTTGGTGTAGCGGTTGATGCGCATCGCGATGCGCGCTTCGCCGCTGAACTCCGTCGCGCGCGGATCGATGGCGAGCTCGAGCGCGTACTCGAGCGGCGTCGCGGTATCGCCCAGGCGAAACGCCGGCGGCTGCGGCTTCGCGTCCTGCGCGTGTGCCAGCGTGGCGGCGACCAGCGCCGCCCATAGGCATGTGATACGCATGGGTGCGCAAGGATACTAGAATGATTCATGCGCGCGCTCTTCGCTTTCGCAGCTCTCGCTCTCACTGCGCATGCGCAGACCGCGCCGCCCGCGTTTCCGGCGAACAACGCCCCCGAGACCTTCTTCGGCACGGTGGTCGACGATCCCTACCGCGCGCTCGAGGACATCGGCAATCCCGAGGTCGCCGCCTGGGCAAAGGCGCAGGCCGACTACGCGCGCGCGACGCTCGACTCGCTGCCCGGCTACGAGCGGCTCAAGAAGCGCATCGCCGAGCTCGACGAATCCACTACCGCGGTGATCGGCGGCGTGCGGCTCGATGCGAACGGAAACCTCTTCTTCATGCGCCGCGCGGCAGCCGAGAACACGCTCAAGCTCTACCGGCGCGACGCGCAGGGCGCTGAGCACCTGCTGGTCGATCCCGACGACTGGCAGAAGGAGAACGGCCGGCCGCACGCGATCAACTATTTCGCGCCGTCGCCCGATGGCAAGCTCGTGGCGGTGGGCGTCTCGGCCGCGGGCTCCGAGGAAGCCTCCATCCATGTCGTGGACGTTGCCACGCGCAAGCGCGTCGGCGAGCCGATCAGCCGCGCGCAGTATCCGCGCGTGAGCTGGCGGCCGGATTCGCGCTCCTTCTTCTACCTGCGCGAGCAGGAGCTCAAGCCCGGCATGCCGGCGACGCAGAAGTACCAGAACGAGCGCTCGTACTTGCACATCGTCGGCACGCCGGCGAGCGCCGACGTGCTCGTCGCCGGGCCGGATGTGTCGCCGCGCATGGACGTGCGGCCGGAGTACCAGCCGTGGGTGTTTGCCAATCCCGGCTCGCGCTTCGCGGTCGCCAATGTGGCGAACGGCGACCAGCGCGACCTCGCGCTCTACGCGGCGCCGCTCGTCAGCGTCGGCAAGCCGGGCACGCCGTGGGTGCGCGTGTGCGACTTCACCGACAAAGTGACCGCCTTCGCCGTGCACGGCGACGACATCTATCTCCTGAGCTATCGCGACAGCCCGCGCTTCTCCGTGCTGCGCACCTCGCTCAGCGCGCCCAACATGGCAAAGGCGACCACCGTGGTGCCGGCGTCGGACCGCGTGCTGGTGCGCATGGCGGAAGCCAAGGATGCGCTCTATCTCGAAGCGCGCGACGGCACGCTCAAGCGCCTCATGCGCCGGCCGTGGGGAGCGCGCGGCGCGGTCGATGTCGCGCTGCCGCGCGATGGCGCCGCGCATCTCATGGCCTGGCGCGCCGAGCGCGACGGCGCCATCTTCGGCCTCAGCGCATGGACGCGCGCGCAGGAGATCTACAGCGTCGACCGCGCCGGCAAGGTCGCAAACACGAAGCTGCAGCCGCTCGGTCAATACGACGCTCCAGCCGGGCTGGTTGCTACCGAAGTGAAGGTCAAGAGCCACGACGGCGCGCTGGTGCCGCTCTCGATCGTGCACCGCGCCGACATCAAGCTCGACGGCACGAACCCGGTGCTGCTCAGCGGCTACGGCTCCTACGGCATCACCTCCGAGCCCTACTACCTCGCGACGCGGCTGGCGTGGCTCGAGCGCGGCGGCGTCTACGCCGTGGCGAACGTACGCGGCAGCGGCGTCTACGGCCACGACTGGTATCTCGCCGGCAAGAAGGCGAACAAGCCCAACACCTGGAAGGACCTGATCGCCTGCGCCGAATACCTGATCGCGCAGAAGTACACGAGCAAGGAGCATCTCGGCATCATCGGCGGCAGCGCCGGCGGCATCACCGTCGGCCGCGCGATGACCGAGCGGCCCGATCTCTTCACCGCCGTCGTGCCGGTGGTCGGCGTGCTCGACATGATCCGCGCCGAGACCACGGCCAACGGCGTGCCGAACATTCCCGAGTTCGGCACCGTGAAGAAGGAAGACGAGTTCCGCGCGCTGCTCGCGATGTCGAGCTATCACCACGTCAAGGACGGCGTCGCCTATCCCGCGGTGCTCCTCATCCACGGCGTGAACGACCCGCGCGTCGACTGGTGGGAATCCGCCAAGATGGCGGCGCGGCTGCAGGCGGCGACCAGCTCCGGCAAGCCCGTCCTCCTCGACCTCGACTACGACGCCGGCCACGGCATCGGCAGCACCAAGCTGCAGCGCCAGCGCCAGGCGGCCGACTACTACTCGTTCCTCTTCTGGCAGACCGGCCACCCGGACTTCCAGCGCCAGCAATAGAAAAGCGCGCGCTCTTCGTCTGCGCGCCCGGCGCGGGCGGCCACATGAACGACGCGCAGATGCTGCGCACTGTGGCGGCGCTCGAGCCGCTCGGCATCGAGGTGGTGCGCTTCAACTTCGCCTACCGCAGCCGCGGCTCGCGCCGCCCGGATCCGATGCCCGTGCTGCGCGAGCGCTACGAAACCGCAGTCGCCGACGCGCGCAGGAACCTCGGCGCTCGCCCGCTCATCATCGGCGGCCGCTCCATGGGCGGGCGCGTCGCCACCATGCTCGCGGCGGACGGCTTCGCCTGCGACGCGCTATTGCTCTTTGCCTACCCGCTGCACCCGGCCGGCCAGCCCGAGAAACTGCGCGACGCGCATCTTCCGCGCATCCGGGTGCCGGTGCTCTGCTTCAACGGCACGCGCGATGCGCTCTGCCGCCGCGACCTGATGGAGCGCGCGCTCCAGAACGTCGGACCGAACTGGCGCATGCACTGGCTCGAGGGCGCCGATCATTCGCTGAAGGGCGACAAGGTGATGGCCGAAATCGCCGCCGCCGTCGCCGCGTGGCTGCCCGGCGTTCAGGCCGCGGCGTAAACGGCGCGCGGCTGCTCCAGCCGGTCGAGCGGGCTCTTGACTCCGCGCGCGCCTTTCACCACGTGCGTATAGATCATGGTGGTCGACACGTCCGCGTGTCCGAGCAGCTCCTGCACCGTGCGGATGTCGTGGCCACGCTCGAGCAGATGCGTGGCGAACGAGTGCCGCAGCGTATGGCAGCTCACCGGCTTCAGAATCCCGGCGGCAAGCGACGCCTGCTTGATCGCGCGGCCGACGGTGTCCGGATGGACGTGGTGGCGCCGCACGGCGCCGCTGCGCGGGTCAGCCGAGCGGTTTTTCGACGGAAAGACGAACCGTCATGCCCAGTCGCGCGCGGCGCGCGGGTACTTGCGCGCGAGCGCATGCGGCAGCCAGACCTCGCCGCAGCCCTCCGCGCGATCGCGCCGATGCAGCGCACGCACCCGCCCGAGGTGCTCCTGCAGCGGCTGCACCGCCGCCTCGGGCAGCGGCACCACGCGGTCGCGCGCGCCCTTGCCGTCGCGCACGGCGATATGGCGGTAGGCGAAGTCGATGTCCTTCACGCGCAGCGCGAGGCACTCGGCCTGCCGCAAGCCCGCGCCGTACATGAGCGCCGCCATCAGCCACTTCACGCCCTCGAGCGCTGCGAGGAGGCGCCGCACCTCCGCCTCGGTGAGCACCGCCGGCACGCGCACCGGCCGCTTCGCGCGCGCCAGGCTCGCGAGCCACGGCAGCTCCATGCCGAGCACCTTCTGGTAAAGGAAGAGCAGCGCTGAGAGCGCCTGGTTCTGCGTCGCCGCCGCGACGTTACGCTCGGTGGCGAGCCAGTTGAGGAACGCCGTGACCTCCGCCGCGCCCATCTGCGCCGGATGGCGCCGCCCGTGGAAGAAGATGAAGCAGCGGATCCAGTACCAGTACGCCTGCTCCGTGCGCAGGCTGTAATGGCGCGAGCGGATCGCCTCGCGGAAGCGAGCGATCAGCCGCTTTTGCCCGCTGTCCGGCGATTTTTCCGATTCGGCAGACGGTTCAGGCTCTTGTCCCATTTTCTGCTGGATAACAAAGCACCATGCTTGGCCTCCAGCACATAACGTCTTGAATCGGGGGACAGTTGACAGAACGAAGCGGCGATCACAGCTATGATAGCCCGCAATACTTCGATCTATTTATCGTTAGGCGTCTGCGAAGCCGATGAGCACATATGCCTATCTGCATCTTGCAACGGGAAATTGCGTTCATTTTGTCG
>DASSLQ010000141.1:0-3716 GCA_035689325.1 Burkholderiales bacterium | reverse complement strand
TCCAGCGGCCGGTTCACATCGCGCCAGCGACGCGCCCGGGAAGGGCCGGCATTGTACGCTGCGGAAGCGAGCACCGGATGGCCGAGCTGGTCGAGCACGAGCCGCATGTAGCCGGTGCCGAGCGTCACGTTGGTCTCGATCTCGGTGACGCCTTTATGCAGGTAGTTGCGCAGGCCGATCTTGCGCGCGACGAAGCGCGCCGTGCGCGGCATGACCTGCATCAGGCCCTCGGCGCCGGCGTTCGAGCGCGCGTCGCTCACGAAGCGGCTTTCCTGGCGCACGAGGCCGAGCACCCAGGCGACGTCGAGGTCATAGGTCTTGGCGTACTCCGTGAACACGTCCCGATACGGCAGCGGGTAGCGCAGCCCGAAATTGTGCGTGCGCACGGTGCGGTCGGCCGACATGATCGCCCGGTCCCAGATCTCGGCGCGGCGCGCGAGCTCCGCGGCGGCGAGCAGCTTTGCATCGTCGAAATAGCGCACGGTGAAGAGCCATTCGCGTACGCCCTCGGTGCGAATGCCCAGGCGGATGAGCTCGAGCGCACGCACCAGGCCCGGGTTCTGGCGCGCCGCGTCGACTTCCGCCTCGGTGGGGACGTAGGCGTTTTCCGGCGGCGTCGCGACCTGGCCGAGCTCCTCGGAGGCGAGCAGACCGTAGAAGTCCATTTGTCCCGCGACACGCAGGAAAGAGGCGCGGGCGGCGTTTTCGTTGCCGAGCGCCGCAAGCGCCCGGCCATACCAGTACGTCCAGGTGGACTCATGGCGCTGCAGCGGCGGCATCAGGTCGATGGTGTCGCGAACCACCTGCCAATTGCCCGCGCGCAGCGCCGCACGCACCTTCCAGGCGAGCAGCTCTTCGTCGAGAGGTTGCTTGCCGGCGCGCGCGTACCACTTGAGCGCATCAGGCTGCTGCTCGCGCGCGCCTTCGTAGCCGATGTAAGCCCACAGATAGCGCACGTCCGCTTCCGGCAGCCGCGTCGCGAGCCTGCCTTCGAGCAGCTTTGCGGCGCCATCGGGCTCGACGCGCGCATAGCGCACGAGCGCAAGCACCACGACCTCGCGCACCGGCCGGCGCTCGAGATTGCGCGGCAGCCGCTCGAGCAGGCGCTTGGGCTGGCGCGCCGCTTCGGCAAGCATGCGTTCATCGGGCGCATCGCGCTTCTCCAGGTACTCGAGGGTCGTCTTCGCCGCCGTGATCTGACCGTGCTCGAAGAGCACGCGCACGCGACGCCAGACGTCGCTCACGGTGATGCGCTCGTCGTCGAGCAGAAGTTGCGTGAGCTCGCTGCAGCCATCGGGCAGCTCATGCGGCTCGAGCCACATCCACATCGTGTCGTCGAGCGTGATCTTCTGGCCGCGGCTGGCGTCCATCAGGGTCGCGTAGCAGCGCACCTCGAGGTCGTCGCGCGGGTAGAGCCCGAGCTGGCGCTCGAACTCCTTCCACTCGCCGCGCTTGCCGAGGACTTTCAGCCAGTCGACGCGCAGCAGCTCCGCTACATAGGTGTTGGCGTGCGAATCGAGGAACGCCTGCACTTCTCCGGCAGGCGCATCCTCCAGGCGCATCGCGAGGCTCCAGTAGTCGATCCAGGGATCGAGCGAATGCCCTTCCAGCTTCTTCGCGTAGCGTTCGAGCTTGAGCGCGTCCCCCGCGCGGTAGGCGTCGTAGGCGCCCAGCACCGCCTCGTCGCCCGGCGCGGCATGGCCTGCGAGCGGCACCGCCAGCGCCAGCGCCGCCACAAGGTTGCGCAACTCCCCCGAACACATAAGACTCAAACCCCTATGACCGCAGCTCCGGCCGTACTTAAAGATTGGCGCAAGGCGAACCGCGAACGGCTGATCGCGGTGCGCATGGCCTTGAGCGCCGAGGAGCTCGAGGGCCTGCGCCGGCGCATCGACGGTCATCTGGAGCTTTCATTCCCCGGACTTGCCCGTTGCCGCCTCGCCTTTTGTTGGCCGATCAAAAGCGAGTACGACGCGCGCCATTTTGCCAGAACGCTGCGAGAGCGGGGCGCGTTGACAGCGCTGCCGGTGGTCGTTGCACCGAAGCAACCGCTCATATTTCGCGAATGGCATCCCGGCGTGCAACTTGCGCGCGGTCCGCTGAACATTCCTTACCCCGTCGACTCGGCCGAAATCCAGCCCGACGCGGTCCTTTTGCCGATGAACGGCTGGGACGCGCAGGGCTACCGGCTGGGCTACGGCGCGGGCTTCTTCGATCGCACGCTCGCCAGCCTCGCCAAGCGGCCGGTGGTCGTCGGAGTGTCCTACGAGCTGGCGCGCCTCGACACCATCTTCCCGCAGCCTTGGGACATCCCAATGGACTATGTTGTCACCGAGCGCGGCGTGTACCGACGCGACCCCGAGGGCCTCGCCTACCTCGGCGAGCCGCAGCGGGGCGAAGGCAGCACGCTCGCCTCCCCCGTCTGCTACGCCGACCTCGTCAAGCGCGACGACTGATTCGGGGCCAGGGCGGCAACTATTTCAGCCGATTCGGCGGCTCGCGAACCGGCCGGCCGAGGCAAAGAGTTATTGCCCTGACCCCGAATAGCTAAACGAGGAAAAGGCGGTACGCGGGGTTGCGCGTCTCGTCGGCGTAGGGATAGCCGAGCTCGCGCAGGAACGCGCGGAACGCACGCATCTCGTTCTTCGGCACCTGGATGCCGACCAGCACGCGCCCGTAGTCGGCGCCGTGGTTGCGGTAGTGAAAGAGGCTGATGTTCCAGTCGCTGCGCATATGCTGCAGGAACTGCATCAGCGCGCCCGGCCGCTCGGGAAACTCGAAGCGGTAGAGCAGCTCGTCCTTGGCAAACGGCGCACGTCCACCGACCATGTGGCGCAGATGAAGCTTCGCCATCTCGTTGTCCGAGAGATCCAGCGTGGTGAGCCCATGGCGGCGCAGGTTGCGCACGATGCGCCCGGTTTGCGCGCGCCCGTCCACCTCGATGCCGACGAAGATGTGCGCATCGCGCGAATCGGCGATGCGGTAGTTGAACTCGGTGATGTTGCTGCCGCCGAGCGTGGCGCAGAACTTCTTGAAGCTGCCCGGCCGCTCGGGGATGGTCACCGCCAGCACCGCCTCGCGATGCTCGCCGAGCTCCGCCTCCTCGGCGATGAAGCGCAGGCGGTCGAAGTTGGTGTTCGCGCCCGAGGCGACCGCGACCAGCGTCCTGCCGCGCGCGCCGTGGCGCTCGACCCACGCCTTCGCGCCCGCGACCGCCAAGGCGCCGGCCGGCTCGAGCACCACGCGCGTGTCCTCGAACACGTCCTTGATCGCGGCGCACATCTCATCGGTGTCGACGAGCACCATCTCGTCCACCAGCTCGCGGCAGAGCCGGAACGTCTCGCGCCCGACCTCTTTCACCGCCACGCCATCGGCAAACAGGCCCACATGGTCCAAGCGCACGCGCCGCCCCGCCTTCAGCGAGCGCGTCATCGCGTCGGCATCCGCGGGCTCGACGCCGATTACGCGCACCGTCGGCCGTACGCGCTTCACGTATGCCGCGATGCCGGAGATGAGCCCGCCGCCACCCACCGGCACGAAGATGGCGTCGAGCGCGCCGGGATGCTGCCGCATGATCTCCATGCCCACCGTGCCCTGCCCGGCAATTACCACGGGATCGTCGTACGGGTGCACGAAGGTGAGACCGCGGCTGCGCTTCAGCCGCATCGCCTCGGCGTAAGCTTCCGCGTACGAGTCGCCGTGCAGGCGCACCTGCG
>DASSLQ010000140.1:0-2346 GCA_035689325.1 Burkholderiales bacterium | reverse complement strand
TCGAGCGCGAGCTTGCCGGTCCATTGCGGCGCGAGCAAGTCGCTCCAGCTCGCGGGAGCGCTCTTCACGAGCTGCGTGTTGTAGCCGATCACGTACTGGCGCACGTAGATCGCCGCCCAGGTGCGCCCCACGGCGCCCGGCGGGTAGCCCGATGCCGTCTCCGGCGACGTGTACGGCGCGAGCAGCCCTGCGCGCTCGAGCGCATCCATGTCGAGCAGGTTGAACGAGACCACGTCCCACGCAAAGCGCCCCGCTTGCGCCTCGGTGAGGATGCGCGTGCGCACCTTCTCGCCGGTGGCGCGCAGCAGCGTGAGCTTGATGAACGGATAGCGCTCGTTGAAAGGCTTGCGCAGCGCCTCGGCGTCGGGGACGTTCATCGCCGTGTACCAGACGACCTCTTCTTCGGCGAGCGCCGCGCCCACGCGCAGCGCGGCAAGCAGCAGCGTGACAAGGGCGGCGCGGCGCTTCACGGGCGGCCATTGTGCTACGGAAGGGCGCTAGCGCAGAAGCTTGGAGCCGAAGAAGAGCGGCGAGAGCGCGCGCACCAGAGGCAGCGATGACTCGGCCGCGAAGTCCGCGAGCCGCAGCTCCGGGTTACGCGGGCGGATGCGCTCGAACATCGCGCGCGCCGCGGCGTCGGCGGGCGGCGGAATCGTGGCGTCGATGAGCATCTTCGAGCCCAGGCGCTGCCAGAGCGCGGTGCCCGGCGCGCCGAGCTCCGGAAGGCTCGCGTCCATGGCGTGGTTGTGCGTGCCCGGGATGACGATGACATCGCGTTCGGGGTTGACGCGCGTGACAAGCGCCCAGAGCACTTCCAGCGGGTTGAAGATGTCGACATCCGCGTCGACCGCGATCGCCAGCTTCGGATGCTGGTATTCGGAGGAGAGCGCAGCAAGCAGGAGATTCTTCGCCTCGCCGTACGCGCGCGGCGTCATCTGCACGACCACGCCGAAAATGCCGGGAAGCGCCATCACGTTGTGCAGGTTCGGGCCGCCGCCCACGTCCTTCAGGCGCCGGAAGACGGTGGCGCTCATCGGCAGCTTGTGGAACACGCAGCCTTCCATTTCCGAGCCGTTCTGCAGGTTCTTGAAAATGGCGTCGCGCCGGCGGGTCAGGCACTGATACTCGACGATCGGGTTCTTGCCGGTGCCGGTGACGTAGTAGTCCTGGAATTCGGAGAACGGTCCCTCTTCCTCGCGTACATGCGGCGGGATATGACCCTCGAGGACGAGCTCCGCGTCGGCCGGCACCTCGAGGTCGACGGTCTCGCACTTCACGAGCGGAACGCTCTCGCCGAGCAACCCGCCGGCGATCTCGAACTCGTCGTCGCCGTACGCGGCGGTGGTCGCGGCGGCGAGGTAGTACGCGGGATGGTGGCCGATGAAGATCGCCACCGGCATCGGCTGGTTGCGCTCCTGATACTTCAGATAGTTCTTCCAGGTGTGGCGCGGATAGAGCAGCACGCCGGATTTTGCCGGCCCCTTGATCTGCAGCCGATGGAAGCTCACGTTGCGCGCCCCGGTATCAGGGTCCTTGGATACGAGGAGGCCGGAGCCGATGACCGGACCGCCGTCGCGTTGCCCCGCGATGTGCACCGGCAGCTTGGTGAGGTCGAACTCCCCGCGACCGAGCTTCACCTGCTTCACCGGTCCGTCCGCGACCAGGGTAGGCGCGACGCGCGTGCCGAGACGGCTCGCCACGAATGGCACGACGGTCTCCTCGCTCATGCCGAACGCCAGTGCCGCGTGACGCACGTTCGCTGGCGCCTGGCCGAGCGAGCGCCAGCCGTGGGGCAGCTGTTCGAAGAGCAGCGCCTTCTCGCGTGATTGATAGAGCAGCGCGCCCATCTGGGTGAGCGGGTCGACCGGCTTGTCGATGCGGATAAGCTCGCCCGCGGCCTCGAGCTGTGCGATCCAGCCGCGCATGTCCCTGGCGGCGACGTTCAGGGCGTCCCTTTTCATACGGGCGAGCCTAGGCGCCGTCGGCGAGCGAACCTTGATCTAGCACAAGGTTTGCGTCTGCTACATTTGCAGCCGGGAGGAGCTCTTCGATGATTGCGCGCGCTCTCGCACTACTGGCTGCGCTTTCGGTCGCCGGCTCGGCGCTGGCGCAGAAGAAACCGGCGGCAGCCGGCTTTCCGGATGCGCCGGGCAAGGACGTGCTGGTGTCGAAGTGCTTCCAGTGCCACAGCCCCAACATGTGGATGGACCAGCGCCAGGACCGCCGCGCCTGGGAGAGCACGCTCTACCGCATGGTCGGCCGGGGCGCACTGTGGACGCAGGACGAGATCAAGCAGATGGCCGACTACCTCGGCTACGTCTATGGGAGGGAGCAATGAGAGAGCTG
>DASSLQ010000139.1:0-20334 GCA_035689325.1 Burkholderiales bacterium | reverse complement strand
CCCAGCTGACCGGGAACTCGAATTTCTGCCCTTTCGCCCGCTCCAGGAGTTGGATCGCCTCGCCGTAATCCATGCGGACGAATTCGGAGCGGACGATGCCTTCGAGCTTCTGGATCAGGCCCTTCTCGATCCGCTCGTCGAGCAGCGCGCGCAAGATGTATTTGAGGAGCGCCTCCGCCAGGTCGGCGTCATCGGCCAGGCCGGCAAAGGCGATCTCGGGCTCGATCATCCAGAACTCGGCGAGGTGGCGGCTGGTGTTGGAGTTCTCCGCCCGGAACGTCGGCCCGAACGTGTAAACCTTGCTCAGCGCGAGGCAGTAGGCCTCGACGTTGAGCTGCCCGGAGACGGTGAGGAAGGTCTCGCGCCCGAAAAAGTCCCGCGCGAAGTCCACCTTGCCCTCCGGCGTGCGCGGCAGGTTGACGAGATCGAGCGTCGAGACGCGAAACAACGCGCCCGCCCCCTCCGCGTCGGCCGCCGTGATGATGGGCGTGTTAACCCAGAAGAAGCCGTGCTCGCTGAAGAAGCGGTGGATCGCCTGCGCGAGCGTATGGCGCACGCGCGTCGTCGCTGCGATGACGTTGGTGCGCGGGCGCAGGTGCGCCACCTCGCGCAGGAATTCTAGTGAATGGGGCTTGGGCTGGATCGGATAGTGATCGGGGTCCTCGACCCAGCCGATCACGCGCAGCGCGCAGGCCTGCATCTCGAACGGCTGGCCTTTCGCGGGCGAAGGCACGATCGTGCCGGTCGCCTCAACGGCGCAGCCGGCGGTGAGGCGCAGCACCTCCTCGGTGTAGTTCGACAGCGCGCTCGGCGCCACGACTTGCACTGGATGGAACGCGGAGCCGTCCGACAGATGGACGAAGGAGATGCCCGCCTTCGAATCGCGCCGCGTGCGCACCCAACCCCTGACGGTAATTTGCGTTTCCTTCGGCGCGCGTCCCGCGAGGATCTCACGCACGCTGAGTATGGTCTTTTCCATGTGCGTATTGTTACCTTTGGCAGGCGACCCGTGCTCGGCACAGTGGTGCATGATTTCGTCGTACGCCGATCTGCGCCGCAGCCTGCGCATCTATTGGTACCGGGCCGACAAGGGGGCGCTGGTGTTCCTCGCGTTCACCTTCGGCGTCTTCGCGTTCCTCGGGCTGGCGCTGCAGGCGGTGTTCGCCTACCAGGACGTGCGGCGCGAGCGCGAGCGCGCCATGCAGGAGGCAAGCCTCGCCTGCCTCGCGCGCAACGTCTATTTCGAAGCCCGCGGCGAGCCGGTAGCCGGCCAGTTCGCGGTGGCCGAAGTCACCATGAACCGCAAGGCCTCGCGCCTTTTCCCGCGCACGGTCTGCGAGGTGGTCTACCAGAAGAGCTGGGACCCGATCCGCAAGCGCGAGGTAGCCGCCTTCTCCTGGACCGAGTTCAATAGGCTCCCGGAGCCAACGGGCGAGGACTGGCAACGCGCCCAGAAGGTCGCCACGGCTGTCTACTACAACCGCTACACGCCGCAGCTCCAGGGCGCCCTCTACTTCCACGCCACCTACATCCGGCCTGAGTGGGCGAAGGAAAAGCGGCGCGTCGCGCGCATCGGCCGGCACGTCTTTTACCGGTAGCAACCGCTCCGCGGCAGCGGCCGCCATGCCCGACGATCCCAGACCGGAAAGCACCGCCTCTTCGCGCACCCTCAAGCGCGCCGCCGACCGGCTCGGCGGCGTGGCGCAGCTTGAGCGCTGGATCACCGGCGAGGTGCGCGCGCTTCAGGCGGTCGAGCGGCAGCCCTCCTCCCACCAGGCCGCCGGCAAGCGGAAGAAGCAAGACAATTCGCGCTAGCGTGTGAAGCGAAGGGCTCGCGCGGGGTGAGATCAATCAGCGCATCGCCGCGCTGATCGGTTCTTGCCCCTCCCCCGCGCGACGGCCCATACTGTGTGGCAGGCGGGCAGAGGAGATGGCAATACCGGTGGTGTACGCGAAGGCTCTGCAGCGCGCTGCCGAGATCCTCGGCGGCAAGCGACAGCTGCGCGAGCGTCTGCGCGTGCCGATGAGTTATCTCGAGGCGTGGATGGCGGGTGGCGAGCAGCCGCCGATGGACGTTTTCCTGAAGACAGTCGACATCATCAGCGCGGCTGGCGCCCCCGAGAATGCGCGGTACTTGGCGAACGGGGTGCAGAACTCGCGGGAGCTGCGCCGGGAGGCCGCTGTCCTGAGAGCGGCTGCACAGCGCACGCAGGAGCGCGCGCGCGCGATCTACGACTCGATCCTCGCCGCGCAGGCCACCGCCGCGCCGAGGCCCCGTTCCGCGCTGGGATTCCTGCAGCAGAAATTCGACCCGCGCGACGGGCGGGCGATGATCGAATCGGCGCTCGATGCGGCGATCACGGTGACGCACGCCGACAAGGGCAACGCGCAGCTCGTGTGTCCCGAAGGCCTGCGGCTCGTCGTGCAGCGGGGATTCGATCAGGCGTTCGTCGATTTCTTCGCGCTGGTCACCGACCAGGCCTCGGCCTGCGGCCGCGCGATCAGCGAAGGCAAGCGCGTGGTCCTGGCGGACGTCGCCGCGAGCCCGTTCATCGCCGGCACGCCGTCCGCGCAGGTGCTGCAGCGGGCTCGCGTGCGCGCCGTGCAGTCGACGCCGCTGTTCGCGACTTCCGGCGAACTCTTGGGCGTGCTCTCCACTCACTACGAGCGCCCGCACGCGCCGAGCGATGGCGAGCTCGACGCGCTCGACCATGTCGCGCTGCGCGCGGCCTTCTGGCTGGAAGGCGGGGTGCTCGAGGCTACAAAGTGAAGCGCAGCGCGCTCACGAGCGCGCCCGGCAGGCGCACGCTGGAAGTCTGGCGCTCGCCGTAGGTCGACGAATCGGGCAAGAGCTCGCGCTCGCGCGTGAGGTCGACCAGCGTCTCGCCGAGCAGCCGATAGATCGACTCGTCGAAGCGCATCGGCGTCACCGGCGCGGCGATGCGTCCGCCTTCCACCCAGAACGTCGCGAAGCGCGTCATGCCGGTGATACGCCCGGCGGGGCGGTCGGAGAAGTTCAGGTACCAGAGATTGGAGATGTAAAGCCCGCTGCCCAGCGCGTGGAGCACATCGCGCTCGGCGAGACCGCCCGCGGCCATGTCGAGCGACTCGGGCGACTCGCCGCCGTTGGCGGCGTTGGTGGCGAGCCCGTATTCCTTCGCCGAGCGCGGTGACACCAGCGGCTCGCCGATCCTGCCATTGGTGATGAGCGGGACCATGGGCGGGCGCACGAATCCTTCCGCCTGAAACGCCGGTGCCACGCCGCCAGCGATGTCCTCGCCCAGCCTGATCTGCGCCGCGAGCGTGCGTCCCTCCTCCATGCGCATGAGCGGGCTCTGCTTCGTCTGCCGCGCGCGGGCGGAAAAGCCGCCCCAGCAGAGCAGGCCCAGCACTTCGGCGAGCGCGTGCGGAGCGAGATAGGCGCGATACTCGCCCGGCTCGATCGTGCGCCGGGGAAGCGCGAGCAGCTCGAGCTGCTCGGCCGCCTGCGCCATCTTCGCGGCGAACGCGCCCGCGTCCCAGTCGAAGCCGGCGTAGCTCGTCTTCACCGCCTGGTCGGCCTGCCGATAAAGGCTCCAGTCGAAATTGAAGCTGTCCACTTCGTGCCAGTTGCGCTGGCCGAGCGAGTTGGCGAAGCCGCGGTAGAGCGTGCCGCCGGCATAAAAGCCGACGAGGTCACGCCCGGCGGCCGCGCTCATCGCCTGCTCGACCACCGCCGGTGCGGGCGCGAGCGCGCCGCGACGCTCGACCTCGCTCGATTGCGGTGTTTCGGCAATGAGCAGCCACGGATCTTCCGGCAGCTCCGCGAGCGCTTCGCGCAGGCGTGCCAATGTCTGCCGCGCGAGCGCCGCATCGTCGCCGTCACCGGCCAGCGCGATCGTCGCCGACGCCTGGCGGCGTGCGCGCACGAGGCGCAGGTTGAGATAGCGCTGCTCGACGCTGCCCGCCTGGCGCACGCGCGCCTGGTTGAAGCGCACGAAGTCCGAGCGCTCGGCCGAAAGATTGCAGACGAGCGTTTCGGTCGGCGCTAGCTCGCCCTCAAGGCGCGCGGCGAGCTCGTAGAACTGCGACTTCATCGCGCCCCCGTGGCGACACGTTGTAGCGCGGGAGCGCGCCCCAGCGCTCGAAGTGCTCGCGCAGCTCCTCGGCCGCGCGCGTCTTCGGCGCGTTGGTCACTTCGTAGCTGAAATGCGTGGCGCACAGGTCCTCGGCCATCGCCATGGTGAGCGCATGGTGCAGCTCCGCGCGCAGGTTCGAGCGCGGCGCGGTGCGGCCGATATAGACCAGGTACTGGTTGTCCCACAGGCAAAAGATGCCAGGGGCCTGCGGTACGTTCTGCACGTCTTGTTCGGCGAAATGCAGGCGCATTGCTCCGTTCTCCAGGGGATAGTGAGCGCCGAGCAAGACTCATTCCGCGCCCCCGAAGATGTCGACTTCCGCAAAGACGCACGCCGGCGCGGCGTGGCCGCAGGGGATCACCTGGTTCGGCTCGCCCTTGCCGCAATACTGCGTGCCGTGAACTTCGAACGTGCTCGCATCGCCGACCGCGCGCAGGCTGCGCCAGAACGTCGCCGACACGCCGCGATAGTTCGGATTCTTCACCACGCCGGCACGCCGCCCAGCCTCGATCAGCTCGCCCCACTCGCAGCCGAACTGGAATTTGTTGCGCGAATCGTCGATCGACCACGAGACGTTGGTGCGCATCAGCACCCCCCGCCCGATGGAGCCGATCATGGCGTCGAGGGAGCTCGTGCCCGGCTCGACGTTGATATTCGCCATGCGATCGATCGGCGGCCGGTTCCAGGCACAGGCGCGCGAATTTGCGGTGCCCGGCAGCCCGGCGCGCGCCTGCGACAGCCGCCCGCCGAGCGGCGCCACCAGGATGCCGTTCCTGATGAGAAGAACCTTCTGCGCCGGCGTGCCGTCGTCGTCGTAGGCGAACGACGCCAGCTCCTCGCGCCGGGTCGGGTCGTACGTCACGTTGAGCAGCTCGGACCCGTATCGGTAGCTGCCAAACATCTCCCGCGTCACGAAGCTCGTGCCGGCATAGTTGCGCTCGTCGCCGAGGATGCGATCGAGCTCGAGCGGATGCCCGATCGATTCGTGCACCTGGAGCATCATCTGGTCGGGCAGAAGCAGCAGATCCAGCTTGCCCGACGGGCAATTCGGCGCTGCGAGCAGCTGCAGCGCTTCCCCCGCCAGTCGCGCGCCGCTGCCGACGAAGCCGGAGCGCTCGACCTGCTCGAAGCCGCCCTGCTGCGCGTGGTCGAGACTGCGCGCCTGCGTGTCGCTTCCCTGGTTCGCCGTCACGCGCATGTGCGGCACGACGTAGTGGAAGCGCTGGCGCAGCTCGCCGCCCGTGTTGGTGAGATACACGCGCTCCTCGTCGACGAGCTCGAGCATCGCCTGGCGCTCGACAATCCGGCTGTCGAGCTTCGCGCGCTTGCACTCCGCCGCGAGCAAATCGTGGATCGCGCTGCGCCCGGGCGCCTTTGCCAGCGCCGGACTCTCGTACTCGCCGCGCGGCGCGCCCATGCGCGCCGGCTCGTAGCGCACCACGCTCTTGCCCTTGGTCGCCTCGGCCCAACGCGTCGCGCGCTCGAGCGCCTGCTGAAGGCCACTCGCCGAGAGATCGCTGGTCGCGGAATAACCGTAGCCGCCCTCTGTCACCGCTGTCAGCATCGCGCCGCGATCGACCGAGAGCCGCGGCGGCTCGAACGTATCCTGGCGCATGGCAAGGACTTCGCGCGTCTCGTGATGCAGACGCAGCGACCAGAACGGCGCGCTCGAGCGCAGCGCATGAAAACTACGCGAGATATCCGGTGGCATGGCGCGCGATTATCGCAGTATGATGGTGCGCGTGAGGCTGCTGCCGGCCCTACTCTTCGTTATTCCCCTCGGCGCATCCGCCACCATCTACCAGTGGACCGACGAGACGGGACACGTCGTCATTGGCAACCAGGTGCCCGAAACCGCGAAGAACGTGCGCCCGGTGATGCAGGACGACCCGGCGCCCGCTACGAACAATCGCGAACTCGAAGAGCGCATCAATCGGTTGGAGCGCCAGGTGCAGGCGATGCAAGCCGCGCCCGCGCCAGCGCCATATCCCGCGCCGGCGGCATATCCAGCACCGATGCCGGCTGATTACTACGGCGCTGCGTACTATCCGCCGATGTACCCGCCGCCGCCGTATAACCCGTACGGCTACGCCTATTACCCCTACGGCTACGGCTATCCCATCGGCGTCAGGATCGTGCGGCCGGTGCCGGTGCGCGGCTTCGCGCACGTTTCGCACTTCGCGCATGTTTCGCACTTCGCTTCGCGGCCGGTCATGATGCACCACGCCGCTTTCGGCCGGCGCTAGGGGTTATTGCTTCTTGGCGGTGAATTCCCACGGCGGCACGGCGTTATCGTCGGCCCACAGGCCGATGCGCCGCAGCCGCGCGTAAGTCTCCAGCTCGTAGAGCGGTGAGGTCGGCTTGGTCGCCCGCGGCGACGCCCATGCCATGCCGCGCTTGAGCTGCTCGGCGTTCGCGTCCTTGCCTTCGCACGTCACGTATCCGATGTAGCGCCTGCGGCGGTCGCGTTCCGTCCAGTCGACGGTCGCGCCCTTGCGGTAGCAAAGCTCGGCCAGTGATCGGCTCGCCTCGACCCAGTAGCGCTGGTTTCGCTCCGGCGCATCGATCTCGGCAAGGCGCACGACGTGGCGCTTCTTCGCCGCATCCGCGATGACGAGCGTGTCGCCGTCGATGACCTTCACCACCGTGCCGGCGAGCGTATCGGCGAGCGCCGTTTGTGCCGCAAATAGCGAGAGCAACGCGAGCCAGCGCATGGCTCGTAGCTTACCGCTTTGGCGGTTTACAGGTCCGCTTCGCCGAGCTAGCGGCCGCCGCCTTTGACGAATGCGATGGAAGCCTCGAAAAGCGGCAGGTCCTTCTCGTAGCCTTCGCCGGGCGCGCGATTGATCTGCACCCATTCCCGGGAGACCGGCAGGCCGGTCGGCTGAAACGGTCCGATGTCGGCGCGCGAGAATTGCAGCTCCCGGGCCATCGCCATCGGCAGCCGTAAGCCCAGGCCCTCGCCGCTGATGCAAGCGAACATACGGTCGCTCACGAAGTAGGCGTCGAGGCCGTTGATGGTTCGCGCGCCCACGCCGGGAAGCTTGAGCAGTACTGCGTCGATCTGCGCCTTGCGGGTCGTGTTTCCCATAGTCAGGTCTTCAGGCGATAGCCAGTCTTAAAGATCCACCAGATGGCGGCGAGACAGGCGATGAGGAAGAGCACGGTCATCGCAAGGCTCACGCCGACGTGCACGTCCGCGATCTCGAAAAACGCCCAGCGAAAACCGCTGATCAGGTAGACGACTGGATTGAAAAGCGTCACCGTCTGCCAGGCTGGCGGCAGCACCTGGATCGAATAGAAGGTGCCGCCGAGGAAGGTGAGCGGCGTGATGACGAGCATCGGCACGAACTGCAGCTGCTCGAAGCCGCCCGCCCAGATGCCGATGATGAAGCCGAGCAGGCTGAAGGTGACGGCGGTGAGGACGAGGAACGCGACCATCCACAGCGGATGATCGATGCGCAGCGGCACGAAAAAGAACGCGGTGACGAGGATCACCAAACCCAGGATGATCGACTTGGTCGCCGCCGCGCCGACATAGCCGATCACGATCTCGAACGCCGAGATCGGCGCCGACAGGAGCTCGTAGATCGTGCCGATGAACTTGGGAAAGTAGATGCCGAAGGCGGCGTTGGTCACGCTTTGCGTGAGCAGCGTCAGCATGATGAGTCCCGGGACGATGAACGCCCCGTACTGCACGCCCTCGATCTGCGAGATGCGCGTGCCCATCGCCGCGCCGAACACGACGAAGTAGAGCGAGGTGGTGATCACCGGCGCGACGATGCTCTGCACCAGGGTGCGCCCGGTGCGCGCCATCTCGAACGTATAGATGGCCCAGATCGCGCGCGCGTTCATCGCCCGCTCCTTACCAGGTCGACGAAGATGTCCTCGAGCGAGCTCTGTGTCGTCTGCAGGTCCTTGAAGCCGATGCCGGCCGCGGCGAGATCATCGAGCAGCCCGGTGATGCCGGTGCGTTCGGCCTCGGTATCGTAGCTGTAGACCAGCTCCCGCCCGCCGTGTGCCAGGCTCAGTCCGTATTGCGCGAGCCGCGGCGGGATGTCGTTCAGCCGCTGGAGCAGGTGGAGCGTGAGCTGTTTCCTGCCGAGCTTCTGCATCAGCGCGCGCTTCTCCTCGACCAGGATCAGCTCGCCCTTGTTGATCACGCCGACGCGATCGGCCATCAGCTCGGCCTCTTCGATGTAGTGCGTGGTCAGGATGATCGTCACGCCGGACGATTGCAGGGCGCGCACCACCTCCCACATCCCCTGGCGGAGCTCGACATCGACGCCCGCGGTCGGCTCGTCGAGGAACAGCACGCGCGGCTCGTGCACCAGCGCCTTGGCGATCATCACGCGGCGCTTCATGCCGCCCGAGAGCGTGACGATCTTGCTCTTGCGCCGCTCCCACAGCGCCACGTCGCGCAGTACTTTCTCGACGTATGCCGGATCGGCCGGCTTGCCGAACAGGCCGCGGCTGAAGCTCACCGTCTGCCACACGCTCTCGAAGGGCGTGATGGCGAGCTCCTGCGGCACGAGGCCGATCAGCGCGCGCGCCGCGCGATAGCCGTGGAGGATGTCGTGCCCGCCGACCGTCACGCTGCCGCCGCTCGGCGTGACGATGCCGCAGACGATGTTGATGAGCGTGGTCTTGCCGGCGCCGTTCGGTCCGAGCAGCGCGAAGATCTCGCCGGGCCGGATCTCCAGGTCGACGTGCTTGAGCGCCTCCAGGCCCGAGGCATAGCGCTTCTCGAGCTGCGCAATGCGGATGATGGGAGACATTCCAGTTTGGGCGATGATCAGCGCCAGTCGACGGCGCCGAAGTGCTGGCGGCCGAGGTAGACATAGTAAAGGCCGAGGGTGGCGCGGACCTGCGAAAGGTCCCCGAGGTTCGCAAAAGTGGCGTCGCGCCGCGACCAGAGGTACTTGATGGCGACGCCATGCTGGTGCCGCACGCGCATCGTCAAGGTGATGTCCGCACGGGCGATGTTGTCGTGCCCGCCGGTCCCGGCGCCGCCCACCTTGCTTACGAAGAACTCGCGTGCGGTGGCGTCGAGCGACCAGCGATCGCCGAAGATCATGCGCAGTGCGGCAAGGGCCTGCGGTGCCGCGCCGTAGTGGTAATCGGTGCTGGTCGTACCGTGCAGGGTGCCGACGCCGGCGTAGCCCACCCCGCCGAGCAGCGTGCCCTGTACCGCGATGCGCTCGGCGAAGCGCAGCTCGCCCGTCGTGCCGAGCGAGAGCGCCGTGCTCGAGACACGGAAAAGCTGCGGCGTGATGTAGTCGTAGCTGCCGTACAGGCCCCAGATGCCGCGATAGCGCTCGCCCGCCTGGTAGTCCGTGCCGAGCAGCAGGCCGCGCGTCGACAGGTTCTCGACCAGGTTCGCGCTCGACGCAGTCACCTGGAAACTGAAGTAATCCCACGGCCGCTCGTAGCGGTAGCCCGGCTTGCCCGGCAGGCCATAGTCGAGCGAGTAATCGACCAACAGCTCGTTGCTCTTGTGATCGGTCGACTCGCCCTGGCGCAGCAGCGTGGTGCCGCTCGCGCCGACCTGCAGGCGCGAGTAATAGGTCGGGTTCCGGCTGTTGAGCACCTCGGTAAAGCGCTCGCCGAACGCGAGGCGGTTGAAGCCGGTCGGAGGAGAAATCAGGGCGGCGGCGAGCTCGCGCCCGCGGCCCTCGCCTTGCTCGAGCACCAGGTTCGCCATGCGAAAGAGCGACTCGCCGAGGAAGCTGCCGGCGATGCCGCTCGCGATCTGATCGTTCCTCGAGGGCAGCGTGGTTTCGCCGGCCATTTCCCACAACGCGCTGCCCGCGAAGGTGTAGCCAAGCGACTCCCAGAAGCCCAGGCCCGCCGAGCGCGCGAAGCCGTGATAGATCGAGCCCTGGTAAGGGTGCCCGAACTGATTGATCTTGTAGGGGTCCTTATCGACGACCCAGCCGTGCTGCAAGTTGCGCTTGATGGTCGAGCCCGTGACTGCGTAGTCGCTGCCATAGACCTCGCGGTCGATGCGGTTCAGCAGGAACTCGAAGCCGACGATCTCCGCGGCCGGAATGGCGTAGCTCTTTTTGGTCTCGTGCACGCCGGAGCCGAGCTCGGGCAACGCTTGCTGCTGCGCGAGCACGCCGCCGGCCGCGAGCGCCGCCGCGCCCGAGACCATGAGCTTTCGCAGCATGCCGGCCGATTATCACGGCCGGATGTTGAAGTTATTGCGTGAAGAAATCCGGCGCGAGGTCGAAGAAGCGGCCGAAGGCCGATTTACCCGCCGATGTGACGACGAGCTTTCGCGACTCCTGCACGGAAACGAGCCACCGCTCGTCCTTGTAGCACCGGAGCAGCGCCGCGCCGAGCGCACCGGCGACGTGCGGGCGACGCTCGGTCCAGTCGGTGCAGCACCGGAAAAGCGGCCGGCGCGAGCTTTGCAGCGCGTCCAGGTCGATGCCGAGATCACGCAGCACCGTGTTCCCGGGCCGCAACAGGCGCTCGGTCACCGCCACGCCGAGCTGTCCCGCGAGATGGTCGTAGCAGCAGCGCGCGAAGCGCAACTCGCGCGCCGCGCCAGGCAATTCACGGCTGCCGATTTCGGAAAGCGCTTCCACGGCCTGCGCCACGTCCGCGCCGGCGAGGCTGAAATGCTTCGTGCGGCCGCGCCCCTCCCACACCAGCATGCGGGCGGCGACCAGCTTCCTCAAATGCGAGCTCGCCGTCTGCGCGGTGACCCCGGCGTCGAGGGCGAGCTTCTTGGCGCTGCGCGACCGGCCATCCATCAATGCAAGCACCATCGCTGCGCGGCTCGGGTCCGCGAGCATGGCGGCGGCAGAGGCGATGTGTCGAGGCTGCATGGCCTGATTGTCCCGCCGCGGGCGCGTCAGCGTCCATTCGGAACACTTCGGCCGCCGTCGTAGGTTTGGGGTAGGCTGCGCCCTTCACCCGGGAGGAGGCACATGAAGCGCAGAGATATTCTGAAGGCGGGGGCCGCGGCCGCAGCTGGGCTCGGCTTTCCGGCGATCGTGCGTTCGCAGCCGAGCGAGATCGTGATCCTCGGGCTGTGGGACCAGACCGGCGCCTTTGCCGACGTCGGGCCGCTCAACGATCGCGGCATGCGGCTGGCACTCGAGGAGCGCGGCATGAAGGTCCTCGGCAAGCCGATCAAGTACATCACGCGCGACGGCGCCACGCAGGCCGGCACCTCGACGCGGCGCGCGGAGGAGGCAATCGACGGCGAAGGCGCGCGCTTCATGATCGGACCGTGGTCCTCCGGCGTCGCCCTTGCCGTCTCCGAGGTCGCGAAGCGCAAGAAGGTTCTGCATTTTTTCAGCGGCGGCACCGAGGACATCTCGGGCGCGCGCTGCCATCGCTACTCGTTCCAATGGGCCGCGAGCCCCTACACCGCGGCGAAGACCGTGGTCGACAACTTCATGAAGGCGAACCCGAAGGCCAAGCGCTGGCATTTGCTGGTCGCCGATTACGCCTTCGGCTGGTCGGTCGAGAAGTACATCAAGGAAGTGGGCAAGACGCATGGGCTGGAATTCGTCGGCGCCGACCGCCATCCGCTCGGCGAGCGCGAGTTCTCGAACTATGTGCAGAAGGCCGCCGCCAACCGTCCGGATGTGGTAGCCATGATCAACTTCGGCGGCGACGCGGTGGCCGGCGCGCGCGAGATCTTCAACTTCGGCCTGACGCCGAAGCTGCCGCTCATCATGTGCTGGTCCTCCGGCGTCGAGGAGCTGATCCAGCTCGCGCCCGAGATCCGCGAGAATCTCTGGGTCGGCACGAACTTCTACTACACCGCCGATACGCCGGTGGCGAAGGAGTTCGTCAAGAACTACCGCGCCAAGTTCAACACCCCGCCCGGCTACGCGCCTTCGGCCGCGTATTCAATGACCCGCCTGATGCTCGCGGGCTTCGACAAGGCGAAGTCCGACAACGTGCAGGACGTGATCAAGGCGCTCGAAGGCATCGAGGTGAACGACCTCCTCGGCCGCATGCGCATCGATGCGGCGACGCACCAGACGCTGCGCCCGTATTTCTTCCTGCGCTGCAAGCCGAAGAAAGCGATGAAGGAAGAGCTCGACCTCGCCGAGCTCATCGCTACGGGCGACACGCCGCTGCCGAAGGAATACGCCGCCTGCAAGGACATCGGCGGCTTCTAAAAACAGGGACGGACCCTATTTAAACGGGGTCTGTCCCCGTTTACTCTAAGTGAATCTCCTCCTCGGCCAGATCCTCAACGGGATCGCGACGGGCATGCTCTATGCCCTGATGGGGCTCGGGCTCGCGCTCATCACCGGCATTCTCAACATCCCGAACTTCGCTCACGGCGCGCTCTTCGCCGTCGGTGCTTACCTGCTGGTCACGGTCGTCGGTGCCATTGGTAACTTCTGGCTCGCGCTGCTGATCGCCCCGCTCGGGGTAGCGCTGCTCGGCATGGCCATCGAATTCGCCGGCATCCGGCGCCTTTACGCGGCGGGGCACGATTACCAGCTGCTGTTTACCTTCGGCCTGGCGCTGATCCTGAATGAGCTCATCATCGTCATCTGGGGACCGGTCGGCATCAGTCACCTGCCCCCCGCCATCCTGCGCGGCGGCGTCGATCTCGGCTTCACCTTCTATCCGAAGTACCGGCTGTTCGTCATGGTGCTCGCGGGAGTCCTGGTGGTAGCGACCTGGCTATTCCTCGAGCGCACGCGCTACGGCGCCATCATGCGCGCCGGGATCGAGAACAAGGAGATGGTGTCCCTCCTCGGCATCGATATCCAGCGCCTCTTCACGGCCGCATTCGCGCTCGGCGCCTATCTCGCCGGCATCGCCGGCGCGCTCACCGCGCCGATCCGCGGCCTCTCGCCGGGCATGGGCGTCGACATGCTCGGCATCGCTTTCGTCGTCGTCGCGCTCGGCGGGCTCGGCAACCTGCTCGGCGCGATCGCCGCGGGGCTCCTGATCGGCGTCGCGCAAGCCGTGGTTGCCGCCTATTGGACGGAAGCATCCACCGCCGTGATCTTCGCCGTGATGGCCGCGGTGCTGCTCGTGCGGCCGCAGGGTCTCTTCGGCATCCGATGAAGCACGCCGCCGTGCTGGTGATCTTGGCGGTCGTGCTGCTGCCGCTCGTGGAGCGGCCGGCGATTGCGACCGAGATCTGGATCTTCGCGATCTTCGGGCTCGGCCTGAATCTGCTGCTCGGCTACACCGGCCTGCTGTCATTCGGCCAGGCAACGTTCTTCGGCTCGGCGGCCTACGTCGCCGGTTATCTGCTCAAGTACTACGGCATCGGCATCGCCACGGCGCTCGGCGTGGGCGTGGGCATCGGCGCGCTCTCGGCATTGCTGGTCGGGTACCTCTGCGTGCAGCGCGCGGGCCTCTACTTCATCATGCTGACGTTCGCGCTGAACCAGCTCTTCTACTTCATCGCCTATCAGTGGACGAGCGTCACGGGCGGCGAGGACGGCATGCCCGGAATCCCGCGCCCGGCGCTGCTGGGCGTCGACCTGCGCTCGCCGCTCACCTATTACATCGTGGTGTCGGCGCTGTTCCTGCTCGCGCTCGGGGCGATGAAACGCATCGTCGAGTCGCCGCTCGGCAAGATCCTGCAGGCGATCCGCGAGAACGAGGTGCGCGCCGAGGCGGTCGGCTATAACGTGCCGCGCTTCAAGCTGCTCGCGTTCGTGATCGGCGGTGCCTTCTCCGGCTTCGCCGGCGTGCTCTACGCGATGCTCTTCGGCATCGTGCCGCTGGAAGCGATCGGCTTCGTGTTCTCCGGCAACGTCGTCTTCGCCACCCTCATCGGCGGCAGCGGCTCGCTGTATGGCCCGATCATCGGCTCGGTGGTGTTCATCTGGCTCTCCGAGTCGATGAGCGTAATGTGGGCGCGCTGGCCGCTGCTCCTCGGCGTGGCGTTCGTCATGGTCGTGCTCTTCTTCCGCGGCGGCGTGGTCGAAGCCTGGTCCCGGATATGGCGCTCCTCGAAACGCGCGGCCTGAGCAAGTCGTTCGGCGCGCTCACCGCGGTGAACGCGGTGGACCTGTGCGTCGAGGCCGGCGCGCTGCACTCGATCATCGGCCCGAACGGCGCCGGCAAGACCACGCTCTTCAATCTGCTTACCGGCCAGTTCGCGCCGAGCGCCGGGCGCATTCTCTTCGACGGCCGCGACATCACCGGGACGCGTGCGCATCGCATCGCGCACCTCGGCCTCGCGCGCTCCTTCCAGCGCACCAACGTGTTTCCCGCCTTTACGCTGCAGGACAACGTCTGGGTCGCCGCGTACGCCTGCAGTGCGTCCTGGCGTGGGCTGCTCTGGAAGCGCACCGACCGCTACGCGGGCGTCACGGCTCGCGCGCGCGCAGCGTTGGCCGACGTGGGCCTCGCCGAAAAGGCGCACCACCCGGCGCGCGAGATCTCGCACGGCGAGCAGCGCCAGCTCGAGCTCGCCATCGCGCTCGCCGCGGCGCCGCGCGTGCTGCTGCTCGATGAGCCGGCCGCCGGGCTCTCGCCCGAGGAGACGCGGCGCATGGTTTCTCTCGTGCGCGCGCTGAAAGGCCGCTACACCATCGTGCTGATCGAGCACAAGATGGACATCATCATGAGCGTGTCGGATCGCATCTCGGTGATGCACTTCGGCAGCCTGATCGCAGAAGGCACGCCGGCCGAGATCCAGCGCAATCCCGAAGTGCGGCGTGCCTATCTCGGCGGCATGGCGGCGTGATGCTCGAGCTGCGCGCCATCCAGACCTACTACGGACTCGCGCACGTGCTGCACGGGCTCTCGCTCGGCGTCGGCGAAGGCGAGGTCGTCGCGCTCCTTGGCCGCAACGGCGCCGGCAAGACCACGACGCTGCGCTCGATCAGCGGCCTGACGCCGCCGCGCGCGGGCGAGATCCGCTACAAGGGGCGCGATATCGCCGGCGTGGCGCCGCACCGCATCGCGCGCCTGGGCATCGCGCTCGTGCCGGAGACGCGCGGCATCTTCTCGTACCTGAGCGCGCGCGAGAACCTGGCGATCGCCGAGCGGCCGGCATCGCGCTGGCCGCTCGCGGCGGTGCTCGAGCGCTTTCCGCGGCTGAAAGAGCGGCTCGAGAGCAGGGGACGCGATCTCTCCGGCGGCGAGCAGCAGATGCTCGCCATTGCGCGCGCCCTGCTCACCGGCCCGGAGTTGCTGCTGCTCGATGAGCCGTCGCAGGGGCTGGCGCCGATCATCGTGAATGACGTGATCAGCACGATCCGCGAGCTGCGAGCGGAGCGCGTCAGCATGCTGCTCGTCGAGCAGAATGCCGAGATGGCGCTCGCGCTCGCGGACCGCGTCTACGTCATCGACCACGGCACCGTGGTATTCGAAGGCACGCCGCCGCAGCTGCGCGGAAACGCACAGGTTGCGGCGACGTATCTTGGCGTCGGCAATTCCGACCCCGGGTCGTAATTACGGCGTTACTTCGCTGAGGCGGTCGACGCGCCGCAAGCCCGGAAAGAGCTGCGCCCACAGCGCGACGATGACGAGCGTGCCGATGCCGCCGGCAAGCGCCGCCGGCACCGCGCCGAAGAGCGAGGCGAGAAGCCCCGCGCGGAACTCGCCGAGCTCGTTGGTGCAGCCGACGAAGAGCACGTGGATCGCGCTCACCCGCCCGCGCATGTCTTCGGGCGTCGCGAGCTGCACGACCGTCGCGCGCACGAAAACGCTCATCGCATCGGACGCGCCCATGATGAAGAGCGCCGCCATCGCGATGATGTAGTGCCCGCCCAGCGCAAAGATGATCGCGCCCACGCCGAAGAGCGCCACGCCGCCGAAGAGCGCGCGCCCCGCGTGCGGCTGGCGCTGCTCGGGCAACTGTGCGAGCACCAGGCTCGTCGTGATCGCGCCCACGGCGAAGGTGCTGCGCAGGATGCCGAGCCCGGCGGGCCCGGCATGCAGGATGTCGCGCGCAAACACCGGTAGCAGCGCGTTTACGCCGCCGAGCAGGACCGCGAAAAGGTCGAGCGAGATCGCGCCCAGCACAATCGGCTGCGTCATCAGGTAGCGCAGACCGGCCATGGCGCGAGAGAACGCGGTGCTGCCGCTCTCCTTCGACGCCACCACGCGCGTGCGGATCGCGAGCATGGCGAGCGCCGCGGCGAGCGCCACGACGAGGCACGCGGCAAACGTGATCGGCGCGCCGGCGAGGTAGATCAGGCCGCCGAGCGCCGGGCCGGTGATGATCGCGATCTGCTGCGCGGAGGTGCCCCACGCGACCGACTGCGCGAACTGCTCGCGCGGCACGAGGAGCGGCGCGAGCGACTTGGACGCCGGCCCGGCGAGCGCGCGCGTGGTGCCCGAGAGCACCAGGGCGCCGTAGAACGGCCCGGTCACCGTGGTCTTTGCCGCTACCAAGAACAAGAGCAAAGCCGCGGCGATGGCCTGGATCATGTGTGCGATGAAAAGCACGATGCGCCGGTCGGCGCGGTCGGCGAGATCGCCGGCCGGGAGCGTAAGCAACGCGATCGGCACGAAGGCGGCGAGGCCCGCCCAGCCGAGCGTCATCGGGTCGCGCGTCAGGTCGTAGAGGTACCAGCCGACCGCCACCCACTGCATCTGCGCTGCGAGCACGTTGCAGAAGCGCCCGGCGAGGAAAAGCGCGAAGTCGCGGGTGGCGAGGACGTGGCTCACGGGCGCCGGAGGTAGAACTGGATGCCGACCATCGCCACGACAAGCTCGTCGCGCTGGTTGAGGAGCTCCCAGCGGAACCTGACGATGCCGCGGTCAGGCTTGCTGGCGGAGACACGCGACTCGAGCACGGTAGCGCGATAGCGCAACGTGTCGCCCGGACGCACCGGCAGCGCGAAGCGCCACTCGTCGATGCCGGGCGAGCCGATGCACGACGATTCGTTGAGATAGGCATCGCACATCAAGCGCATCATCACGCAGCCGGTATGCCAGCCGGAGGCGATCAGGCCGCCGTAGGGCGTCTCCTTCCCCGCCTGCGGATCGACGTGATAGCGCTGCGGGTCCCAGTCGCGCGCAAAGGCGATCATCTCGCTCTCGCTCAGCGTGCGGGAGCCATATTCGAAGATCCGGCCGACGGGGAAGTCTTCCCAGTAGTAGCGAAAGCGTTTCATGCGCGCTCCAGCAACGAGGATGCGGCGAGCCCCAGCACCAGGCCCCAGAACGGCGCGCCGATGTTGAAGATGGGCACGTCGGCCACGGTGACGAGAAAGCAGACGAGCGCGCCGAGGGTGTTGCGGCCGGCGAAGGAAGCGGTAAATGCGCTCTGCAGGATGCGCAGCATCGCGAGGCCTGCGAGCGTGGCAATGAACGCCGGCGGGGTAGCGAGCAGAAGGCGGGTGAAAAATGGTGCGAGCAGGCCGAAGGCGGCGGCAAGCAGGCAGAAAAATAGCGCGGCGGTGTATTGGCGCCCGCGCTCGCCGCCTGCCGCGAGGATCGCGTTCACCGGTCCGGTCAAGCAGGTCGGGACGGCGCCGAAGCAGCCGCTGACCATGGCGCCGGCGCCGCAGGCGGCGGTGATGGCGTTGATCGGCGCGCCGTGGCCGCTCGCGCTGAGCACCGCGATTCCCTGCCCGTTCTGCACCACGAGCACGGTGATGGCGAGCGGCACGACGAGCTCGATCATCGCGCGCCAGGAGAATTGGGGCACGTAGAAGTTTGGCGACGCGAGCGCGAAGAGCGCGCCCGCCGGCGGGCGGAAGGCACCGAGCATCCCTATTGCAATGGCGCCCACCGCGAGCGCCGCGATGAGCGGCGGCACGCCGCGCGCAAGACGCGGGGCGGCGCCGAGCGCGAAAAACGCGATCGTCATCGGCGCCGCGATCCAGAGCGCGTCGCGGAACGCAAGCACGAGATCGATGCCAAAGCGCAGGAACACCCCGGCGACCATCGCCATGACGATCGGCATCGGCACGGCTTGCATCGCGCGGCGCACCCAGCCCGACAGGCCCAGAACGAGCATCAAGGCGCCCGTGGCGATGAACGCGGCCACCGCTTCCGGGAAACTGAGATGGCCGAGCGCTGGTCCAAGCAGCACCGCGCCCGGAATGCTCCACAGGAAGATGAGCGGCTGGCGATAAGCAAGCGTGAAAGCGGCGGAGATGATCGTGTTGAAGACGAACGCACTGAAGATCCACGACGCGATGTCGGACTCCGACAGGCCGCCGCGCGCGCCGACCGACAGAATGATCGCGACCGGGCCGGTGGTGGCGAAGAGAAACGCCACCACGGCGCTCGCGGCATAGTGCACACCAAAATCGTCTGCGATACGACGCAGCGTCGGAAAAGGGCGACTTGGCTTCTCGAGCGCCATGGCAACGCCGGGCCGATTGTCGGCGACGTGCGGCCGCGGCGCGCGACTGTTTCGCGGGCAGGTATCATCAGGCGCTCGCGCATTCTTGATCTGACCCCATCCGTCTGATGACCCGCGGTCGCATCCTCAGGTGGCTCGGCTACGCATGCCTCGTGGCCCTGCTCGGCGTGAGCGCGTTTACGCTCTACCTCGACCTGCGCGTGCGCTCCGAGTTCGAGGGCCGGCGCTTCGCGCTGCCCGCGCGCATCTACGCCCGGCCGCTCGAGCTGCACGTCGGCCTGCACATCGCCGACGGCGACGTCGAGGACGAGCTCAAGGATCTTGGCTACGCCTACGGGCCGCGCGAGGCGCCCGGCTGGTACGCGCGCGCGGACAACGCGCTCGACATCTCGATGCGGCCGTTCCTGTTCGCCGACGGCGCGCAGCCGGCGCGCCGTGTGCGCGTCACGTTCGACAGCGGCACGGTCTCCGCCCTGACCGACGGGGAAGGCCGCGACCTGCCGCTCGCGCGCCTGGAGCCGCTGCCGATCGGCGGCATCTACCCGGCGGGCAACGAGGACCGCGTGCTCGTGCGCCTGCGCGACGTACCGCCGGTGCTCGTCAAGGAGCTGATCGCTACCGAGGACCATAACTACTACACGCACCACGGCTTCGATCCGCGCGCGCTCGCGCGCGCGCTGCTGTCGCTCGGCTCGCAGCGCGTGCAGGGCGGCAGCACGATTACGCAGCAGCTCGTGAAGAACTTCTTTCTTACGCCGGAACGCACGCTGTCGCGCAAGTTCACCGAGCTCGTGATGGCGGTACTGCTCGAGCTGCATTACAGCAAGGAGGAAATCCTCGAGACCTATCTCAACGAGATCTACCTCGGCCAGGATCGCGACCGCGCGATCCACGGCGTCGGCCTCGCGGCGCAGTTCTATTTCGGCAAGGAGGCGCAGTACCTGACTCCCGCCGAAGCCGCAGTGCTGGTCGCGCTGGTGAAAGGCCCGGCGGTCTACGATCCGCGCCGGCACGCGGCGCGCGCGCTCGAGCGGCGCAACCTCGTGCTGCGCGAGACCAAGGAACGGGGTTCGCTCACGCTTGAGGAATACGCACGGGCGCGGTCCGCACCGCTCGGCATCGCCACGCGCGCGGGAACGGGCACGTCGCCCTACCCGGCTTTCGTGCAGCTCGTGCACCGGCAGCTGCGGCGCGACTATGCCGAAGAAGATCTGCACTCCGAGGGCCTGCGCATATTCACCACGCTCGATCCGCGCGTGCAGGGCGCGGCTGAACGGGCGTTGGCGAAGCGTCTCACCCAGTTCGACAAGGACAAGCGCTTCGGCGAGCCCGGCCTCGAGGGCGCCATCGTCGTCACCGACCCGCAGAGCGGCGAGGTGCAGGCGCTGGTCGGCGGGCGCGACGCCCGCTACCGCGGCTACAACCGCGCGCTCGATGCGGCGCGGCCGGTGGGCTCGCTCCTCAAGCCCGCCATTTACCTCACCGCGCTTTCCGACCCGGCGCGCTACACGCTGGTCACGCCGATCGACGACGGGCCGTTCGTGTGGAAGAGCCGCGGCGCGCCCGACTGGCAGCCGGCGAACTACGACCGCAAATTCCACGGCATGGTGCCGCTGCGCACCGCGCTCGCGCAGTCCTACAACGCGGCGACCGCGCGCCTCGGCACCGAGCTCGGCATCGACCACGTGCTCGCCACGGTGCAGCGCCTGGGCGTCGATCGCGAGCTGCGGCCGCTCGCCTCGACGCTGCTCGGCGCGGCGGAGCTCTCACCGCTCGAAGTGGCGCAGATGTACCAGACCATCGCGGCCGGCGGCTTCCGCTCGCCGCTGCGCGCGATCCGCGAGGTGACGACGCCCGAAGGCAAGCCGCTTCTGCGCTATGCACTGAAGGTGGAGCAGGCCTTCCCGCCCGAGCCGATCTATCTCATCACCGCCGGGCTGC
>DASSLQ010000138.1:0-22959 GCA_035689325.1 Burkholderiales bacterium | reverse complement strand
GGTGCCGGTGGACGTCGCCTCGTTCCTGCTGAACGAGAAGCGCGCCGAGATCCAGAAGCTGGAATCGCGGCTGAAGGTGAATATCGTAATGGTGCCCAACCAGCACCTCGAGACGCCGCACTACAAGGTGCAGCGCCTGCGCCACGAGGAGCTGAACGAGATGGAGCACGTGCCCTCGAGCTACGAGATGGTCGAGCAGCCCGAGGAGCCGAAGGCGCCGGGCGCCGAGACCGCCGAAGCCAAGGTGGAGCGCCAGCAGCCCGTGGTGAAGAGCATCACGCCCTCGCAGCCCGCTCCGCTCCCGGCCGAGCCGCAGCGCGAGAAAGCGCCCGAGCCGGTGCAGCTCGCACAGCCGGTCGCCGCAGCGGCCGGTGCCGGCGTCGGCCTCTTCTCCCGCTTGCTGTCGCTTTTCAAGGTGCCGCCTGCGCCCGCACCCGTGCAAACTGCGCCGCAGGCGCCGGCATCTGCGATCCAGGCGGCGCAGCACCGCGAGCCACGCCGCGAGCACCAGCGACGCGATCAGCAGCAGCGGCGGGACGGCGGCCGGCGCGACGAGCGCCGAGACGATCGCAATCGCGACGCTCGCGGCGGCGATCGCCAGCAACACGGGCGGCTCGAGCAGCGGCGTAACGGCCAGCAGCGAGGCGAGCGGGGCGAACAACGTGGCGGCGAGCGCCAGGGCGGGCGGCAGGAACAGCGCCCGCAGCCGCAGCAACAGCAGCAGCGCCCGCCGCAACCACCACGGCCGCCCCAGCAACATGCGCAACCGCCGCATGCGGAACAGCAGCCGCCGCGTCCCGAGCGTGAAGGCGATGCCGAGCGCGGCCGTGGCGGCCGCCGCCACCGGCGTGATCGCGGCGATCGCCAGCAGCGCGGCGAGCAGCGGCGCGAGGCCGATCCGCAAGTTCAATCGATCGCCGAGCAGCAGCGGCGCATCCACGAGCTCGAATCCGCGCGCCTTGAAGAGGCGCGCCAGCCGCAGCCCGCAGCCGAGATCCGCGCGGCCGAGCCGACGTCCCCGCCACCGCCGACGCCTGCGGTAGAGGAGCCGCGCGTGGAAGCGCCGCGCGTGGAAGCGCCCCGCATTGACGCCAAGCAGCTCTTGACCGACTCGGGCCTCGTGATGGTCGAGACGGACCGCGCAAAGGTGACGGTCCAGGCGCCCGCGGCCGAAGAAGCGAGCGCGCCGCTCGGCCGCCCGCGCCGCGAGCGGGCGAAGCCGGCCGCTCAGGACGAAGAGCTCGTCCAGATCGAAACTAGGAAGTAGCGCTCCCGAGCTCTCGGAGGAGGTCGCGGCACGCGGCCTCCACGAGATCGAGCACGTGCTCGAAGCCTTCGGGCCCGCCGTAATACGGGTCGGGCACGTCCTGCTCCGGCATGAACAGCCGGAGCTTATGCCGGTGTTCCGACGACGCCATGCGCTTCAGCGCGCGCAAATGGCTTCGATCCATGGCGAGAATCAGATCGAACTCGACAAAGTCGCCCTTCGTCACCTGTCGCGCGCGCAAGGTGCTCAGGTCATAGCCGCGGCTCCTGGCATGGCGCTGCGCGCGCTCATCGGGCGCAGCGCCCACGTGCCAGTCGCCGATGCCGGCCGAGGCGATGTGCAGCTCGATGCCCGCCTTCGCCGCGAGGTGCCGCAGCACCGCCTCCGCCGTCGGCGAGCGGCAGATGTTGCCCGAGCAAACGAATAGAATCGCGCGCCTTTGCTTCATCTCCCGCCCATTATGCGCATCCGGCTCGCACGGCGGCGCGACGCGCCAGTCCTCGTCGCCTTCAACCGCGCGATGGCGCTCGAGACCGAGGGGAAGGAGCTATTCCCGGACGTGGTCGGCGCGGGCGTGCGCCGCCTGCTCGCGCGCCCGGCCTCCGGCTTCTATCTCATCGCGGAGCGAAACGGCGAAGCCATCGGCGCGCTGCTCATTACGAAAGAATGGAGCGACTGGCGAAACGGCGACTTCTGGTGGGTGCAGAGCGTCTACGTTCTGCCCGCGCACCGCGGCCGCGGCGTCTATCGGCGCCTCTACCGCCACGTGCAGCGCCTCGCGGCGCGCCGGCGCTCGGTGGTCGGCTTTCGCCTCTACGTCGATCACGACAACGCGCGTGCGCGGCGCGTCTATCGCTCGCTCGGCATGAAGGAAACGCGCTACGCCGTCTTCGAGGCGCTGAAGCCGGGCATCCGCTTCTTTACGCGCGCGCGCAAGCGCTGAATTCGGTACTCAGCACGTAATAGGTATTTCGTACTTAGTACGGAATCAAAGCCGCAACCGGCTCTTCGCGGCGCGGCCGTCGGGTTCGAAGAGCACCATGAAGTCGCTGCCCCCCCAGTCGTACGCCCAGATCTCGTAGCCGCTGTCGAAGCGCATGACCTTCGCCGCGCCGAGCGCCGCGCGCGCCTCCGCCCTGGTATAGCCGCGCAGCGGATCGTCATCGTTCGCGGCCGCTGCCATCGGCTCGAGCTCGACCAGCGTGTCGTCGGGCCAGCTCGCATCGCCGAGCGGCAGCGTATACGAGCGATCGAGCAGCGCCTGGCAATCGCAATAGCGCCGTTCCGACTGCGGCGTCTGGCCGCGCAAGACGCCGGCGTAAAGCCGTGCCGCGCTCATCACCTGCCGCCGCTCGCCGTAATGCAGCGCCACGCTGAAGATCGGCCGCTCGGCGAAGAAGAGATAACGCACTTCGCGCTCGCCGCAGTAGCTCGCCGGGCTTTGCACGGCGCTGAAGAAGAGGTCGAGCACGCCCGGATACTGGGACACGAGCCCGGCGCGCATGCCGACCTGGCACTCGAGCCGCAGGTCGCCGAGGCGCCGCGTGTTCGCCGGCAGGCCCGGCGTGCGGATGTCCGCCCGCCAGGTCATGGTGTCCGCCGGGCGGTTCGCGCTCACCACCGCGTCCTCGGCGAACGCCTTGGCATCGCGGCCGAGCGTGAACGTGCCGTCGGCCGCGAGCGCCACGCGCTGCTTTACGGTGTCGCCGACGAGCTGCAGCGCCACGTCCCCGATGTCCGTGCCCTGTCGGCGCGGCAGGACCTTGTAGCGCAGCTCCGCCTGCGGCGCGAGCGCATGGTTCGCGGCGAAGAGATCCATGCCCTGCACCATCTTGCGATAGGACTTGTCCACCGGATGGCGCATTCCAGTGATCACTATCGTGTCGGCCGCGCCGGCGGCATGGGCGGCCATGAGCAGTGCGAGCAGCGCGAGCCGCATCATTCGGACGCGAGCTCCACGCCGAAGACGCGCTTCTTGAGCTCGGCGAGCTCATCGCGCGCCTTGGCTGCTTCCTCGAACTCGAGGTTTCTGGCGTGCGCGAGCATCTTCTTCTCGAGCGCCTTGATCTCGCGGGCGAGCTGCTTCTCGCTCATCGCCTCGTAGCGCGCCTCCTGCTCCGCTGCAACGCGCACCGCCTCCGCGTCCTCGGCCTCGTACACGCCGTCGATCAGATCCTTGATGCGCTTCATGACGCCCTTCGGCGTGATGCCGTGCTCTTCGTTGTAAGCGATCTGCTTGTTGCGCCGGCGGTCCGTCTCCTCGAGCGCGCGCTTGATCGAGTCGGTCACCCTGTCGGCGTAGAGGATCGCAGTGCCGTTGATGTGGCGCGCCGCGCGGCCGATGGTCTGGATGAGCGAGCGCTCCGAGCGCAAGAAGCCTTCCTTGTCCGCATCGAGGATCGCCACCAGCGACACCTCCGGCAGGTCGAGCCCCTCGCGCAGCAGGTTGATGCCGACCAGCACGTCGAACTCGCCGAGGCGCAGGTCGCGGATGATCTCCACGCGCTCGATGTTCTCGACTTCCGAATGCAGGTAGCGCACCTTGACGCCGTGCTCGGCGAGGTACTCGGTGAGCTCCTCGGCCATACGCTTGGTCAGCGTCGTCACCAGCACCCGTTCGCGCTTCTTCACCCGGAGGCTGATCTCGGCGAGTAGATCGTCCACCTGCGTCGAGGCCGGCCGCACGATAACCTGCGGATCGACGAGCCCGGTGGGCCGCACGACCTGCTCGACGATCGCATCGCCCGATTTCTCGCGCTCGTAGTCGGCGGGCGTAGCCGAGACGAAGACGGTCTGGCGCACCACCTTCTCGAACTCGTCGAAGCGCAACGGGCGATTGTCGAGCGCCGAGGGCAGGCGGAAGCCGTACTCCACCAGGTTCTCTTTCCTGGACCGGTCGCCGCGATACATGCCGCCGAGCTGCGGGATGGTGACGTGGCTCTCGTCGATGATCATCAGCGCGTCGGGCGGCAGGTAATCGATCAGCGTGGGCGGCGGCTCGCCGGCCTGGCGCCCGGAAAGATGGCGCGAGTAGTTTTCGATGCCCTTGCAGAAGCCGAGCTCCGCCAGCATTTCCAGATCGAACCGGGTGCGTTGCTCGATGCGCTGCGCCTCCACCAGGCGCCCGGCGTCCTGGAAGAACTGGATGCGCTCGCGCAGCTCCGCCTTGATCGCCTCGATCGCGCGCAGCGTCGTGTCGCGCGGCGTCACGTAATGGCTGGATGGATACACCGTGAACCGCGCCATCGGATGCAGTACGCGCCCGGTGAGCGGGTCGAACACCTCCAGCTTCTCCACCTCGTCGTCGGAGAGCGAGATGCGAATCGCATGCTCGGCGTGCTCCGCCGGGAAGACGTCGACCACGTCGCCGCGCACGCGGAAGGTGCCGCGCCGGAAGTCGAGATCGCTCCTCGTGTACTGCATGGCCACCAGGCGGGCGAGCACGTCGCGCTGCGAGAGCTTCTCGCCGTCGCGCAGGTGCAGGATCATGCCGTGGTATTCCGAGGGATCGCCGATACCGTAGATGCAAGACACCGTGCCGACAATCACCACGTCGCGCCGCTCGAGCAGCGACTTCGTCGCCGAGAGCCGCATCTGCTCGATGTGGTCGTTGATCGACGAATCTTTTTCGATATACAAATCCCGCGCCGGGACATAAGCCTCCGGCTGGTAGTAGTCGTAATACGACACGAAGTACTCGACCGCGTTCTCCGGGAAGAACTCGCGGAATTCGGAATAGAGCTGCGCCGCCAAGGTCTTGTTCGGTGCGAGCACCAGCGCCGGCCGCCCGAGTCGCGCGATGGCGTTCGCCATCGTGTAGGTCTTGCCCGAGCCGGTGACGCCGAGCAGCGTCTGGAACGCGAGCCCGTCCTCGATGCCCTCGACGAGCTTCGCGAAGGCCTCGGGCTGGTCGCCCGCAGGCTCGTAGAGCTGGGCGAGCCGGAAAGAACTATTTGGAAACGTAATCGCCACGGTAGAATGGTGCAGCGCGAAACCGCCCATTTTAATTGATGAACGCACCCCATTCGCCTTCCCTGCTCGCCCAGGTGCCGATGGCACCGAGCGATCCGATTCTCGGCATCACCGAGGCCTACGTCGCCGACCAGAACCCGAAGAAGGTAAACCTTGGCGTCGGCGTCTATTGCGACGACGCGGGCAAGGTGCCGCTGCTCGAATGCGTGCGGCGCGCCGAAAGCGAGCGCCTTAAGGCCGCGCCGCCGCGCAATTACCTGCCGATCGACGGCCTCGCCGCGTACGACCGCGGCGTGCAGGAGCTGGTGTTCGGCAAGGACTTCGCCGCGGTCACGGAAAGGCGCATCGTCACGGTGCAGGCGATCGGCGGCACGGGCGGCCTCAAGATCGGCGCCGACTTCCTGCGGCAGATCACGCCCGGCTCGGAGGTCTGGATCAGCGACCCGAGCTGGGAAAACCATCGCCAGCTGTTCGAGGCCGCCGGCTTCACGGTGCGCAGCTATCCGTACTACGACCCGCGCACCAAGGGCCTCGATTTCCCCGGCATGCGCAGCATGCTGGACAAGCTTCCCGCCGGCGCCATCGTGGTGCTGCACGCCTGCTGCCACAACCCGACCGGCGTCGATCTCTCGCCGGAGAACTGGTCCGACATCCTCGCCATCGTGCAGCGGCGCGGGCTGATTCCGTTCCTCGACCTCGCCTACCAGGGCTTCGGCGACGGACTGGCGAGCGATGCGCTCGCGGCGCGGCTCTTCGGCGGCGCGATGAGCCCGGTGTTCCTGTCGACCTCGTTCTCGAAATCGCTCTCGCTGTACGGCGAGCGCGTCGGCGCGTTCAGCCTGGTCACCGCGAGCCCCGAGGAAGCGGTGCGCGTGCTTTCGCAGCTCAAGCGCATCGTGCGCACCAATTACTCCAATCCACCGACGCACGGCAGCCAGCTCGCGGCCGGCGTGCTCGCATCACCCGAGCTGCGCGCGTTGTGGGACAAGGAGCTCGGCGCCATGCGCGAGCGCGTCAAGCAGATGCGGCGCGAGCTCGTCGCCAAGATCAAGCAGCGCGCGCCGGGCGTCGATTTCAGTTCCATCGTCGCCCAGCGCGGCCTCTTCTCCTACACCGGCCTCACCAAGGAGCAGGTACAGCGGCTGCGCAACGAGTACTCGATCTACGCCATCGAGACCGGGCGCATCTGCGTCGCGGCGCTCAACTCCGGCAACATCGACTACGTCGCGCAGGCGATCGCTAAAGTCATCCAGTAGTTTGGGCGGCTGCGGTAAAATGCCGCCCTGAAACCCGCATCACATCCCAGTTCCCCGATAGCTCAGTTGGTAGAGCGACGGACTGTTAATCCGCAGGTCCCAGGTTCGAGCCCTGGTCGGGGAGCCAACATCTCGATCTAGTATCTTCTCTCGCGTCGACTCGCTCCGCACGGTCCGTAGGTTTCGTGACCTGCGGATTGCCAATCCGCGATGGTGGCATTAGGTGACTACTTTTTCGTAGGCTGCCCGAGCATGGCGACGGCTGGCGGGCATGGCTTCGCCTTGCGAGGCTTGCTGAGGAACGCGGTGATCTGCCCGGCTATCCCCTTGTTTTCCTCGACCGTGCCGTAGTTGTCGACGAACTCCGTGAGTAGAGCGCGGCCGTCGGCCCGTTGCTGCTCGAGACGCCGGCACTCACGCTCGGCTGCCTCGCGCGCTTCCTGCTCGGCGATCTGGCGGAGACGGGCTTCTTCCGCCAGCTTCTCCTGACGCAGACGCTCTTCCTCGGCCTTGCGCGCGGCCTCGGCCTCCAGCCGGGCGCGCTCGGCGGCGAGCCGCTCCTCCTCGGCAGCCCGCTGCTTCCGGGCAGCCTCTTCCAGGGCAAGCTGCTCGGCGCGTTCACGCTCCAGGCGCTCGCGCGCGGCGCGCTCCTCGGCTTCCCTCCGGGCCCTGGCCTGCCGCTCTTCTTCCGCGATCTTGGCGCGGCGCTCGCGCTCGGTGATTTCACGACACATCAGGTTGCCGCTGCCGTCGGTGGCGACCGGTCTGGTGCAGTCCTGCTCGCTCACCTTGCGCGAACGATCCATCGGCGGCACGACGGTTTCGCCCTCGTAGGGCTGGCTACTGCAGCCGGCCGCGAGCACGAGGACGAGGACGGCGGTTATGTTCTTGTTCATGGCTCTCCCTTCAGGTTCCGTAGGCGCGCAGCGCCAGAACTCTTTGAATTGACTTCGAAGCGAAAGATACGCGCGGCGCGCGCGGCGCGCTGCGACACAATCCTCAGATCAGCGGCGATGCCTCAGTGGTTCACTTGCGTAGCGCCTGCAGACTGCGCCGTCTCCCCAACCAATCTCCCCAGCTCTTCCAGGCGCCTTCGTGCGGTGGCGTAGAGTCGAGCCCGCGGTTCGAGCCCTGGTCGGGCAGCCAAGTCTTGCGACCCTCTGGGACTTTGTCCCTAGCGGCTAGAAATCCCAACGATAGCCGAGTGAGAAGAAGCCCCGGTTAAATCTCTCATCCGCGAACTGCCCCTTGCTATGGGTGTTGTCGATGCCGGCTTCGCCCTCGAGCGCCACGCTGGTCCGCCAGCGATACTCGGCGCGCAGCGTGGCAAACAGTCGCTGGCTCGTACTGCCATTCGCGTTGTGCTGCCCGTACCACAGGAACGAGCTTCCCAAGGCCCAGGTATCGCCGATCGGCGCTCGAGTATTGAAGCTGAAGGCGGCACCGTGATAGGCGTCCGCCGTTATTCGGCTCACTGTCAGCGCAGTGACGTCGCGGCGGGAGAAGAGGCCGGTACCTATCGCCTGTCCGCTGGCAGTCCGCACATGTCCGGTGTCGGGCATCGGCGGGACGTTGCCGCTGCCCTCGGTGCTTGACACGTGCATTACGCGATAGTCTCCGCCGAGTTGCCAGCGCGGGCTCACCGGTTGCGTGAAGCCCGCCGAAGCCGTCGTCACGGTTGCCGTCAAAGCCCGGGCTTGCCGGCGCAGTTCTTCCGCGCTGAAAGTGTTGACAAGGTCCCGGATCGAAGTATTGGGCTGCCCCAAGGCCGCTGTCGCCGTTTCCAAAGTCGGCGTCTTGCGGCGGTCGAAAAAGAAGTTGAGCGTGGTCTTCAATGGCGACTGCCAGCTCCCCTGCGCCATCGCAATATTCGTCTCATGGAAGAGCGTGTCGTAATCCAGCAGTGAGATGAACGTCGCCTGCGGCGCGAGATAACGCAGCTCGACGCCGTTCGCTTCGCGATCCGCGATACCGTCGACCGACTGCCGGATCAGGTACAGGTTGGCGGTCCACCGTTCGTTGAACGGCCCAAGATCCGCGTTTACTCCGTAGAAGCTCTGTCTTGAACTTGTCTCGAAGCCGCTGAGCTGCACCGGCTCGCCGGCAACCGCGTTCAGCCGCATGCGCGGCGCTATCCCGTAGCCAAGCAGCGCACCATCGAACCGGCCGATCACCCCGCCGCTGTATCCCGGCTGCCGCCCTACTCGCGCCGATACGTCGGCGGGCTTGTATCGGTAGTCATAGTAGGCCGCCATCAGCCGGTTCTGGCTGTCCTGCCCCGCGAGAAAGTTGCGCAGGTCGGTGTCGCGAAAAACGATGCGGTTATCGTGCGTGTCGGTAAGCAGACGAGCGTTCAGATCTACGTTCGTGTAGAGCGCGGACTGGTCGGTCAGCGAAAGAGTCGAGCGATCGAACGCGTTGGCCGTCACCGGCTGGGTGTCGATCCGGCTCTTGCCGTGATAGTAGAACTGCGACAGGCTGCCGAAGGTCATCAACCGCGGGCCCTGCACCGGCTGCGTCGGTGCACGCAGCGCTTCGCGCGGCGGCGGTGCCGCAGAGGGCAGGCTCGCGAGCCTCTGGCGCACGCGTGTCGCGTCCTCGCCTTCCGGATAGCGCTTGAGATAGTTCTCGTACTGCTGGCGGGCGCGCGCGATGTCCCCGCTGCGCTCGTACGAAAGACCCAGAAACTCCTGCGCGTCTCGCGTGAGGCTGCTTTCCGGCAAAGCGAGTAGACGAGTGAACACGCGGATGGCGGCTGCATAGTCCTCGCGAATAATCGCCGCGCGGCCTTCGGCCATGAGCTGTTGCGCGGCCTGCGGCGGCGCAGCCGTCTCGGCGCGCGCTCCGCCCGACGCAATTAGCACGAGGAGGAGAACCGGCAAGAGAGCTCGCAGAACTGCGAGACGGTTCACGGCCCTCGGTCTTGCGGCAGTAAATCGACGACCACGACGCGTCGGTCCTTGCCGAGGTGGACGCGATAGCGCACTGCGCGCTCGAACCCGAGCGTCAGGCAAACCGGGTTCGGTGCCGGACTACAGGCTCGGTTGAGCGACACCCTCACCGTAAACCGCGGCACGCCGGCGTTCTTCGAGCCTCGCTTGACTTCGTCTATCGGAGATGTTTCGTCGAACGTCTCAGGCGTCGGCGCCTCGAGAATCACGACCAGGGCTTCGCCGCGCTCGGCGGGATAGTGGCGCAGGTAACGTACCGGCCCGGTGAGACGCAGCGCGATGCTCGCAACGCTGCCGTGGTGCACGACTGCGATCTCGTCGATCACCTCTGCGCGCACCGGACAGGCCATGAAAAGGCCGGCCAGGAGCCCTGCTGCCAGGGCGTGCATGAGCCGCTTCACTTCAGTTGAAGCTGCCGTCCGTCGAGTGATGATGACCACTGCGCGGCGTCAGGATCGTCGTGAACGTGTTGTCGGTGTAGATGTGGCAGCTGCCCGAGCAATCCTGGAGCTCCGAGACCGTGTAGTAGACCGTCGCCGGCGTGCCCGTCTTTACGTGAGGACCCTGCTGGAAGCTGTTGGCATGGCAACCGGCGCAGTTCGGCTTGTAGGCGCCGTAGGTCCAGGTCGCGGACTCGGTCTTCGTGCTATGGCACATGTAGCAGGTGACGAACGATGCATGCGGTTTCCAGTTCGGCGACTGATGCGTGTACTTGACCGGCAGCCAGGCCGCGGTCGTGTGGCAGCTATCACAGGAACGCGTGGTCACAAGGTGTCCGCTCGGCTGTCCGGTCGCGGTGGTGCCGTTGTGGCAAGTGGCACAGGTGCCCGGCGCGACGCCAGAATGGTTGAAGCTCGCAGGCAGCCATGCGGTCGTGCGATGGCAGGTGTCGCACGATGCCGTGGTCACGATATGGTTCGCCGGCTTTCCGGTCGCGGTGCTGCCGTTGTGGCAGGTAGCGCAGGTCCCCGGCGCCACGCCAGCGTGGTTGAAGCCGGCTGGCACCCACGCAGTCGTGCGGTGGCAGCTATCGCACGATGCGGTAGTCATGACGTGGTTCGCCGGCTTGCCCGAAGCCGTGGCTCCGTTATGGCAGGAAAAGCAGGTGCCCGGCACTACGCTGACGTGCGAAAAGTGCGCGACCGTCCAGCTGATGGCCGAGCGATGGCAGTTGCTGCAAGCCTCGGCAGTCGGGATGTGCCGGATCGGCATGACCGTCGCGGCGATGCCGCTGCCGGCGCGATGGCAATAGGCGCAATCCTTCGGCGTGCCGGCGAACTGTCCACGCACGTGGCAGCTCTCGCAAGGCGCCACTGCGTGCGCACCGGTGAGCGGGAAGCCCGTGCGCAGATGATCGAAGTTGCTGCGGCCCCCCTGTTGAGCAGGCGACGGCGTGGCGTATGCCAAAGCAAGCGCGATGGCAACGAGGAGGAGACGGATGGCACCGGCGCATTTCCGCATTGGCATGGCGTGCCTCACTGGAAGAAGCGCCCGGTGCCGCCGGGCTGGATGGTCTTGAACGAGCTCGCCACGTGGCAGCGCTCGCAGAAGCGCCCGAAGGCGCCGTTGTGCACGTCGCGATCCTCGTGGCAGCCAATGCAGGTGTCGGAAACCTTCACCGCTGCCTGCATCGGCGCCTTGTGGCAGGCGACGCAGTCGAGACCGCGGTGCCGGCCCTCCAGGCGGAAGCGGGTACGGCGGTCATGATCGAAATCCCACTGGCTCCAGCTGCGCGGCTGATGGCACTGCTCGCAGCGCGCTCCCAGGCGCAGCTTGTGGCGGTCGTCCTTGCGATGGCATGCAGCGCACTCGGTTGCCGCATCCTTGAATTGCTGCGTCGAATGGCAGTCCTTGCATTTCACCGTCGCGTGCTTGCCAAGGAGCGGGAAGTGGGCGAGGCCGTGATCGAAGCGCGCCTGCTTCCAGGTCGTGACCCCATGGCACGACTGGCACGCAATGCCGAGCGCGGCCTTGTGCACGTCGTTGTTGCGATGGCAGGCATAGCACTCGGTCGGCGCATCCTTGAACTGCTGCGTGACATGGCAGGCCTTGCAGGCCACCTTGGCGTGGCCGCCCGCAAGGGCAAAACGCGTCCGGTTGTGGTCGAAGCGCGTCTGCTTCCAGGCCGTCTCGTTGTGGCAGGAATCGCACTTCGGCCCGAGCCTGCCTTTGTGCACGTCCTGCTTCGTATGGCAGGAAGCGCAGGCCGTCGCTACCTTTTCCCGGTACAGGAAGCCGACGTGGCAAGCGGCGCATCTCAGCTGCGCATGCCGGCCGAGCAACTCGAAATGCGCGTCATGGGCGTGGTTGAAAGTCGTCGCCTTCCAGCGCGTCTCCACGTGGCAGCTCTCGCATCTCTCGCCGAACCTTCCCCTGTGGCCCTTCTTATCGTCGTCGCCTCTGTGGCACGCGACGCACGCTAGCGGTGCCCCCTTGAACTTCGGATCGACGTGGCAGCTCTTGCACGCGACCTCCATGTGGCGATCGCGCAGCGGAAAGCGCGTCTTGCTGTGGTCGAAGAGCGTGTCCTTCCAGGCGGTCTGCTTATGGCAATCGGCACACGCCGTGCCGAGCGCGCCTCGGTGCTTATCGTCCTTCGCGTGGCAGCCGCGGCAGTCCGAAGGCGCGTCGCGGAACTTGCGGTTCGCGAGGTGGCAGGCGGTGCATTGCACCTTCGGTGCTGCATGAGCGCCGCGCAGCGCGAAATCGGTCTGCCGGTGGTCGAAGGTTTGCGGCAGCGGCGAGATGCTCGCCGCACGTCCCTTGTGCTCCGTATGGCAGGTACGGCACTCCTTTTCCGGCAGGCGGCCGTGGTAGCGCTCGTGCCGTGCGAAGTCCCTCGCCACGTCCTTGTGGCAGCCGAGGCAGAGGTCTGTCTGTGCGGCGCGGTTAAACCGCACGTGGCAGTTCTTGCACTCGGACTCGAGCTTCGCATGCCCCGCGATGACCTGTCCGGGCATGACCGCGGTCTCGATCCCTTGCGCGTACCCGAGAGAGAAGAGCGCCGAGCCGAGCGCCATCGCGCAGAGCAGCCGCACGATCCCGAGGGCGCGCTCTCTGGGCACTCGTCCGCTCAATACATGTGAACGGCGACGACATGGACGAGCGCGCAGATCACCAGCATGTAGACGAGCGGCACGTGAAGCACGTGCCACAGGGAAAAGAGCCTCTCGTAGACTCTGAACTGCGCCACGTCCTTCACCGCATCGAGGTACTCGTCGAGCCTCTGACGTGCAACGCCTTGCCGGACCGCAACCTCGTCCCGGGTCCAGCCGCGCTGGGCCCCCGCGGCGGAGAGCAGACGTCGAACCCGGCGCAACATCTGCCGGCGGTACACGAAGGCACGCAAAGCAACGGCGGCGAAGCGGCGCACGCCGATCATCTCCGACCGGCCGCTGTTGGTCGCGTAGGCTTCCAGCGCCGCCAGGCGCTGCTCGATGTCCGGCGCGAAGTGGAACTTCGACTTGACGGCACCGCTCGTGAGCCCCAGGCGTTCCTGCCGCTCCTGCAGCGTCGCCTTGTGACCGTACAGTCCGTGGTGGATCTTGGTATAGATGAATCGGCCGATGACGCCGCTGCTCGCCACGAGGACCATGCTGTAGAAAGCGACCGCGGCGTTCAGCGAACCGACGCGCAGCGTCGAGTGGAACATGACGAGCACCGGCCCGGCGATGCCGAAAAACATGTGCATCCTGAACCACCAGCGCAGCTCGCCCGCTCGTCGCAGGAAGCCGATGCGCTTGCGCAGCGGATAGAGCAGCAGCAGAAGCATCATGACCGAGCCGACGAGGCCCATGTAATAGCCGACGTCCGATCCCGGCGCATATAGATTCGCTCGGCCCGCAAGCCATGCAGTCGCGGCGAGGACAAGCGCGACGATCAGGATGAAGCTTGCGGAAAGCGGTCGCGCTGCCGCCGGCCGCTCACCGCGCAGGCGGGATGACGCTTGCGCTCGTGTCGCGCGCGCGTCCATGGTGCCTGAGTCAGATGGGGCAAGTGCCGACAAGGCGATTTGCCTTTTGGATTGTTATGCGGAAATTCTCGCCGCCTGCCGCGCGCAACGACGGCGTAGTAGTTCCTCGTGCCGCAAATAAGTGGGCGCCTAGAATGAAATTCATTCTCGAACGCTGTGTCGGCGCAGCCCGACAACCGCCAACAACCAACGATGCCGGCAGTCAGCACTTCCACTTTGCTTCTGTACTGCTTGCCGCTGGTTGTGATTCTTGCGACCTACGTCCTGCGCCGGCGCAGGCACGAGCGCGAAAGCCGCGAGCGGCTTACCGAAGCGGTGAGTTCCGGGCTGAACGAGCCTGCGTCGCTGCATCCTCGCATCGATCCTGTTCGCTGCCTCGGCTCTGCTGCCTGCGTCAGTGCCTGTCCCGAGAAGGCGATCGGCATCATCGACGGCAAGGCGCAGCTGGTGAACGCGGCCGCCTGCATCGGACACGGCGCGTGCAAAGCGGCCTGTCCACACGATGCGATCGAGCTCGTGTTCGGCACTTCAAAGCGCGGCATGGACATCCCGATGGTCAAGCCGAACTTCGAGACGAACGTGCCCGGCCTGTTCATCGCCGGCGAATTGGGCGGCATGGGGCTCATCCGCAAGGCGGTCGAGCAAGGCCGCCAGGCGATCGAATCGATCGCCAGGCGCGCACGCGGCGGCGAGACCTACGACGTCGTCATCGTCGGCGCCGGTCCGGCGGGCATCTCGGCCTCGCTCGCCGCCATGGAGAAGCGCCTCAGGTACGTGACGGTCGAGCAGGAGGAGTCCTTCGGCGGCACGGTGTACCACTATCCGCGCAACAAGGTCGTCATGACGGCGCCGGTGCAGCTGCCGATCGTCGGCAAGATGAGCTTCGGCGAGGTGGGCAAGGAAGCGCTCCTCGCGTTCTGGCAGGATGTGGCGAAGCGCACCGGCATCAAGGTGAACTTCTACGAGCGCCTGGAGAAGGTCGAGCCCTCAGGCGAGCGGTTCGTCGTGCATACGTCCAAGCAGCAGTACCGGACGCGCTCGGTACTGCTTGCCATCGGCCGACGCGGCACGCCGCGGAAGCTGGGCGTGACGGGCGAAGATCAGGCGAAAGTCGTCTATCGCCTCATCGATCCGGAGCAATACCGCGGCAAGCACGTGCTCATCGTGGGCGGCGGCGATTCCGCGCTGGAAGCGGCTCTCGCCTGTGCCGAGCAGCCCGGAACACGCGTAACGCTCTCCTACCGCGGCGATGCCTTTTCGCGAGTCAAGCAGAAGAACCGCGAGCGGCTGCAGCAGGCGCCAGCAACGCGCAGCCTGCAGGTCCTGCTTTCGTCCAACGTCGTGCGGATCGGCCCGGCGTCGGTCGTGCTCGATAAGGACGGCGAGAAGCTCGAGCTCAAGAACGATGCGGTGATCGTCTGCGCGGGCGGCATCCTGCCGACGCCCATGCTCAAGGAGATGGGCGTGCAGGTCGACACCAAGTTTGGCACGGCCTAGCGCGAGCCCCGGGGAGAAACGTCCCGGCTAGCGTTGCACGACGTACGCTTTCGCCTGCCGCACCTCCGGGCGCGTCGAATCTGCCTTAGCGGCGAGCGCAAGAAAGCGCTCGTAGTACGCCTTTGCCTTCGCGCTCTCGCCGGAGAGCGCCGCGGCGCGAGCGGCGCCATAAAGTCCGTGATACCGGTTCGGTTCGCGCTTCGCGGACAGCTCGAAGGCCGTAAGCGCTTGTGCAGGCTGGCGCTGCTCAAGGAGCATCTCGCCCAGCAACTCTCTCGCCGGCACCACGGGACTCGGCGTGACGATGTGCTTTTCCATCGAGTCTTCGAGGTCCGCAGCCGAGCTCATGAGCTTGAGTGCCTGCTCGGGACGCTTCGCCGCGAGCTCCGTCCACGCCTGCACGGTCAGGCGCTGGACGTCGACCTGTTTCGACCAATAGGCATTCTTCTGCTCGAGGAGCGCATCACGCAGCGACGCGAGCGCGGCTGTTTCGCGCTCTGCCGCAGGCGAGTTACCCTTGCGCGCAAACCCCAGGCCGCGCGCGAAATGCGTGATCGCGTCCGGAAAGGCGAACTTGGTCGCCTGCACCTGCAGTTGCGTGGCTTCGTCCCAGGCGCGGCGCTCCACGACGTAGCGCGCCGGCATCGCGGCGAGCGCGTAGTAGCCGATGAAGACGTTCGGATTGGGCCGCGCAGCGGCCCCTTCGTCGACGACGCGCTTCGCGGCCTGATCTTCGCCGAGCTGCAGGTAGGCATGGACCAGGTAATCCATGGCGTGCGCCTGCTCCTGGCCGTTGCCTTCGGCTTTGGCGGCCGCTGCCGAGCGCTGGTTGGTCTCGATCGAGTCCTGCCACATGCCCAGGCGCGTGAAGATGTGCGAGGGCATGTGCAGCGCGTGCGGGTTTTCGGGCGCGACTTGGGCGTAGAGCCGGGCCGCCGGCACCCCGCGCTCCGCGATCGGCGGGTAGTCGTAACTATGGATCACGTAATGCGGGATGCCCGGATGCTCCGGATATTTCTGCAGCAGCGGCTCGAGGATCGATACGGCCTTCAGCTGATGCGCATAGGTCCGATCGCTCAGATCTGCCGTCATGTCGAGGGCCAGGGCATAGAAAATCTTCGCCTCGTCGTCCCCCGGATAGCGGCCCGCCAACGCCTCCATCGCCTTTTCGTACGCGACCCTGCGCGTGCGGAAATCGATCGCGCCCGCGTCCTTATAGATGAGCTCGATTGCCGCGAGGTAGTCGCGTTCGCGTTGCGTCTTCGCGCCGATCGTCCTGGCTTTCTCCAGGCCGGCGAGCGCGTCCGCGATGAACTGCGCCGCCGGCTCCTGGCCGGTGAGCGGATTTTGCTGCAGCGCCATCGCCTTGCCCCAGTACGCGATGGCGCAGCTCGGATCCTTGGCGAGCACGTGATTGAAGCCTTCGATCGCTTCGCGCGCCCAGAACGAATGCAGCAGCGCGACCGAGAGGTCGAAGTCCTTGGCCACCGCGGGATCGCAGGAATTCTCGAAGTGGACTTTTCCAATGCGCGCGCTCGCGCCCGCATAGCGGTCGTCTGCGTCATGCGCCCAGCCGGTCTGGCACGCGAGCGCCAGGACACCCATGAGCGCGACCGCCGTCGATCTCTGCATCGTCATGGGAAGCTCTCCCGCGAATAAGGTGGCGCCATTCTTGATCCTCCGGAAAGCGGAATAAAGGGGCCGGAACGAAGTACACTAATTCGCGAAACGGAGGGATCGTGGACCGGCTGCTCGCCATGACGCGCTTCACGCGCATCGTCGAGAAGGGAAGCCTCACCGCTGCGGCCGCCGAATGCGGCACCTCGCTTCCGTCCATGGTGCGGAGCCTTTCGGCGCTCGAGCGTCATGTCGGCGTCAGCTTGCTCAACCGCACCACCCGTCGCATCAGCCTGACCGATGAGGGAAGGCAGTACCACGAGCAGTGCAAGCTGATTCTCGACCAGGTCCAGCAGGCGGACGCGGCGCTCGCTTCGCGCGCCGCCGAGCCGCGCGGCAAGCTCGTCGTCACCGCGTCGGTCATGTTCGGGCGCCGCTACATCGCCATGATGCTCGCGCAATTCATGGCGCGGCATAACCGCGTGACGGTCGAGCTGTTGTTCGTCGACCGCGTGGTAAATCTTGTCGAGGAAGGGGTCGACGTCGCGATCCGCATCGGGCCTCTCGTCGATTCCTCTTTGATCGCGATTCCCGTCGGGCACGTTCGCCGCGTCGTCTGTGGCAGCCCGAAATACCTGCGCCAGCACGGAACGCCGCGCACCCCTGACGACGTGCGCCGCCATCGCGTCATCCGCTTCACGGGACTCGTTCCGCGGAGCGAATGGGTCTTCAGGTCCGGCGGTCGGAGGCTGACGGTACCGGTGGAGAGCGCCTATACCTGCAATCAGGCGGACAGCGCCATCCAAGCCTGCGTCAACGGCAATGGCCTGGGCGTCTTCCTTTCATATATGGTCGCCCCCGCCAAACGCGCCCGGCAGCTGCGCTACGTCCTCGAAGATTACGAGATCGACCCGCTGCCGGTTCACCTCGTCTATCCGCGCTCGCGCGCGTTATCGGCAAGCGTCCGGGCGTTCGTGGACGCCTGCGTCAGCAGGCTGCGTCGGGAGACATTCGACTAGCTGAAAATATCAGTGGGGCGGCGCCGGGCGCCCCCAGGTCTGCAATTCGCCGCCCCACCCAGCGACGTGTCAACTTGCTCCCGCCTGGGTCGCGCGTCAATAGGACGTTTTGGCTAACCGCGGAGAACGCTTGCTGTCGGCAAGCTCCCGGCCAGGCAAATCTCCAGCTACGAGCAAGCTCGTAGCGGGACGATCCGCTTCGCCGTAAGCGCAGCATCGGCGGACGGCGCGGCGTAAGCGTAGCTCGACAGCGCCCAGACGATGGAAAAGGTGACGCCTACCGCGACCACCATTGCAGCCAACTGCCGCGTGCCGTCGACCCGGTTCATAGCGCGCTCCCTTCTTGTGAATTGCGTTCAAGCATTGCCCCGGCATCGTAGTCCCACATAGGCAGGGCGAAAAGCGATATGTTTTCTTCGTCTATGTGAGCTATATTCACAAGCGCCATGACCCGCAACCTGCCGCCGCTCAGCACGCTGCGCGCCTTCGAGGCGGCGGCGCGCCTGGAAAGCTTCTCGCGCGCGGCGGACGAGATCGCGGTCACGCATGGCGCCGTCAGCCACCAGATACGGTCACTCGAGCGCGCGCTCGGCACAGCGCTCTTCCTGCGCAACGGCCGGCGCGTGGCGCTGACCAATGCGGGCCGGCATTTCGCCGAGCGCGTGCGGGCCGCGCTGCAGGACCTCGTGGAGGCCGCTCACTTCATCCGGCGCTCCGAGGGTGAGCGCGCCGTCTCGGTGAGCATGCTGCCGTCGTTCGCCGCGCGCTGGCTGATGCCGCGGCTCGGGCGCTTCATGGAGCGGCATCCGGCGATCGCGGTGAACATCCACACCTCGATCACACTGGTGGATTTCCAGCGCGATGATGTCGACCTCGCCATCCGCTTCGGCAGCGGCCACTGGCCGGACCTGGAGGCTCACAAGTTCCTGGACGAGGAGTTCTATCCTGTCGTCAGCCCGCGCTTCAACCGGGGCCGGCTGCCGGCGCAGCCTGCGGACCTCGGCAAGTTCCCGCTGATGCGGTCCGACGATGAGCCGTGGACGCCGTGGTTTCGCGTGGCGGGCGTGCGATTGAAGGAGCCGCACAGCCTGGTCTTCACCGACTCGAACCTGCTGATGCAGGCAGCGCTCGATGGCCGCGGTATCGCCCTCGCGCGCAGCAGCATCGCCGAGGCGGACATTCGCGCCGGCAAGCTGGTGCGCCTCTTCAAGCTTGCCGTGCCCGCTCATGGCGCGAGCTACCTCGTCTGGCCGAGGGGTAGATTGTCGGCGAACGCCCTACTATTTCGCGACTGGCTGCTTGAAGAGCGCCAGCGCGAAGGCTGACGGCTAGCGTGCGCAATCCGCTCATTCCCCGCTTCAAGATTTCGCAGATCTCGTGGCGCGACGCGGCGCTGATCTATGGGCCGTTCCTGTTGCTGCTCATCGCGGTGGTGTGGATCACGCTGCACTTCATGCGGCCCGCGCCGCCGGACACGATCGTCATGACGAGCGGCGCCGACGGCAGCACCTTCCAGGTCTACGCCGGCCGCTACGCGAAGATCCTCGCGCGGCAGGGCGTCACGCTGAGGATACTTCCGTCCGAAGGATCGCTCGACAACCTGAAGCGCCTTAGCGCTCCGAACGCCAAGGTGGACGTCGGCTTCGTGCAGGGCGGCCTCGCGAGCCTCGGCGATGCGAACAACCTCGTGTCGCTCGGCAGCGTGTTCTACGTGCCGGTGCTGCTCTTCTATCGCGCGCCGCAGCCGATCAAATTCCTCTCGGAGCTCGACGGCAAGCGCATCGCCATCGGCCGCGAAGGCAGCGGCGCGCGCGTGCTCGCCGAGACGCTGCTCAAGGCGAACGGCATCGAAGCGGGCGGCAAGGCGAAGCTCGTCGACCTCGAGGGCAAGGCGGCGCAGGACGCGCTCGCCAATGGCGCGGTCGACGCCGCGTTCGTGATGGGCGACTCGGCGACCCCGGCGACGATGCGCGAGCTCATTCACACGAGCGGCATCCGGCTCTTCGATTTCGTGCAGGGCGATGCTTACGTGGGCCGCTTCCGCTATCTCACCAAGCTCGTGCTGCCGCCCGGCTCGCTCGATTTGGGGCACAACACGCCGGCGCAGCCGCTGACCATGATCGCGCCGACGGTGGAACTGATCGCGCGCCCGGACCTGCATCCCGCGCTTTCCGACATGCTGATCCAGGCGGCGCAGGAAGTGCACGGCCGCGCAACGCTATTGCAGAAAGCTGGCGAGTTCCCCGCGCCGCTCGAGCACGAGTACCGCGTCAGCGACGACGCGATCCGCTATTACAAGTCGGGCAAGAGCTTCGCCTACCAGCATCTGCCCTTCTGGCTCGCGAGCCTCGTCGATCGCATCGTGATCCTGCTGGTGCCGCTCGCGGTGGTCCTGATCCCGGGCGCCCGCATCGTGCCGTGGCTCTACAAGTGGCGCATCAATCAGCGCATTTACCGGCGCTACGGCGAGCTCATGGCGCTCGAGCGGCTCGCGTTCAGCGAGACCACGCGCGAGCAGCGCGCGGACCTCCTCAAGCGCCTGGATGACATCGAGCGGCGCATCGTCACGGGGAAGGTGCCCGCCTCCGCCGCGGAGCAGCTATATGTCCTGCGCCAGCACGTCAACTTCGTGCGCAACCGGCTGCTGCAGGACAGCCCTCGTGTTTAAGCGAAAAGCATTTACCGCGCCCTGCCAATCAGCTCGAGCAAGGCCGCCGGGTCGTAGGGCTTGGCGATGTAGTAGTTGAAGCCGGCCATCGTCCCCAGGATCTGGTCGGCGGATTGCTTGTAGAGACCGCTGATGGCGATGAGCAGCGGACGGCGTTCCCCGTAGCGCAGGCGAATATCGCGCGCGACCTCCCAGCCGCTCGCGTCCGGCATGGCGATGTCGAGGAGCACCACGTCCGGGTCAAAGCTCTCGAGGGCGGGCATGACGTCGCCGCCGTTGTAGACGCCGCGAGTGTCATGACCTTCGTCGCGCAACAGCTGCATCAGCGTGAGCACCGCGTCGTGCTCGTCGTCAGCGACCAGGATGCGCAGCCGTCGCGGTATCGACGTTGCCGCTGAATCGGCGTTGGGGCGAACAGCTGGCGTCATGAAGCGGGCGATTGTATGAGCACCCGGCAGCGCTCGCCCGCGCCTCGTGTAGCGATTTGTACTAGCCGGGCGCTTGGCGTTTCGCTATGTCACTCCGTTCATAAGCTGATCCGTGGCGCGCGCGATGCCACAATCAGCTAATCAGGGACAGACCACGATTTTTCTCCAGCGCCCAGCTGCCGCAGTGAAGAAGAACGTGGTCTGTCCCTGATTTGGGAAGACATATATAGGAGGATCGATGCAAGACGCCGATTGGCGGGCGGAGATCGTCGCGGTCGAGGAAGCGGCGAACACGGCATTTCTCAAGCGCGATCTCGCGCGGCTGGATCAGCTCTTCTCCGAGGAGCTGCTGGTCAATTCGCCGATCAACATCGTCAACACCAAACCGAAGCTTCTCGAGCTGCTCGGCACCGGCGTCATCGGCCACGTGTCGAGTTCCTTCAAGCACGAGCTCATCCGCCGCGACGGTGATCTCGTCATCGTCATGGGCTCGGACACGGTCAAGAACTCGCCCGTCGAGCCGACGCTGCGGCGGCGCTTCACCAACATCTGGCGCAAGGAAGGCGATCGCTGGCGGCTCTACATCCGCCACGCCAGCGTGATCGCTAACGGCTAACGAGGTCCACAGTCGTTCCCGCGAAAGCGGGAACCCATGATTTTTCGAAGAGAGCTGGCCCCCCCTTCGCGGGGACGACGGCAAAGTTACCGCGGTCCCAGCGTCGACACGGCGGCATCCCGGAGGACGCTTCGCCCCCGCTCGGCGAGCGCCGCGCCGCCCTGAGCGTATAGCCGGCCGATTTCCATGTCCGCGCAGGTGGCGAGCGTTTGTTTGGCGTCGGCGAGGTGCTCGTCATCGAACGGCACGGCGACGCGCTGCTTGAAGCACTCCTCGATGCCGAGGTAGAGCCGCCCCGGCACCGGGCTCGGCGAGCTCATCGCCATCAGGCGCAGCGCCGAGAGCTCGTTCCTGAGGAAACGCTCGGGCGCCTCGCGCGCGTCCACGGCGCGGTTCATCGACTCATCGGTGATGCGTACCGCGGCGATGACGACCGCGAGCGCGGCCACCGCGCACATCACCGCCAGCACGAGCTGGAATCGCGTGACGACCGGCTTGCGCACGGTTTGCGCCAACGCGTCCGGTTTTGCCGGCAAATCGTCGTCGAATCGGCGTTCGAGCGCGGCTGGATCGAGCATGGCTTTTCGTACTTGGGTGCGCTATTAGATGGGGCGGCGCCCCCGTCGTTCAATGCCGACGCGCTACTGTTTCACCGCGGCCACGACGCGCTTGACAAAGTCGTCGAGCGCAGTGCGCTCAATCCAACGCACCACCGCGACGAGATCGTGCTCGGGATCGACATAGATCATGTTGGTGCCGTTGCCGAGATGCGCAAACGCGGACGGCGGCGCGCTCGGCAGCAGCTTGCGATCGCGATTGTTGAACCAGTTCATGAAGCCGTAGCTCGGCTCTACTGGCGTCGGCGTGAGCGCCCATCGCACCCACTGCTCGGAGATGAGCTGGCGGTCCTTCCATTTCCCGCGGTGGAGCGTGAGGACGCCGAAGCGCGCCATGTCGTACGCGTTGATGAACATGCCGCCGCCCCAATGCCCGCCGCCGGACACCGATTGCACGAGGGTGCCGTCGAGCACCACCCATGAATTCTCATAGCCGTACCAGCGCCACGTGTCGGAGGCGCCGATCGGGTCCATGATGGTTTCCTTCAGCACCTGCGGCAGCGGCCGGCGCCAGACGTTGAGCAGCGCGAGCGCGAACACGTTGACGCGCACGTCGTTGTACTTGTAAGAGGTGCCCGGCGCATTGCGCTTGCGCGTCAGCCACTCCTGCGGCTTGTTGCCCGGGCGATCGGCCCAGTCGGGCTTCCCCCAGAGCGTGCCCTCCCAGTCGCTCGTCTGGCGCAGCAGATGGTTCCAGGTGATCTGCCGGTTGTGCGGTGTCTCGAAGAGATAGACGAGCTCGGTCGCGCCATCCGCCACGATCGGCGGCACGTAATCGCGCGCGAGATCGTCGATGCTGCGGATCAGGCCGCGGTCGTAGGCGACGCCGGCGATGCTCGAGAGGAAGCTCTTCGTCACGCTGTGCGTCATGTCGACGCGCTGCAGCTCGCCCCATTCGGCGACGATGTAGCCGCGGCGCACGATCACGCCGGTCGGATCGCCGCGATCCTTGATCGGCCCGATCGGATTGCCGTGCGGCTCGCGGCCGAACGTCTGATAGTGATTCAGCGTCAGATCGCGCGGGCTCTTCGACTCGGCGGCCACCGCAAAGTCCACCGCCTCCTTCAGCCGCGCCGCG
>DASSLQ010000137.1:0-10532 GCA_035689325.1 Burkholderiales bacterium | reverse complement strand
CCGCCGATGCGCCGCGCGATGCGCGTCTTCACGCGGCCGGCGAGCGGCGCGCGCGCAAAGACGATGACGGCACGGTCAGCGTTGATCGGCGTAGTCGCGTGCCAGGCGCTGCGGCGGGGTGCCGAGCGCATAGAGAAGGCGCAGGCGCCACATCAGCACGATGGTGCGCACCACGCCGCGCGCTTCCCAGCGCCGCGCCGAGGTGACAACGCGTGCGCGCAAGCAGGCGGGGCGGCCGCGGCGCTTGAGCAGTCGGCTGAGCGCGATGTCCTCCATCAGCGGGATCTCCGGAAACCCGGGGAATGCTCCGCGGCGCACGAAAATCGCCTGGTCGCCGGTGGCGACGCCGGTGAGCCGCGAGCGCAGGTTCATGGCAAAGGCTACGAGCGCGAGCAGCGGATGCCGGCTCGCGATGCGCACGTCGAAGCGGCCCCAGCTCGCACGCGCGAGCGCGGCGAAGACCAGCGCGTCTGCGGCCTGCGGAAGTCGGGTGTCGGCGTGCAGGAAGAGCAGCGCGTCGCCGCTCGCGACCAGCGCTCCGGTGTTCATCTGCAGCGCGCGGCCGCGCGGCGTGACGAGCAGCTGGTCGCAGGCGGGCGCGGCGAGCGAGCCGGTGCCGTCATCGCTATCGCCGTCGACGACGATCACTTCATGCCCGCGCGCGCGCAGCGGCGCCAGCGCCTCGAGCGTCTCGCGGATGCCGGCCGCCTCGTTCAGCACCGGCATGATGATGCTCAGCCGCGGCGCCATGCGTGGAAGCGCTCGAGTGCCCGAAGCAGCCGCGCCGGCGCATGCGCGCGCCGCCACGCGCCGGCCGCATACTTGTTCGCTTCGGCGAGCGTCGGATAGACATGGATCGTGCCGAGGATCTTGTTCAAGCCGATGCCGTGCTTCATCGCGCTGATGAACTCGATGATCAGCTCGCCCGCCTGCTCGCCGACGATAGTGGCGCCGAGGATGCGGTCGGACCCGGGCTCGGTCAGCACCTTCACCATGCCCTCGGCAGCCTCGTCGACGATCGCACGGTCGAGCTCGGCGAGCTCGAACACCGTCGCCTCATAACCAATGCCGCGCTCCTTCGCCTCGGTTTCATTGAGCCCGACGCGCGCGACCTCGGGATCGGTGAAGGTGGCCCACGGGATGACCGAGTAATCGGCGCGAAAACGCTTGAACGGGCTGAAGAGCGCATTGACCGCCGCGTACCACGCCTGGTGTGACGCCGTGTGCGTGAACTGGTACGGGCCGGCGACATCGCCGCACGCATAGATGTTGGGATAGAGCGTCTGCAGATAGTCGTTCGTCTCCACCGTGCGTGCGGCGGTAAGCGGGATGCCGAGCTCTTCGAGCCCGTAGCCCGCCGTGTTCGGCAAGCGCCCGAGCGCGCACAGCAGCGCATCGAACTCGAAGCGCACCTCGCTTCCCTCGTGCTCGCAGACGAGCGCGCGGCCTGGCTCGGCACGCACCGCGCGGTGCGCGGTACGGACATCGATGCCTTCGGCCGCGAAGCGCTGCCGAACCAGCTCGGCGGCATCCGGATCCTCGCGCGGTAGCAGCCGCGGCAGCATTTCGACCTGAGTAACGTGCGAGCCGAAGCGCGCGAAGGCCTGCGCGAGCTCGCAACCGACCGGCCCGCCCCCGAGCACCACCAGCCGGCGCGGCAGCTCGCGCAATTCCCACACGCTGTCGGAGGTGAGCACCCGGGCGTGCTCGATCCCGGGGATGCGCGGCACGAGCGGCCGCGCGCCCGCCGCGATGACGATGGCACGCGTCGTCAGCGTTTGCCTGCCGTCGATGTTCACCGTCCAGGGCGAGGTGATGTGCGCCTCGCCCTGCAGGCACTCGACGCCGAGCGCGCTATAGCGCTCCGCCGAATCGTGCGGCGCCACCGCGCGGACCACGCGCTGCACGCGCTCCATGATCTCGGCAAAGTCGAATTGCGTCGCCGGCACCTGCAGGCCGTATTCGTGGGCGCGGCGCATTTGCGCGAGGAGGCGTGCCGACCGGATGAGCGCCTTCGAGGGTACGCAGCCGGTATTGAGGCAGTCGCCGCCCATGCGGTGCTTCTCCACCAGCGTCACGCGCGCGCGCACCGCGGCGGCGATATAGGCGGCGACGAGTCCCGCGGAACCGCCGCCAATCACCACGACGTTGCGGTCGTAGCGCCGCGGCCGCTTCCAGCGGGCGTAGACCCGTCGTGCGCGCGCCGCGTCGATGGCCTTCTTCGCCGCCAGCGGAAAGACGCCGAGCAGCACGAGCGCCGTGATGAGCCCGGCAGACAGGATGTCGCCCGGCGCCGCAATGGCGGCGAGATGCGTGCCGGCATTCACGTAGACGATGGTGGCGGGGAGCATGCCGAGCTGGCCCACCCAGTAGAAGGTCCACGGGCGCATGGTAGTGACGCCCATCGCCAGATTGATGACGAAGAAGGGCACCGCCGGGATGAGGCGCAAGGTGAAGAGATAGAACGCGCCTTCCTTCTCCACGCCGCGATCGATCGGCGCGAGCTGCGCCCGGTAGTGGCTGCGCACCCAGTCGCCCAGCACGAAGCGCGAGACGAGGAACGCGATCGTCGCGCCGAGCGCCGACGCGAACGACACGAGGACCGTGCCGCCTACGAGGCCGAAGATCGCGCCGGCGACGAGCGTGAGGACAAGCGCGCCGGGAATGGACAGGCCGGTGACCGCGACATAGAGGGCGAAGAAGCCCGCCGCCACAGCGACCGGATGCGCGCTATACCAGGCCTCGAGATGCGCCTGCTCGGCCTTCAGGCGCTCGAAGCTGAGATAGCGGTGCGCGCCGCTCGCGAAGAACGCGACCAGCGCGGCGGCCACCAGGAGCAGGACGAGGAGGCGGCCGCCGCGCCGCGCTCCGGGCATCAGAGGAGATGCGGCATGGCGCCGGCCGCCTGCTGCTCATCGAGCATGCCGAGCAGGCGCTCGCTCGTGCTGCGCAGCCGCTGCGAGAGCATCAGCACCAGCTCCATCAGGATCTTCGCGCCAAGCAGCGGCTGCTCGACGATGATGCGCGCGAGGCTTTCGCGGTCAAGCACCGCGATGGTGGTTGGCTCGGCGGCGACGCAGGTCGCGAAGCGCGCATCGCCATCGATCATCGACATCTCGCCGAGCGTGCGGCCCGCCTCGACCGTGGCGAGGAGCTGCGGCGTGTTCCAGCGATCGCGCTTGTACACCTCGGCACGCCCTTCGATCAGCATCAGCATGAAGTCGCCGCCGTCGCCCTCGCGGATGATCTCCACGCCGGTCTCGGCGCGGTACGCGTGCATGAAGTGCGCGAGCGTCTGCACCTCGCCGTAGGAGAAATTCTCGAGCAGGTTGCACTTCGGAATGAGCGCCTGCATCTTGGCGGCAAACGGGGTGGCGTCGCCGAGATGCTCCAGGTGGGCGAGCTGCTGCGGGCGCTCGGGCATCGCGCCCGATTATGCCGGAACCCCGGCCCGGCGGCGCTTCACCGCCTCGGCAAGCGTCTCGAGCAGCGCGCGCGAATCATCCCAGCCGAGGCAGCCGTCGGTGATGCTCTGGCCGAAGCGCAGCGCGGCTCCGTTCGCGAGCTCCTGGCGGCCCTCCACCAAGTGCGATTCGACCATGACGCCGATGATGCGCCGCTCGCCGCCCGCGAGCTGCGCGGCAATCTCCTTCGCGACGTCGAGCTGGCGCTGGTACTGCTTGCCCGCGTTGGCGTGCGAGCAGTCGATCATCAGGCGCTCGGGCAGGCCGGCGCGCCCAAGCTCGGCGCAAGCCGCCTGCACGCTGCGTGCGTCGTAGTTCGGCTCTTTGCCACCGCGCAGGATGATGTGGCAGTCCTCGTTGCCGCGCGTCTCGACGATGGCGACCTGGCCGCTCTTGTGCACCGAGAGGAAGTGATGCTTCTGCCGCGCGGCGAGCAAAGCATCGACCGCGATCCTGACGTTGCCGTCGGTGCCGTTCTTGAAGCCGACCGCCGCGGACAGTCCCGACGCGAGCTCGCGGTGCACCTGGCTCTCGGTGGTGCGCGCGCCGATCGCGCCCCACGACACGAGGTCGCCGATGTACTGCGGCGAGATCACGTCGAGGAACTCGCATCCGGCGGGCACGCCGAGCTGATTGATGCGCACCAGCAGGTCGCGCGCGATGCGCAGCCCCTCGTTGATGCGGAAGCTGCCGTTGAGGTACGGGTCGTTGATCAGGCCCTTCCAGCCCACGGTGGTGCGCGGCTTCTCGAAGTACACGCGCATCAGGAGCTCGAGCTCCCCCGCATGGCGCTTTCTTTCCACCGTCAGCTTCTCCGCGTACGCGAGCGCCGCGGCCGGATCATGGATCGAGCAGGGCCCCATCACCACCAGCAGACGGTCGGAGCGGCCGCTCAGGATCTGGCGCACCTGCCGGCGCGTCTCGGTGATCTGCGCCTCCACCGCGGTGCCCTGGATCGGGAAGAAGCGGATCAGGTGCTCCGGCGGCGGCAGCGGGACGATGTTCTCGATGCGCTCGTCGTCGGTGAGCGAGGTCTTGTCCGCGGGGACGGTGGCGAGGTAGTTGTCCAGAGGCGAGGTCATGTTTTCCCTTCCCAAAAACAAAAACCGCCAGGCTTTTGGCGCTGGCGGTTTTGGTTGGACGTGTGGCTGCGGCTATCCGGTCCAGTCCGCCAGCAAGCGGTGGAAGCAAAAGAAGAAGCCGTAGAACCAGCGCGTCATCGGACGCATTGAAGCACGCCCCGCGGGCGGCTGTCTACTTGGGCCACAGGATCATCTGCGTGCAGCGAAAGCGCGCGATCTGCGCCCCGCTACCCTCCACGCTTAGCGCCGCGTCCCAGACCTGCGTGGTGCGGCCAAGATGAAGCGGCGTGGCGCGGCAGAGGATCGCGCCGTCGCGCGCAGTGCCGACGAAGTTCGCCTTCAGCTCGATGGTGGTGAAGCCGCTCGCGCCCTCGGGCAGCGCGGCGACGCAGCCGTAGCCGCAGCTCGTATCGGCGAGCGCGACGACCGAGGCCGCGTGCAGGTAACCATTCGGGGCCATGACCTGCCGCGTTACGGCCATGCGACTTTCCACCGCCTGGCGCTCGACCGTGATGATTTCCACACCGAGATGGCCCGGCAGATGGCCGGCGCCGAAACTTTGGAAGTACTCGCGCGTTGTAGTAGGCATGCGACTACTGTAGCCCGATTGGCACTCGCTGCGATCGGCTGCCAGGCGCAGTGTTTGCTTCGAATGGAGCGCCATGCTACTTTTTTGAGCATAAAAAGCAGCTAAGAGAGAGGTCTCCCATGTCCGCCGCCGTCACCATCCCGATTGCCGGTTTCAAGGACGTCTACGAAGTCCCCACCGTAGAGAGAGCGCTGCAGGAGCTGCCCGCTTCCGCGAACGAAGCGCTGCGCGCGATCTACGAGAAGATGGTGCGCCTCGGCGGCCAGCGCTTCACCGTCAAGCCCTCGGCGCTGCCCGAGATGCAGCGCCTGTTCGAGGAGCTGCCCAACTTCACCGCGGTGCTCGAAGACATCCGCAAGCACCTCGCGCTCTGCGTCGACTCGAACGACTCGATCGAGCTGCCGCCGATGCTGCTGCTCGGCGAGCCCGGCATCGGCAAGACGCACTTCGCGAGGAAGCTGGCGGAGCTCCTGGGCACGGGATTCGGATTCGTGCCCATGAGCTCCTTGACTGCGGGCTGGGTGCTCTCGGGCGCCTCCTCGCAATGGAAGAACGCGAAGCCCGGCAAGGTTTTCGACACCTTCCTCAACGGCGAATACGCGAACCCGGTGATCGTCGTCGACGAGCTCGACAAGGCGAGCACCGATGGGCAATACGATCCGCTGGGCGCGCTGTACGAGCTCCTTGAGCAGGAGACGGCGACGCGCTTCATCGACGAATTCGTCGAGCTGCCGATCGACGCCTCCGGTGCCGTTTGGCTTGCAACCGCCAACGACGCCGCGCGCATCCCGGAGCCGCTGCTCAACCGCCTCAACGTCTATGAGATCGATCCGCCCGATGAGGCGGGCTCACTGCGCATCGCGGGCATCATCTACAGCGAAGTGCGCAACGCGCACGACTGGGGCCGGCAATTTCCCGAGGCGCCGAGCGACAACACGCTGGCGAAGCTCGCCTCGCTGCCGCCGCGCGAGATGCGCCGCGCCGTGCAATCGGCCTTCGGCAACGCGAAGCTGGCCGGCCGCAGCGAGATGCGGCCCGACGACGTGCAGCCCGGCCGCGGCAGCCGCCGGCAGAAGATCGGCTTCTAAGTAAAGCCCGTATCGGTCGCCCCCGCGCAAGCGGGGGCCCAGTTTTTCCAAGTGCTGGGTTCCCGCTTTCGCGGGAACGACACGAGTGTCTCTAGACCCGCTGTTCGACCCAGGAGCGCACCGACTGCAGCGCGCCCGCAAGCGCGCCCGGGTTGGTGCCGCCGGCCTGCGCCATATCGGGGCGCCCGCCGCCCTTGCCGCCCACTTGCTGGGCAACGTAGTTCACGAGCTCGCCCGCCTTCACCTTCGAGGTGAGATCCGCCGTGACGCCGGCGATGAGCGACACCTTGCCGTCGTTCACCGCGCCGAGCACGATCGCCGCGGATTTCAGCTTGTCCTTCAGCCGATCGACCGTCTCGCGCATGGTCTTCGGGTCGGCGTCATCGAGCGTCACGGCGAGCACGCGCGTCACCTGCCCGTCCTTCGCCTTGACCTCCACCGCCTGCGAGCTTAGATCGGCGCCCTGCCCGGAGAGGAGCTTGGAGCGCAGGCGCAGGACTTCCTTGTCCAGCGCCTTTTTCTCCTCGAGCAACCCGCCGGCTGCCTTGACCGCCATGCCCGGCCCGGGCTGCGCGCGCAGCGAGCGCGCCACCTCGCGGAATTCGTCGAGCTGCGCGTTGATCATGGCGAGCGCCGTGAGGCCGGTGGTCGCCTCGACGCGGCGGATGCCGGCCGCGATGCCGCCCTCCGCGTAGATCTTGAAGAGGCCGATGTCGCCGGTGCGCGCGACATGCGTGCCGCCGCAGAACTCGCGCGAGGAGCCGATGTCGAGCACGCGCACCTCGTCGCCGTACTTCTCGCCGAACAGCATCACCGCGCCCGAGCGCTTCGCCTGCTCGATCGGCATGACCTGCGCGCGCGTCGGCGTATTCGCGAGGATCTCGGCGTTCACCAGCATCTCGACCTTGCGAATCTCGTCGTCGCCGAGCGGCTTGTTGTGCGAGAAATCGAAGCGCGTCTTGTCGGCGTCGACCAGCGAGCCACGCTGCTGCACGTGCTGCCCGAGCACCTCGCGCAGTGCCTTGTGCATCAGGTGGGTGACGGAATGGTTGCGCATGGTGCGCTCGCGCAGCACCTGGTCGACGCGCGCCTCGACGCGGTCGCCGACCTTCAGCGTGCCGGTTCGCATCGTGCCGTGATGACCGTAGACCTCCGCCTGGATCTTCTGCGTATCGTCTACCGCGAACGTGCCCGCGGAGCCGACGATCTCGCCGCGATCGCCCACCTGCCCGCCGGCTTCCGCGTAGAAGGGCGTCTCGTCGAGCACCACGGTGCCCGTTTCGCCGCTCTTGATGCTTTGCACCTGCGCGCCCTCGCGATACAGCGCGACGATCTTGCCCGAATGCACCAGCTTCTCGTAGCCGTGAAACACGGTCCTGCCGCCGGAATATTCGAGCGCCGCAGCCATGGCGAACTTGGACGCGGCGCGCGCGCGCTCGCGCTGCTGCGCCATGGCCGCCTCGAAGCCCGCCATGTCGATCATCACGCCGCGCTCGCGACAGATGTCGGCGGTGAGATCCACCGGAAAACCGAACGTGTCGTAGAGCCGGAAGACGGTCTCGCCGTCCAGCAGCTTTTCGCCGGACGCGAGCGCCGATTCCAGCACGCCCATGCCGTTCTCCAGCGTCTCGGCGAAGCGTTCCTCTTCCTGCTTGAGCACGTCGGCGACGCGTTCCTTGGCGCTGCGCAACTCGAGATACGCGTCGCCCATGGCGCGGTCGAGATCCGGCACCAGGCGATAGAAGAACGGCTGCTTCTGGCCGAGCTTGTAGCCATGGCGGATCGCGCGGCGGATGATCCGCCGCAGCACGTAGCCGCGGCCTTCGTTGCCGGGAATCACGCCGTCGACCACGAGGAAGCTGCAGGCGCGGATGTGGTCCGCGATGACGTTGAGCGACGGGCTTTTCAAATCCCGCGCATGCGTTTCCCGGGCGGCGGCCTTGATCAGGTCCTGGAAGAGGTCGATCTCGTAGTTGGAGTGCTTGCCCTGCAGCACCGCGGCGATGCGCTCCAGGCCCATGCCGGTGTCGACCGAGGGCTTCGGCAGCGGCTGCAGGATGGGCGAGTCGCCGCTTCTCTCCATGTTGTACTGCATGAAGACGAGGTTCCAGATCTCGATGTAGCGGTCGCCTTCGGCCTCCGGCGACCCCGGCGGCCCGCCCTCGATGCCGGGCCCGTGGTCGTAGAAGATCTCGCTGCACGGGCCGCAGGGCCCGGTATCCGCCATCTGCCAGAAGTTGTCGGACTGGAATTTGGCACCGCCGGGCTTGTCGCCGATGCGCACGCAGCGCTCGCGCGGCACGCCGACCATCTTGGTCCAGAGCTCGTACGCCTCGTCGTCGGTCTGGTACACCGTGGTCCAGAGCCGCTCGGGCGACAGCTTGTACACCTTGGTGAGGAGTTCCCAGGCGAAGGCGATTGCATCCCTCTTGAAGTAATCGCCGAACGAGAAGTTGCCCAGCATCTCGAAGAACGTGTGATGGCGCGCGGTGTAGCCGACGTTCTCGAGATCGTTGTGCTTGCCGCCGGCGCGCAGCGAGCGCTGCGCGGTGGTGGCTCTCTTGTACGGACGCTTTTCCTTCCCCAGAAAAACGTCCTTGAATTGCACCATGCCGGAGTTGACGAAGAGCAGCGTCGGGTCGTTCGCCGGCACGAGCGAGCTCGACGGCACGATCGTGTGGCCCTTCGAGCTGAAAAACTCGAGGAAGCTCGTGCGGATGTCGCTCGACTTCATCGGCTCATTCTACTGCAGCGCCGCAAAAAACCCGGAGCGCCGCGGACGCCCCGGTGAGTCGCCGCTGCACTTAGGCGAGCTTCTGCGCCACCTTTATGCGTTGATGCGGCCGTACTTCAGCAGCCTCGCCCTCACCGCCGCCATCGTGCGCTCATGCGCCGCCGCCAATTCCTGCAGCGCGCGACCGGCGTCGAAGGACGCGAGCAGCTTGCGATCCTCTTCCTCGGTCCAGGGCTCGCCGGTCTTCGCCGGCAGCTGCGCCTTCCTGCGCTCGAAGCGCTCCATGCGCTCGAGCGCCGACGCGGCTTCGTAGAGCGCGCGCACGACGAGAGGCCGCTGGTACGCGCTCTCGGCCGGGAACACTTCGCCCGTTTCCGGATCGACACCGTTCGCGAGCGAGCGCACCACCGCCAATGCCTGTGCTTGTTCCATATCGTTCACCTCCCCTCTGCAGGTAAGCCTGCAGGGGGATGAACGCGCAGCGACGCTGCACGGTGTACAACGCATGAAAAAATAGACGACGGGACAAAGCGGTAGTCTTTCGATCATGGTCGGCCGGCGCTCAATGGTGTGCGCGATGGCGATACTCGCGGCGGGACCGTCGCTCGCGCAGACGGTGAGCGACGCCGATCTGCAGAAGCGGGCCAACGCCGTGCTGACGTTGATGGGATTCGCCGTCACGCCGGATGTCACGACGGGCTCGCTCTCCATCAGCGACCAGAGCGCCGGGAACCCGTACTTCCGGCAGACGTCCATCAGCGGCGGCGGGACACTCGAGCGCCGGCCGCTGTACCTCGAGGGCACTCTGGCGTACGGACGTTACGATCCGACGTTCGCCGACAGCGAGGCCGGCATCACGCAAAACATTCGGGTCAACTGGGACAGCGTGCTCGCGACGGGCGGGATCGGATGGGATTTTCCGCTCGCGCGCCACCTGGTGATCCGGCCGATCTTCAACCTTTCGCTGGGCCGGGTGGAAAGCGAATCGACCGCCGCTCTCCCCCAGCCCGGCAGCCGGACGATCGACTTCCTGCGCCAAGGTCACCTCAACGCGGCCGGGATCGGCGGCTCGGTCATGCTCGACTACGAGCGCTATGGGCCCGAGGACGAGATCGATGCGGAGCTGCGCTACAGCAACATTCATCTCGAGAGCTTCCAGAGTTCGAGCGCGGTGCAGGGGAACTCCACCGCTCAGAGCGCCTCGTTCTGGTCGCGCTATCGTGCGCCCACCGGCTGGGTCGCTCTCGAGCGGCCGGTGCGCTACGTGCTCGAGTACGCCTACACCCGGTTTCTCGGGGATCTCGAGGGCGCGCTGGGTTTCGTTTACGTGAACTCGTTCGGCGCGGGCCTCGAGCTCGACACGAGCAAGTACGACGCCTACGTCACGCGCACGCGGCTACTGGTGCGCTACAAGACCGGCGACCACGTGACCGGCTGGGCGGTCGGGCTGGCCGTGAGTTTCTAAGCGTCAGTCCTCGCCGCGCAGTACGAGGCGCTGGATGACGTGCATCGAGAACCCGCGACCCTGAAGGAAGCGCGCGCGCCGCGCTTTCTCTTCGGGCGTCGTTGCAGCCG
>DASSLQ010000136.1:0-6803 GCA_035689325.1 Burkholderiales bacterium | reverse complement strand
AAGGACGTGGTCAAGGTCGTCACTTCGTATCACACCAACGTGACGCCCGAGCTCGATCCCGACGTGGTCGCGTTCAAGAAGCGCTTCACCGGCAAGGAGGACGAGTTCAACTACTACCGGCTCAACACCGCATTCGGCATGTTCGCCGCCGCGGCGACGAAGGCCAAGTCGAACGATCCGATCAAGGTCGCCCGCGCGCTTGAAGGCATGAAATTCACGACCAGCGTCGGCGAAGTCGAGATGCGCGCCGACAATCATCAGCTGTTGCAGCCGCTGTTCGTCGCCACCTTCACCGACCACGTCAAGCACGACGCCGAGCAGACCGGTCTGGGCTTCCGCACCGACGCCCGGGTCGAGGCGAAGGACACGGCCATGGCGACGACGTGCCAGATGCAGCGGCCCAGCCCTTGATCGTCATTCCCGCGTAAGCGGGATGTAGGCGCGAATTCATTCGCGCGCGAGCGCCGGCCGGATGAATCCGGCCCTACATTTCCCGCTTGCGCGGGGAGATCCATGCTCGAGATCGTCACCTTCTCGCTCCTAAACGGAGTCGTCTACGGGCTGCTGCTGTTCATGGTGTCGAGCGGCCTCACGCTGATCTTCAGCCTGATGGGCGTGCTCAACTTCGCGCATGCCAGCATGTTCATGCTCGGCGCCTACTTCTCCTACCAGATCGGCCGGTGGATCGGCTTCTGGCCGGCGCTGGTGATCGCCCCGCTGGTGGTGGCCGCGATTGGCGCGCTGATCGAGCGCTACGGACTGCGGCACGTGCATCGCCAGGGTCACGTCGCCGAGATCCTGTTCACGTTCGGACTCGCCTACGTGATCGTCGAATGCGTCGTCATGATCTGGGGCCGCAACCCGATCGAGAACCGCGTTCCGGCGGCGATCGACTTTCCGGCGTTCTGGATCTTCGGCACCAGCTATCCCGCCTACAAGGTCCTGATGATGGCGATTTCGGTGGGCATGTTCGCCTTTCTCTACTTCGCCTTCCGCCGCACGCGGCTGGGGCTGGTCATCCGGGCGGCGCTCACGCACCCGGAGATGGTGGCCGCGCTCGGGCACGACGTGCCGAGGATCTTCGTTCTGGTGTTCGCGATCGGCAGCGCGCTGGCCGCGCTCGCGGGCGTGATCGGCGGCTTCGCGCTCCTGACCGAGCCCAACATGGCGGCGGCCCTGGGACCGATCGTGTTCGTCGTCATCGTCGTCGGAGGCCTGGGCTCGATCGGCGGAGCCTTTTTGGCTTCGATGCTGATCGGCATCGTGCAGACCTTCGCGGTGGCGCTGGACTACTCGCTGCTCGATCTGTTTTCGGCCATGCACGTCACGCTGGCGAGCGACTCGCCGTTCCACGAGCTCGCTGCGGTGAAGCTGGCGCAGGCCGCACCGATGATTCCCTATCTGCTGCTGGTGGTGATGCTCATCCTTCGCCCACGGGGGCTTTTGGGCACCCGCGAAGCATGAAAGCCGATGGGCTCGCCGGCGCGGCGGCGGATCGGCCGCCGATCACGCATGCGCTCGCCTCGCTGCGCGGCGCGCCGTGGCTCGCTGCGGCCGTGGCGCTCGCCGTGCTTCCGTACGTGCCGGGGTTGGACGGCAACTTCGGCCGCTCGCTGCTCTCGCAGATGGGGATCGCGGCGGTGTTCGCGCTCTCGTACAACCTGCTGCTGGGCCAGACCGGATTGCTCTCCTTCGGCCACGCCGTATATTTCGGCCTCGGCGCCTACGCCAGCATCCATCTCATGCGGGCGATCGACGGGGGCCTGCCCATCCCCATGCCGCTGGTTCCGCTCGCGGGCGCCGCCGCGGGACTCTGCTTCGGCATGCTGTTCGGTGCGGTCACCGTCCGGCGGGCGGGCGTGGTGTTCGCGCTGATCTCGCTCGGCATCGGCGAGCTGGTGTTCGCGGCCATGCGCATCCTGCAGAGCTTCTCCGGCGGCGAGGAAGGCATCACCGCCAACCGAGGCCTGGGGCCGCACCCGTTCGGTTTCACCTTCGGGCCGCAGATCCAGGTCTACTACGTGATCGCCTTTTGGGCGATGGTCTCGGCGCTCCTGCTCGCGGCCTTCCTGCGCACGCCCGTGGGACGGATGTGCAACGCCGTGCGCGACAACCCGGAGCGCGCGGCCTTCGTGGGCTACGATCCGGTACGCGTGCGCTTCGTCGCCTTCTCCGTCGCGGCGATGTTCGCCGGGCTCGCCGGCGGATTGCACGCGCTCAACTACGAGATCGTCGCGGCGGAAGCGGTCGGCGCCGGCCGGTCGGGCGCCGTGCTGCTCATGGTCTACATCGGCGGCGTGCAGCACTTCTTCGGTGCCGTGCTGGGCGCCGTGGTCATCACCTGGCTGCAGGCCAGCCTGTCCGATTACACCGGCGCCTGGCAGCTGTACGTCGGCCTGTTCTTCATCGCGATGGTGCTCTTCGCGCCCGGAGGACTGTCCGGACTGCTGCTCGTACACCGCGGCATTGTGAGGTCGCGGGCCTTCTGGGCCGTGCTGGGCGCCTACGCGATCGCGGCCGTTCCCTTCACCCTCGCCGCCTGCGGCGCCATTGCACTCCTCGAGATCAACTACCGGCGGGCGACGCAGCCCGACGCGGGCGCGACCGTCCGGCTCCTCGGCCGCAATCTCGACACGTCGACGCCGTGGCCATGGCTCGCCGCGCTCGCGCTCCTCGTCATCGGCGCGCTGCTCCTGCGGCCCAGCCTGGCGCGGGTGAAGCGCGCGTGGACCGAGGCGAGCGAGCAAGCCAAATCGCCCGCCGCGCCGCGACCCGCCCGATGAGCCACGGCGTGCCCCGCTGCGCCCTGCAGCTCGAAAACGTGCACATGCGCTTCGGCGCGACGCCGGTGCTTCGCGGCGTATCGCTCGACGTCTTCGCCGGCGAGCGGCACGCGATCATCGGCCCGAACGGGGCCGGCAAGTCGACGCTGTTCAACCTCGTAAGCGGCCGGTTCGCCCCGACCTCGGGATCGATCCGCCTCGATGGTACGCCGATCGGACGGCGCACGCCGCAGGAAATCTACCGTCTCGGGCTCGCCCGCAGCTTCCAGGTCACCAATATCTTTCCACGGCTCACCGTATTCGAGAACATCCGCTGCGGGCTGCTCTGGTCGCTCGGCTGCCGCTACTCGTTCGTGCGCGACGTGGCGCAGCTCCAGAAGGTCAACGCCCGCGCCGAGCAGGTACTCGAGGAGATCGGCCTCCGGGACCGGCGCAACGTGCGCGCCGGCGTGCTGACCTACGCCGAGCAGCGCGCGCTCGAAATCGGGATCACCATCGCCGGCGATGCGAAGCTGATACTTCTGGACGAGCCGACCGCCGGCATGAGCCGCGCGGAGGCGGCGCGCGCGGTGGCGCTCATCCGCGGCATCTCGGCGGGCCGCACGCTCGTCATGGTGGAGCACGACATGAGCGTGGTGTTCGATCTCGCCGACCGGATCTCGGTCCTGGTCTACGGCGAGATCATCGCCACCGACGCGCCGGCGCGCATCCGCGAGAACGGGGCGGTGCAGGCCGCCTACCTCGGGACGGCTGGCCATGCTTGAAGTGGAAGACCTGCACGCCTACTACGGCAAGAGCCACGTCCTCCAAGGCATCTCGTGCCGCGTGGCGGCCGGAGAGATCGTGAGCCTGCTCGGCCGCAACGGCGCGGGCCGATCGACGGCGATCAAGACCATCATGGGCCTCATCCCGCCCGTCGGCGTCGTCCGCTTCCAGGGCGAGCGCATCGACGGTCTCAAGGCGCACGAGATCGCGCGCCGCGGCCTGGGCTACGTCCCGGAAGACCGCGCCATCTTTCCGGAGCTGACCGTGCGGGAGAATCTTCTTCTCGGGGTGAAGCCGGTGCGGCAGCGCCAGCGCTCGCCGCGTTGGTCGTTCGAGGAGACCTTCGCGCGCTTTCCGCTGCTGCGCGAGCGCGCCGACGCGCCGGGCGGCGTGCTTTCCGGAGGCGAGCAGCAGCTGCTGACCATCTGCCGGACGCTGATGGGCGATCCGGACCTCATCATGATCGACGAGCCGACCGAAGGCCTGGCGCCGATGCTCGTGGAGCTGCTGCGCGGTCTCCTGGGCGAGATCGCGCAGCGCGGCACGGCGATCCTGCTGATCGAGCAGAAGCTCACCATCGCGCTGGCGATCTCGCAGCGGGTCTACGTCATGGGCCACGGCCGCATCGTGTTCGAGGGCGCACCGCAGGCGCTGGCCGCAGATCAGGCGGTGCGGCGAGAGTGGCTGGAGGTGTAGCGGTGACGGACCCTGCATTCGCCTGCTAAGCTTGCTGCGCGTCCGCGAGGAGAACGATCATCACCGCCCGCTTCCAGATCGACGACGGCATCGCCGTCATCACGCTCGACCATCCTCCCGTCAACGGGCTGTCGTACGAGACGCGCGTGGCTGCCGCCCAGGGCGTCGATCGCGCACTCGGCGACGGTTCCGTGCGGGCGATCGTGCTCACCGGCGCCCACGGGCTCTTCTCGGCGGGCGCCGACATTCGCGAGTTCAACACGCCGAAGGCGCGCGCCGAGCCGAATCTACCGACGCTTATCGCTGCGGTCGAAGCGAGCCAGAAGCCCGTGATCGCGGCGATCGGCGGCACCTGCATGGGCGGGGGCCTCGAGCTCGCGCTCGGCTGCCATTTCCGCGTCGCGACTGCCGGCGCTTCGATCGCGCTGCCGGAAGTGAAGCTCGGGATCCTCCCCGGCGCCGGCGGCACCCAGCGGCTGCCGCGTGCGCTCGGGCTGGAAGCAGCGCTCAACATGATCGTGTCGGGCGCCACCGTGCCCGCCGCAAAGCTTCGCGGCGCCGCGCTCTTCGACGAGGTCGTCGACGGCGACGCGCTCGCCGCCGCCCTCGCCTTCGCTCGCCGCATCGTCGCGGAGGGCCGTCCCGCCAAGCGGCTGCGCGACGTCGCGCTGCGCGAGCCGAACGCCGAAGCGTTCCTGCAGTTCGCGCGCACCACCGTGGCCGCGGTCAGCGCCGGCTATCCCGCGCCGCTCAAATGCATCGATGCCGTGGCGGCCGCGCTGAAGCCGTTCGAAGAAGGCGTGCGCATCGAGCGCGAGCTGTTCGTCCAGCTCTTGGAGAGTCCGGAGTCGCGCGGACTGCGCCACGCCTTCTTCGCCGAGCGCGCGGCGGCGCGCATCCCCGGTGTCGACGAGAACGCACGCGCCCGCCCGATCGAGCGGGCCGCGGTCATCGGTGCGGGGACGATGGGGAGCGGCATCGCGACGAGCCTGGCAAGCGCCGGCCTGCCGGTGACACTCGTCGAGGCCAAGCAGGAGGCGCTCGACCGCGGCATGGCTTCGATCCGCCGCAACGTCGAGGCAGCGGTCAAGCGGGGCAAAGTCGACGCGGCCGCCGCGGAACGTACCTTCGCCCGAGTCGAGCCCGGGCTCGGCTACGACGACATCGCGCAAGCCGATCTCGTCATCGAGGCGGTGTTCGAGGACATGGACGTGAAGCTCGGCGTCTTCCGCGAGCTCGACCGCCGCGCGAAGCCCGGCGCCATTCTCGCCAGCAACACCTCGACCCTCGATCTCGACCGCATCGCCGCGGCGACGCAACGCCCGCAGGACTTGATTGGGATGCATTTCTTCAGCCCCGCGCACGTGATGAAGCTGCTCGAGGTGGTGCGCGGCGCGAAGACCTCCGACGCCGTGCTGGTGTCCGCGATGCAGCTGGCGAAGCGCATCGGCAAGACCGCGGTCGTCGCCCGGGTCTGCGACGGCTTCATCGGCAACCGCATGCTCGAGCAGTACGTGCGGCAGGCGCTGTTCCTGCTCGACGAAGGCGCTTCGCCACAGCAGGTCGATCGCGCGCTGGAGCGCTTCGGCATGGCAATGGGCCCGTTCCGGGTCAGCGATCTCGCGGGCAACGACATCGGCTGGTCGATCCGCAAGCGGCGCTACGTCGAGAAACCGGGTGTCGTGTATTCGCGGATCGCCGACCGGCTCTGCGAGTCGGGTCGGTTCGGCCAGAAGACCGGCGCCGGCTGGTACCGCTACGAGCCGGGACGGCGCGAGGCCCTCCCCGACCCGGCCGTCGACGCGCTCATCGCCGAGTATCGCCGCGAGCGCGGGCTCGAGCCGCGCCAGATCGGCGAGGAGGAAATCGTGCAGCGTTGCGTCTACGCGCTCGTCAACGAGGGCGCGCAGCTCCTCGACGAAGGGATCGCGCTGCGCGCGTCGGACATCGACGTCGTCTACCTCACCGGCTATGGCTTTCCGCGCTACCGTGGCGGACCGATGTTCCATGCCGACACGGTGGGCCTGTACAACGTGGTCCGCGCGATGCGGCGCTTCGCCGCCGATCCGAGGCTTGCGCGCGGCGATCCCGGATTCTGGAAGCCTGCCCCGCTGCTCGCGAAGCTCGCGGCCGAGGGCAAGACGTTCAACGACTGAAGGAAAGCCATGCCCGACGCCGTGATCGTTTCCGCCGCGCGCACCGGGCTCGCCAAGAGCTGGCGCGGCGCGTTCAACATGACCCACGGCGCGACGATGGGCGCACACGTCGTGCGCGCGGCGATCGAGCGGGCGCACATCGAACCCGGCCAGGTCGACGACGTGCTCATCGGCTGCGCTTTTCCGGAGGGCGCGACCGGGTTCAATCTCGGCCGACAGGTGGCGCTGCGCGCCGGCTGCCCGGTGAGCGTGCCGGGCGCCACGGTCAATCGCTTCTGCTCCTCCGGCCTGCAGACGATTGCGCTGGCCGCGCAGCGCATCATCGCCGGTGAAGCGGACATCATCGTCGCCGGCGGCGTCGAGTCGATCTCCTGCGTGCAGAACGAGTCGAACAAGCACATGC
>DASSLQ010000135.1:0-5070 GCA_035689325.1 Burkholderiales bacterium | reverse complement strand
TTGCATTGGCGTCGGCGATGCGCACCGGCGCGCCCGGCCCAAGGCGCATCAGCCCCTCGGTGATCACGCGGTCGCCGGGCTGGATGCCCTTGTTGACGATCCACGCGTCGCCCGCCCAGTCGCCGACCTCGATCGGGCGCGGCTGCGCCGTGCCGTTCTCGTCCACGATATAGACGAACTTGCCCTGCGGGCCTTCGAGCACCGCGCGCTGCGGCACGGTGAGCGCGTTGGGGCGCGTCGCGCCGCGCAGGATCACGCGCACGAACTCGCCGGGACGCAGCACCGCCTGCGGATTGGGCAGCTCGGCGCGCGCCTCGCGCGTGCCGGTGTTGGTGGAAACGCGCACGTCGGAGAAGTTGAGCTTGCCGGTGGGCTCGTACATCGAGCCGTCGGCGCGCCTGAGCGCCACCTCGAACTGGCCGTTCTTCGCCAGCACGATGCGGCCCGCCTGCACCTCTTTCGCGAACTCCGCCGCCTCGTTATCCGGAATGCCGAAGTTGACCCAGATCGGCTGCGTTTGCACGACGGTGGTGAGGAGCGTCTGCGGCCCCTCGACGAGCGAGCCCTCGGAGCGCAGCGAGCGGCTGGCGAGGCCCGACACCGGCGCCTCGACCTTGGTATAGCTGAGGTTGAGCTTGTCCGTGACCAGCCGCGCGCGCGCCGCCTTGAGGTCGGCGGCGCCGATCTCCTCCGCCGAGACGGCGTCGTCGTGCTCCTTCTGGCTGACCGCCTTCTCGGCATAAAGCGGCGCCAGGCGCGCGGCGTTGCGCTTGGCCTGCTCGTAGCGCGCCTGGGCGGCGCCGACGTCGGCTTCCGAGCGCGCCACGGCGGCCTCGAACGGCGCCGGATCGATGGTGTAGAGCGACTGGCCCTCCCTGACCGCCATGCCCTCCGCAAAGTTGCGCTTGAGGAGGATGCCGCTCACGCGCGCGCGTACTTCCACCTCGCGCGAGCCGGCGGTCTGGCCGACGTACTCGAAGGAAAGCGGCAGCGTGCGCGGCGTCACGGTCTCGACGCTCACTTCGGGCGGTGGCATGCCCATGCCGGGATGGCCGCCCTTCTTCTCCGAGCCGTTGGACTGGCCGCAGGCGCCGACCACGAGCGCGGGCAGCAGAGCGAGTAGCGAGCGGATCGGCATCAACGACTCCTCGGGAATGGGCTTGCGAGCGATGTTACTGGGTAGTAACATCGATGGTACTGATGGGTAACATCGCTTGTCAAGCCAGCCTCGTCTGAAACGCGGCGTCACGCCGCCGCCGCGGGAACGCATCCTGCAGGCCGCGCGCGAACTGTTCTACCGCGACGGCATCAAGGCGGTGAGCGTGGAGCTCGTCGCCAGCGCGGCCGGCACCAACAAGATGACGCTCTATCGCCACTTCTCCTCCAAGGATGAGCTGGTCGCGGCGTATCTTTCCACGCTCGCGCAGGAAGGCGAAGGACTCTGGGACCAGGCAAGCGCCGCGCACCCCGGGGATGCCGATGCGCAGCTGCACTACATGCTCAAGCGCGCCTGCGAGTTCGCCGCCGAGGGCAGCGGCCGGGGCTGCGCCCTGGCCAACGCCGCGGTGGAGCTCGCCGAGCCGCGCCATCCGGCCCGTCGCGTGATCGAGGCGCACAAGCGCCGGCAGCGCGAGCGCCTGGTCGCGCTGGTGCGCGCCGCGGGCTACGCCAGGCCCGAGCAGATCGCCGACGAGCTGTTTCTGCTCGTCGAAGGGGCGCGCGTCACCCTGCAGAGTGTCGGTCGCGAGGGGCCGGGCAAGCGCGTCTACGCGCTCGCCGAGCGGCTGCTCGCCTCCACGCCGCGCAGGAAAGGCGTCAAGGGCTGAAGGTTCTGGGACCAGGGTCGTCTCCTTCCCTATGTCGTTCGGCGCCCGCCCAAATCGACATCCCGCCTGAGGGTCAGAGTCCCTATGCGCGGCGGGAACCGGACCTCATCGTAGGGGCGATCATGTCCGGCTCGAAACCCTGACGGCGCTGCGGTTCTTGGCGGCGAGCGCCTGGATGAGTCCGTCGATGCCGTGGTTGCGCACTTCCTCAGCGAAGCTCGTGCGGTAGGTGGCAACGAGGCTGATGCCGCTGACGCGCACGTCGAACACCTTCCAGTCGCTTGCCGTGCGTTCCATGTCGTACTCGATCTGGACCGGCTCGGCCCCCGCCTGGCGCACGAGCGAGCGCACGGTGACCTCGGTGTCGCCGGGCCGCATGCGCAAGGGTCGCACCTCGATCGCCTGGTCGCGGTAGCTCGCGAGCGCGCCGGAGTAAGTGCGCACGAGCAGCGTGCGGAATTCGCGCGTCAGTTGCTCCTGCTGCTCCGGCGTCGCGTGACGCCAGTACGCGCCCATCGCGATCTGCGTCGTGCGTCGGAAGTCGAAGTGCGGCAGGATGCGCGCCTCGACCAGCTCGGCGAGCCTGCCGCTGTCGCCCGCCTGGATCGCCTGGTCGCGTTTCACTGTAGCGACGACGTCGTCCGTAATGCTGCGCACCAGCGCGTCGGGCATGGTCTCTTGCGCCAGGGCTGCACCGGCGCCGGCGAGCAGCACCGTGAGGAAAAGCGCTCTCATCCGGGCCGGCATGGCGTAAGGGCGCTCGCATGCGGCGCGATGGTTTTCGCGGCGGCCTCGGGATAGGCGGCGGTGGCGACGCTCCAGACCGTCGCCAGCGTCGCGAGCAGCGCGATGCAGCCGGCGGCAAGGCGATCAACGGGGCGGTTCATAACAGCGCCGCGAGACGCTTCGATTCGTGAATGCGCTCCGCGAGTCCGGGCTGATAGGACTCGATGCCGATATCGCGCAGCGTGCGCGCATCGAGCGGTGGCGGCGCCGTGCGACGTGCTGCAAAGACGATGCGCTTCCAAGCGGCGGCGAGCGTTTTCATAACGGATTGCATGCGCGCAAGGTAGCGAGCTTGCGTTACGGCGTTACTTCGCGTTGGAAACAGCTTGTTGCCGGCTTGTATACTCGTCGCCATGGCAACACGCATCCTGGTGGTCGACGACGACCGGACGGTACGCGACATGCTCGCGCAGTACCTCGGCGAGCACGGCTACGAGGTGGCGCTCGCCGACGGCGGCGACGCGATGCGCGCCGAGCTCGAGCGCGCGCTGCCCTCGGTCGTGCTGCTCGACGTTCGCATGCCGGGGAAGGACGGCCTGACGCTCGCGCGCTACGTGCGCGAGCACTACGACGTCGGCATCATCATGGTTACCGCGGCGGATGACATCGTCGATCGGGTCGCGGGGCTGGAAGTCGGCGCCGACGACTACATCGCGAAGCCGTTCGACCTGCGCGAGCTGCGCGCGCGGCTGAAGAGCGTATTACGCAGGCTGGAAGCCAAGGCGCCGGGGGCGCGCGCGGCGGCGGCGCCGCCCCGCATCAACATCGGCAGATGCTTGCTCGATTTGCGCTCGCACCAGCTGTCGGATGCGAAGGGCCGCGAGGTGCCGATCACGTCGATGGACTTCGAGCTTCTCAAGGCCTTCATCGAGCACCCGAACCAGGTGCTGACGCGCGACCGGCTGCTCAGCCTCACGCGCAACCGCGGATGGGAGCCCTACGACCGCTCGATCGACATCCGCATCGCGCGCCTGCGGCGCAAGGTCGAGGACGATCCCGATCACCCGCGCGCCATCCGCACGGTGCGCGGCGCCGGCTACATGTACGTCCCTGCCGACGCTTTGTAACAGCGGCGTTTCAATGGTTGCCGCGGGGTAACGGCGCTCGCGAGCCCTCGGCCGCGGCGTAGACTGCCCGGCGTGAGCGCCGACAGCGACCTCGTACAGGTCCTCGACCACTCGCCGTCCATCATCTTCACCAAGGACCTGGCGGGTCGCTACCTGTTCGTGAACCGCCAGTTCGCGCGCGTCGCCGGGCTCGAGCACAGCGCCATCATCGGCCGCACCGCCGAGGAGGTGTTCGGCCGCGAGATCGGCGAATGCGTGGCGAAGAGCGACCGGCGCGTGCTCGACGAGGGACGCGGCATCGAGGTCGAGGACGAGTTCCAGGTCGGCGGCGAGCGGCGCGCTTATCACTCGTCGCTCTTCCCGCTGCGTGGGCCGGACGGCTCCGTGCGCGGCGTGAGCGGCATCATGCGCGACATCACCGAGCGCAAGCGCACCGAGGCGGCGCTGCGCGACTCCGAGGCGCGCTACCGCGACATGTTCAACGCGACGGCGGACGCGCTCGTGCTGCGTGACGCCGAGTTCCGCATCGTCGACGTCAACCCGGCCTACCTCAAGATGACGGGCCTGCCGCGCGAGCAGGTCATCGGACGCAATTCGGTGCTCGCCTTCAAGGCGCCGCCGGAGGTGCTCGCGTCGATCAGGGCGCGCCACCGCGAGGTGCTCGGCGGAGCCGCGGCACACACCGAGGTACGGCGCATCGCCCACGGCGGCGCCATGGTCGACCTCGAGCTGCGCTGCATTCCCCTGCAGTATCAGGGCCGGCCGCACGTGCTCTACATCTGCCGCGACATCAGCGAGCGCAAGCAGGCCGAGACCGCGCTGCGCGCGAGCGAGGAGCAGTACCGCGCCATCTTCAACGCCGCCGCCGACGGCATGGTGCTGCGCGATGCCGAGTTCCGCATCGTCGATGTCAACCCGGCGTTCGTCGCCATGAGCGGCTATTCGCGCGAGGAGCTGCTCGGCTGGGATCGGCTCGTCACCAACCCGCCGCAGAGCGAGGCGGCAATCCGTGCGCTGCATCAGCGCGCGCTCGCCGGCGAGCCGGTGCAGTGCGAGACCGAGAGCCGGCCGAAGGAGGGCCCATCGTTCGACATGGAGCTGCGCGGCGTGCCGATGCGCTACCGCGGCACCCCGCACGTGCTCTACGTCGGACGCGACATCAGCGAGCGCAAGCGCGCCGAGGCGGCACTGCGCGCAAGCGAGGAGCAATACCGCACCATTTTCAACGCCGCCGAGGACCTGATGGTGCTGCGCGACGCCGAGTTCCGCGTGGTCGATATCAATGCTGCCTACGTCGCCGTGAGCGGTGTAGCGCGCGAGCAGGCGCTCGGCCAGGACCGCGTGCTCGGCAGCAACGCAGACGAGCTCGATCGTCTGCTGAAGGCTTCCCA
>DASSLQ010000134.1:0-18526 GCA_035689325.1 Burkholderiales bacterium | reverse complement strand
ACATCGGGGGCGGCTTCCCGGTGCGGCACGTCAAGCCCATCCCGTCGATCGAGATGATCGGCACGGTGGTAAACGAAGGCCTCAAGGCCTTCCCCGAGGACACGCAGGTCGTCGCCGAGCCGGGCCGCTATCTTGTGTCCGACGCCGGCTACTTCGTGTGCCGGGTGCTCGGCACCGCTACGCGCGCCGGCAAGCGCTGGATGCACTGGGACGCCGGCCTGTTCGGCGGGGTGATCGAGGCGAGCGAAGGGCTGAAGTACAAGATCCGCACCGACCGTTCCGGCCCGGACGTGCCTTGGACGGTCGGCGGGCCGACGTGCGACTCCGTCGACGTTGTGATGCGCGAAGAGCCGCTGCCCTCCGATCTCCAGGAAGGCGACTTCATCTATATCCGCAACGCCGGCGCCTACACCACGGCGTATGCGAGCCAGTTCAACGGCTTCCCGCTGCCTGAAGTGCGCGTCTTCGAGTCTAAGCAGTAGGCTCGTAGAGCACGAAGTCGAACTTCGTCCCATCGGGCGCAGAGTGGGGCTCGCGTTGCGTCTCGCGCCACCGTGAACGGTCGAACTTGGGAAACCAGGTATCGCCTTCGTAGTCCCGGTGGATTTCTGTCAGCACCAGCCCGGCGGCGAGCGGCATCGCCTCGGCGAATAGCTCCTGCCCGCCGGTGACGAACACCACCGGCTCCCCAGCGCACAGTGCCAGCGCGGCTTCCAGCGAGTTTGCGACGGCTGCCCCCGGGGCCTCGTAGCCCGGCGTACGCGTGACCACGATATGCTCTCGGCCGGGCAGCAGCCCGCCCAGCGATTCCCACGTGCGGCGGCCCATGATGATCGGGTGGCCAAGCGTTAGACGCTTGAAGTGCTTGAGGTCTTCGGGGAGATGCCACGGCAGCCGGCCGTGGCGACCGATGACGCCGTTGGCGGCGACGGCGGCGACGAGATAGATCCGCGAGTGGTTTTCCTTCGACATCGACTGAACTTTTGCTGAAATTATAAGGAGATGCAGCATCGAAGCCTGATAGCTGCAGTGCTCGTCGCGCTTGCGGCATGTGCCGCGCTGGACATGCAGCCTTCCCCGTACCAGCCGGTAGATGCGCTGGTGCGAGAAGCTCTGGACAGCGCGCGCTCGGCGCCCCCACAGCAGAAGGCGAGCCTGCAGCGCGCCGAGCAGGCGTTTGGGCATGACGCCTCGGCGCTCAACCGGCTACGCCTGGCGCTGCTCTTGGCTACGCTCGCGCCGCCGCTACGCGATGACGCGCGTGCGGCCGAGCTCCTTGAACCGATTGCGGATCCGGGCGCCCCGGGGGTCGGGCGCTTCGCCGCGCTCCTAGCGGGCCAGGTCAGTGACCGTTCCCGCATGGCACGCGAGCGCGAGCGCTCGGAGCGGGAGCGCGACAAGCGTGAGGAAGCGCTTCGCCAGCAATCGGAAGCACTGCGTGAGCAACTGGAAGCATTGCGTACCATCGAGCGCGGCATCCAGGAGCGCGAGGAAAAGTTGCGCCGCTCCGACAAGTGATCAGGCGGTCCGGAAGGCCCAGCGCCTGCTGAGGGCCACGATGACGGCGCCTGCCAGCGCGAAGCCGCCAAGCACGTAGAAGCCCGCGACGATGCCGTATCGGTCGGCGAGAAAGCCCATCAGCAACGGCGTGCTCAGGTGCGACACGCTCCAGCCCAGGCCGCCCAGGGCGAGCGCCGAGCCACGCTCGGCGCTCGAGCTCGCCTCGGAAATGGTGATCTGGAAGTAAAGCGTCATCGCAGCCGTGGCGGCTCCGACCACCAGCATCCAGAAACCAATCGGCGCTACATGGTTCACGGTCGGCAACAGGCCGACGGCCGCCGCGACCGCCAGTCCGCACACGACCGGCCACAGCGTCTGGGGTCCGCTGCGAACGAACCGCGCGGCGAGCAGGCTCGCGAATATCGAGCCTACGGCGCGCAGGCTGAGCAGCATTCCCGACGTGCCTTCCCCGTGGCCGAATTGCGCAAGGAGCAGCGGATAGAACGACATCGTGAGGGAAAACGGCAACGCCGAGAGATAGGCGCAAAGCATGGTGTAGACCATGATCCGGCGCCGCAGCAGCGGCAGATAGCTGGCAAGCGGATGGTGGGTGGCACCCGTGCGCCGCGCCGGATGGGCCGGCGTCGCGAGACCGGCGAAGAGCGACACCAGCCCGATGCCGGCGAGCGTAGCGAAGGTTGTCCCGAAGCCGAATGAGGCGAGCACGAAGCCGCAGAGCACCGTACCCACAATCTGGCCGAAACTGGTCACGGCGTTCAGGCGGCCGAGCTGCACGCCGCGCTGCCCCGGCAGCTCGCTCGCCATGGCCCAGGTTGCCGGCCAGAATGCGGCCCTGGACAGGATGAGCGCGACTTGCCCGACCATCAGCATCCAGAAGCCCTCGGCAATGATGAACCAGAGGCCGCCCACGAGCTGCACGCAGCAGGATCCCAGCATGATGCGGCGCCCGCCGATACGGTCGGTATACGCGCCGCCGACGAGGTTGAGCGGCGCCTGGGCGAGCACCGGGGTCGCGAACAAGAGCCCGATCTCGGCGTTGGACAACCCTTGTGACTGGGCATACAACGGCACCGCGAGCCACGTCATGCCAAGCCCGAAGTTCCATGCCGCCGACGCTACGAAGAACGCCGTGTGCTGCACGACCCATTATGCGGGCCGTCGTGTAAGGGCGCGGGGCGCGTTTCGACGAATCACCGTGCGGATCGCATTGGCCCTTGCCGCAGCGCTCTTCATCGCACCCGCATACGGGGCATGCCTTGCGCGCTCGGGTCCGGAGACGGCCGCATTAGTCGAGCTCTACACGTCAGAGGGCTGCAGCAGCTGCCCGCCGGCTGACCGCTGGCTCTCCGGCATCGCCACGCGCTATTCGCCCCGGCAGGTCGTGCCGCTCGCCCTGCATGTGGACTATTGGGATTACATCGGCTGGAAAGATCCGTATGCCAAGCGTGAATTCTCGCAGCGCCAGCGGCGACTCTCACAGCTGCAGCGCGCCGCCCTGGTCTATACGCCCCAAGTGCTGCTGCAGGGTGCCGATTTCCGGCAATGGGGCAACCCCGAATTCGACCGCGCGGTGTCGCGCATCAACGGGCAGCCGGCGCGCGCCTCACTCGAGCTTGAAATTGTCGAGGCAAGGGCGGACGCCTTTACCCTGCGAGCCTCGGCCGCCGTTCCGGGCCCGGTCGACCGCTCCGATGCGGCGTTCTACGTCGCCGCTTACGAGAACCGGCTGGAAAGCCGGATAACCGCCGGGGAGAACAGTGGCCGCGTCCTGCATCATGACCATGTGGTGTTCGAGTGGCGCGGACCCTATACGCTCGGCACGCGGCAGCTTGAGCTTGCGCTCCTGCCCAAGGCCAAGACTGGCGACTCCGGCGCCGTCGCATTCGTCCAGAATCGGCGCACCGGCGAAGTGCTCCAGGCGCTTTCCCTCGCTGCCTGTATGCCCGGCGGCTTTTAAACTGCCCCGGCTCTAAAGCCGGTTTTCCTTTATATTCGCGACCGTTCGCCCGCCGGGGGGGTGGGGGCACAGAGGAGCGTCCATGCAAGCGACGCAAATTCGCCAGAAGGACGGCGTCTTTTACTTCGTCAGCTACCGGGCCAAGGACCTGATGGCGAAGGTGCGCTTCATCAGCCGCTTCTACGGCGAGGGCGAGGAAATTGCGCCCTCGCGGGTGGCGCAGGATGACGACATCGCGCAGTTCATCGCCAAGATCGAGCGCAACGACGAGGCGTTTCAGCGCTCGCTGTCGCGCTCCAAGGTGAAGCAGCTCAAGAACTTCTACGAGACCGCGGTTTCCCAGCCGCCGATTCCGGGTACGGTGCTGCTATTTACTTCGGAGCGACTCACGTTCCGTCCGGACGGCGACGGCGGGGCCGGCACGGTTACCGAGCCCTCGTCCAAGTACCTGATCATCGACGGCCAGCATCGGCTCGCCGCGCTGCATTTCTACATGCAGGAGCGCCCGGACGACGCCGCCACGATCAGCGTGCCCTGCATCATCTTCGACGGCCGTAGCGAAGACTTCGCCACGGAAATGTTCGTCATCATCAACTCGACGCCGACGCGCATCAACAAGAGCCACCTTGTCGACCTGTACGACCGGGTGTCGTTTGCGGCGCCGGACCGCAAGTTCGCTGCAAGGCTGGTGGAGAAGCTCTACAGCGAAGGCGACAGCCCGCTGCGCTATCGCATCAACCGGCTGGGTGGCCGCAGCCAGCGCGACAAATGGGTGCTGCAGGCCGAGCTCTTCAACGAGCTGCACCGTTGGGTGCGGGGGCGCTGGCGCTCCATTCAGCTCGCAGGCGGCAGCTCCAAGGAAGTGCCGCGCTACTACGGCATCATCCGCGACTTCTTCAAGGCGGCGCGCGCGGTGTTCGGCGAGGCCGTGTGGGGCAAGGAAAGCTACATGGTCACGAAGCCCGTGACTATCAAGGCCATGGTGCGCGTGTGCGCCGACCTCGCGCGCGACGACGCCGAGCCGGAAGCCGGTCGTGTGGCGCGCTGGGAAAGCCGCCTTGCGCCCTGGTCGGAGATGGCGAAGCAGTTCCGCGAAGAGGGCTTCTACGAGCGCTTCCCGGCCAAGGGAGAAGTCGAGCGCGTTGCGCGCATCCACAAGGACCTCGCCAAAGCCGCAGGCATCGAGTCCGGCAAGAAGTCCTAGATCGCCTTGTCGCGCTCAAGGTCGTCGATCTCGCCCGCGCTGTAGCCCAGTTCCGCGAGAACCGTGCGGGTGTGTTCGCCCAGCGCAGGCACGGGGTCCATCTTCGGTTCGAAGCCCGACAGATTGAACGGCGGTTTGAGCGCTTCGATCGGCCCTGCCGGCGAGGACACACTCGTCCAGCGGTTGCGGGCAGCGAGCTGCTCGTGGCGCCAGAACTCCTCCATGCTGTTCAGGCGCGCATTGGCGATATCGGCCGCGTCGAGCTTCTCGACCACCTGGCCGGTCGTAAATCTGCGGAAGACGCGATCAATTTCGGAATGTAGCGCCTCGCGGTTGGCGAGGCGCGCCGGTCCGCTCGCAAAGCGCGGGTCGCTTGCAAGCGCCTTGTCCCCCAGTACCTGTTCGCAAAAGCGCGCAAATTCGCGCTCGTTCTGCACGCTCAGGAACACCGCGCCGCCATCGCCCGCCCGGAACGGGCCGTAAGGCGCAATGGTCGCGTGATGCGCGCCCGAACGCGGCGGTGCGGCACCGCCATAGGCGGTGAAATACGCGGGAAAGCCCATCCATTCGCCGAGCGCTTCGAACATCGTGATATCGAGAGTGGCACCTTCCCCGGTCCGTTCGCGGCGCAGCAGCGCTGCCAGAATCGCCGAAAACGCGTACATGCCGGCGGCGATGTCGGCAACCGGAATGCCGGCCTTGCACGGCGTGTCGGCGGTGCCGGTAATTGAGAGAAGTCCCGCCTCGCACTGTACGAGGAGATCGTAGGCCTTTTTGGCGGCGTAAGGCCCGCTTGGCCCATAGCCCGAGATGCCGCACCAGATGAGCGACGGCTTGCGTTCGCGGAGCGCCGCGGCGCCCAGGCCAAGGCGCTCGACCGCGCCTGGCGCAAGGTTCTGCAGGAACACGTCGGCTTCGTCCAGGAGTTTGCGCAACACCGGCTTGGCCGCCGGATGCTTTATATCGAGCGTAAAGCTCTCCTTCGAGCGGTTGGTCCAGACGAAATGCGACGATTGCCCCTTGACCGTGCCGTCGTAGGATCGCGCGGCATCGCCGCCCTCGGGACGTTCGATCTTGATGACGCGCGCGCCGAGCTCGGCGAGCTGGCGCGTGGCGAACGGGCCGGCTATCACCTGCTCAAGAGCGACCACCGTGATCCCTTCGAGCGGCCTCATGCGAATTCGACGCTGAGACCGGGAAGCGGCACGCCGGCGAGCCGCGTGCTCCAGCGCTCGCCGGCGGCGACCGGATGCGCATCGGTGATCACGCCGGTCGTGACGATTTCGCCGGGCGCGAGCCGCCGGGCTTCGGGTTGCCGGGCGAGGAGTTCCACCAGATGCGCGAGCGCTGCGAGCGGGCTGCCGAGAACGTTGGCGCCCACGCCGCGATCGATGAGCTCGTCGGCGCGGTAAAGCTCCACCTGAACCGCTGGCAGACGCTCCTCGACATCTGCGGGCAACGGCACGGGCGTGCCGAGCACCAGGCGCCCATGCAGCCCGTTATTCGCGGTGCTGTCGGCGAGGCGAAGTTTCCAGTTCGGATGCGGGCATTGCACGATCTCGATCGAGTGCGCCATCCACTCGATGCAATCGACAAGACGTCCGCCATGCGGTGCGGCGCGCAGGCCGAAGCAGATCTCCGGCTCGATGCGTGGATTTACCAGACCCGCGAGAGATACACGTGCGCGATTGTGGTTTGCGTGCAGAAGCGTGCGGTCGTACACCGTGCCCCAGATCGGCTCATACACGCCGTAGCGCTGCCAGATCGTGCGGTTCGTGAAGCCGATCTTGCGGCCCACCGGGCGCCAGCCCTGGGCAACGCGGTGCTCGTGCAGCGCGCGCGCCGCCTCGTAGCCGCCTGCGGCGCTGAGGCCGGGATAACGCTCGCTGAAGGGCGCGACCTCGCGCGGCGCTTCATGCAGCGAGATCAGCTCGCGAGCCAGCATCCGGCCGATTGTAATGGCTGGTTGCTTCGTGGCGACGGCGCTGGTGCAGGGCGAACACTACGGCGAGCGCGACGCCGATCCAGAAGTGCGTCTGCGAAGCAAGGGCGCGCAGCGAGTCGCTTCCCGAGTAGTACAGCGCATAACCGCTGACGACGAGCCATAGGAAGGCCACAAGCAGCGCTATACCGGAAATGCGGCTGGCGCGCTTCCTCCAGCCGCAGGGCACGTGCCGCGCGAGCAGCGCGCCCAGGAGCATCGTGCCCGCCATCGCCGCGGCGCCGTGGATTTTCATCAGCAGCGCGCGTTCCATGTCGAGCTTCCACAGAACGCCGGTGGCGAGGAGCGCGAGCAGGGCCGCATAGATCAGCGCTCTCATTAGGGGAGGGTGCCGATTGCGTTCAGCCATGCATGCCCAGCACGATTGCGTGCGCGCAAAAACGGGCGGCTAGCGGGTGCGCTTGCTCGGGCTCAAGGAGGCAGGGCTTCGTGAGCGCATCGGCGGTCATGCAGTCCGCGGCGATTACCGTTGCTCCGGCCGCGCGCAGGGCGCGCGGTGCGGACCGCGGGTCGACGAGCAGTGTCGTGGCCGAAGTGGCGACGGCTGCATCCCTCAGCCGGCCGATGTGCAGCAGCCGGTCGGGAAGCTGCGGCGGGCGCACGTACACTTCTTCAAACGCCTCGCCGAACACGCGCAGATCGCCGCCGGCATTCACCACGCCAGTCCGAACGCCAGCCGATTGGAGCGCGTCTACCGCACGATCGACGGCGAAGCCTTTGGCGATGCCGTCCAGCGCATGGCCGCACGCGGCGCAATCAAACAAGCCCGCGGTCGCGAGGCGTATCTCTTCCGCGCGGTCGAGCACCCGGCGCGTCCAGGGGTCCAGGGCGGACCTGCGCCCGCTGCGCAACCGCGCGATGTCGCTCGTGCTCTCCTGTGCGCTCATCGCGCGGTGCACGCGCTCGATGGCGGCGAAGGCGCGCTGCACGGCGCGCTCGGCCTGCGCGCTCGCCGGCACGCGGATCTCGACCAGCGTGCCAAGGAGCGCTCGCGCGCGTCTAGCGCTGGCGCAGCTCGCTCTCATAGAGTTTGAGCAGACGCTTCACGCCGTCAGTGACATGACGGCAAGACAGCGTCGCGCCACTGATATTGCGGATGTCGCGGTCGAGCTGCAGCGAGTCGGCGGCGCTCTTGCCGGCAAATTGCGCGCGCCAGGCCGCGTCGCGCACTTCGCCGCCGTGCGATTCACGGTACTCCAGGATCTCCACGCCCCGTACACGTCCCGATCCATCGATGCCGAGCGCGTAGCTGATGAGCTCGTGCTTGCCGAGCACCTGATCGACAATGAACCAGCCGCCCGCGGAGACGCGCCAGATGCGTTCGCGGCGACCGGGATCCACCGCTGTGAAGCCGGCGCCGGCGAACAGCAACTGCTGCGCCTGCTCGACGGTGAGATACACGGTGGCGTGCGCGGCCGGTACCGTCAGTGCCGCCGGCGCGAACAGGAACACCGGCCAGCGCGCGTCCATCAGAAGCTGAAACCGACCTTGAGGCGCAGCTCGTAGCGCTCGTGATGTTCGCCGTAGAAGCGCCCGTCGATGATGTCCTCGCGCGCGTCGTCGGTGTAGGCCTTGGCGTTGGCGAGCTGCCTGAGGTAGGTCAGCGTCACCCACCAGTGTTGCGACGCGTAGTGCATGCTCGGCCCCGCGAAATTCGCGGCATACACGCGCTTGCTTGAAGAGAAACCGCGGCCCTCGTAGCCGCGGTGATGGCGGTACTCGAGCCCGGCTTGCCAACGCGGCGCGAGCGGGTAGGCGAGTCCGGTAGTGAGCTCGAGCTCGCCTTCGCGCTCCCAGTTGTCGCTGTGGTAGCGCTCGCTTTCCGCCGCAGCGGTGAGGTTGGCTGCCCAGACGAGGCGGTCCTCGAAGAAGTTCTTGTGCAGGATCAACTTGGTTTCGAGCTCGCGCTCGTCCGGGCCCCACGTCGGTTCGATATAGAGCGCAAGCCCGATGGGATCCTTGTAGGGGCTGAGTAGCCGATAGATCCACTCGTTGGAGAGCGACTGGAAAAAGGTCTTCGAGTAGCGCGCGTCCGGATCGACGCTGTCGGGCACGAACGCGCCCGGACCGGTCGTGCCGTCCGGCCGGTTATGCAAGGCGCTCACCGAAGCGTAGTTCAGGTAGAGCGCGGTCTGCAGCCGGTCAGTGACGCCGTATTCGAGCTCGGTGCGCCCCTGCCACAGGTTATAGTCGCCGCGCGATTGGTCATGTCGCTGTGTGAGCCACTGCTCGATTTCGCGCGCGCCGCGCGGGTGAGTATCGGTCGTGTAGACATAGCCGAACGGCGATTCACCGGCTAACGCAGGCGCGGCTACGGCAACGGCCGCGGCTGCGACAAATGCGAACCTGGAAAGCGACAAAGCCAGTCTCCTTGGAACGGTTGAGGAAGGCTGGCTAGCGGCGCGATGCGCCGCGGGCTGGCTAGGATCAGGTCAGGCGCGAGCGGACCGCATCTTCGCCGAGCGCCCCTTCAAGGCCGAGAGGCCGAGCCAGGCGGCCGGGATGAGCACCAACGCGTAGGTGAACAAGGCGCCGTATTGGCCTTCGGGTCCGTACGGCTCCGTGGCGATGTGCCAGTACGCGTTGTCGATCGGCAGCAGGTTGGCCTCCGTCGCCTCGTGGAATGCGTAGAGCACGAGCTGGCCGGCGAAGAGCAGCAGGAACACGGCCGTGACGCGGAAGAACAGCGCGAGGTCGACGCGATGGCCGTAGCGCGACCACGCCCACGCAAGCGACGCCGCGAGCGCAAGCCCGGCCAGAGCGCCCACCACGAAAGGTGCAGTCTCGGTTTGCCGGAACAGCGAGGCGGTGATGAACGCGGTCTCCATGCCCTCCCGCGTGATCATCAGCACGACGAAGGCGAACACGCCCAACCAGGCGGCACCGCCCGGCCGCTGCGCGGCAGCTTCCAGGCGATCGCCGATATGGCGGCGCATGTGCTTCGCGGCGTGCAGCATGTATATGACCATCGAGATGACCAGCACGGCAGCGACCAGCGCTAGCAGGCTTTCCCACTTCGGGAGCACCGCTACTTCGGCGAGCCAGACGCCGAGCACCACCGAGGCGAGCACGGCGGTGATCGTTCCCCAAGTAACCGCGGAAAGCAGCGTGGCGCGCCCGGTCTTGCGCAGATATGTGGCGGCGATCGCCACGATCAGGAACATTTCGATGCCTTCGCGCAGTGTGACGAGCAGGATCTGACCCATGACTGCCTAGGCGGTGAGGATGAGCTTGCCGTTCTGCGTGACCCGCAGCCGGTATTCGCGCCCGTTATGCGTGATGACCAATTCCTTGCGCGAGCCGAGCAGCACTTGGCTCGGCACTTTCGCGGGTGCTGGAGAAGCCTGCGCGTGGGCGGCCGACTTGGTCATGGTCGAGGACGATAATAGTTCTCACTATATTCGTCAATGGTTCTCATGCACTGTTTCACATCAAGGAACAGTGACTTATATGTTAGTGAACGCTTGCGGCTTGCCAATTATCCGGCGCTTATGTGATAATGCTTCTCAATTGAGGACGGCAAAGCTTGTATATCTGCATCTGCAACGCTGTCACTGAAAAAGCCGTGCGCGAATGCGCCGCCAACGGCGCATGCTCGCTGGACGAGCTCGCTTTCGAGCTCGGCGTCGGGTCCGGCTGCGGTCGCTGCCGCGACTGTGCGAACGACGTTCTGCGTGACGTGCAGGGCGAGCTGAAGACGCTATCTGTCGCGGGCGCGTGAACGCATAATCGCGGCTTCCCCCGGGGGCCGCATGAAAGGCGACAGCAAAGTCATCCAGCACCTGAACAAGGTGCTGTTCAACGAGCTCACCGCGATAAACCAGTACTTTTTGCACGCCCGCATGTTCGGCAACTGGGGGCTGAAGAAGCTCGAGGACTACGAAAAGAAGGAGTCGATCGACGAGATGAAGCACGCCGATCGTCTGATCGAGCGCATCTTGTTCCTCGAGGGGCTGCCCAACCTGCAGGACCTTGGCAAGCTGCTCGTCGGCGAGAACGGGCTCGAGGCGCTGAAGTGCGACCTGAAGCAGGAGCAGATTGCGCGGCCGGTGCTGCAGGAGGCGATCACGCACTGCGAGGGCGTCAAGGACTACGTCTCACGCGAAATCCTGGCAGACATCCTGGAGGGCGAGGAGGAGCACATCGACTGGCTCGAGACGCAGATCGATCTCGCCGAGCAGCTTGGCCTGCAGAACTGGCTGCAGTCCGCAGCCGGCAGTCCTTCCTAGACCACGCGCGTTCGGACCGGCTTGCCGGCGAAGTGCAGCCGCAAGTTCTCGATCTGCAGATCGCCCATCGCCTTGCGCGTTTCGACCGTGGCGCTGCCTACGTGGGGGAAGAGCACGGCGTTCTCGAGCCCAAAGAACTCGGGCGGCACGCGCGGCTCGTCGACGAAGACGTCGAGGCCCGCGCCGGCGATGCGCTTCTCCAGTAAATAGCGCAGCAAGACCGGCTCGTCGACGACCGAGCCGCGCGCGATGTTGACGAGGTAGCCCTTCGATCCGAGCGCATCGAGCACGCTTGCGTTGACGATCTTGGTGGTCTCGGCGCCGCCCGGTGTTACGACCAGAAGCACATCGCTGTTCTTGGCAAGCGTCACAGGGTCGGGATCGTACGGGTAGGGAACGTCCTTGCGCCGGCGGTTGTGGTAGCGGATCTTCATGCCGCAGGCCATTGCACGCTTGGCGATCGCCTCACCGATGCGCCCGAGACCCAGCACCCCGAGCGTCTTGCCCCCGATATCGGTCGTGAGCGGGTAAGGCCCGCGCGGGGCCCAGTGGCCGGCGCGCAGGTACTGCTCGGCCTGCGGGAATTTGCGCACGGTGTTCATGATCAGGCCGAGCGCGGTGTCGGCGACCGTTTCGTTCAGCACGTCCGGCGTATTGGTGACGATGATGCCGCGCGCTTTCGCGTCGTCGAGGTTGATCGCGTCGACGCCGACGCCGAAGTTGGCGATGATTTCCAGCTTGGGGAGCGCGTCCATGAATCTGCCGTCGACCGCCATCGGACCGAAGGTTGCCAGGCCGCGCACGCGGGGCGCATGCTGCTTGAGAAACGCGTTGCGCTCGGGCGCCTCGTGCAGCAGGTGAGCGGTGAATTCGGCTTGCAGTGTCGCCATGGTCGCGGCATGGCCGCGGGCGGTGATGATGATTTCGGGCTTCATGAGCGTTTGAATTTCCGGGCGAGCGCTTCGGCGCCGCGGGCGAGGATGCCGACGTCGGCACCCACGGCAACGAACAGCGCGCCGCATTCGAGCCAGTGGCGCGCGTCGTCTTCGCTCGGCGTGAGGATTCCCGGCGCCTTGCCCGCCTTGCGGATGCGCCGCACCGCCTCGTCGATCAGAGGCTTCACTTTGGGGTTGGCGATGTCGCCCGGGTGACCGAGCGAGGCATGCAAGTCCGCCGGGCCGATGAACACGCCGTCGACGCCTTCGGTCGCGCAGATCGCTTCGATGCTGTCGAGCGCCGACTGGGTCTCCACTTGCACGAGCACGCAGATCTCCTCGTGCGCGTGGCGCGCATAATCCTTGATGCGGCCAAAACGCGTCGCGCGCGTCGTGCCGGCGACCCCGCGCACGCCGTTCGGCGGATAGCGGGTGTAGGAGACAGCGGCGCGCGCTTCCGTCGCATTCGAGACGTACGGCACGAGGAGCGACTGCGCGCCGACGTCCAGCACGCGCTTGATCGTCACCATATCGTTCCAGGGCACGCGCACCACCGGGTGCGCGCTGTACGCCGCGGCCGCCTGCAGTTGAGCAAGCAGGCTTTCCAGGTCATTCGGTGAATGCTCGAGGTCGATCAGGATCCAGTCGAAGCCGGCGCCGGCGATCACTTCCACACTGTAGTTCGACGACAGGCTCGACCACAGGCCGATCTGTGTCTCGCCGCGCGCAAGCGCGCGCTTGAAGCCGTTGTGCGGCAACTCCATCCGCTAGTGGATTTCCGGCTCGGCGATCGCCGCCGTGCCCTCGAGGAAGTCGAAGTCGCAGCCCTCGTCCGCCTGCTTGATATGGCGCGAGAAGAGCGCGCCGTAGCCGCGCGGGAACCTGGCCTGCGGCGTCCGCCAAGCGCTCTTGCGGCGCGCGAGCTCGGCGGCGTCGACTTTCAGGTTGAGTTCGCGCCGCTCGACGTCGAGCTCGATGAGGTCGCCGCTCTTCACGAGCGCGAGCGGCCCGCCGACGTACGATTCCGGCGCGACGTGCAGCACGCAGGTGCCGTAGCTCGTCCCGCTCATGCGCGCGTCCGAGACGCGTACCATGTCGCGCACACCCTGCTTGAGCAGCTTCTTCGGCACCGGCAGCATGCCCCATTCCGGCATGCCGGGACCGCCGAGCGGCCCCGCGTTGCGCAGCACCAGCACCGAGTCGGCGTCGACCTCGAGATCATCGCGGTCGATGCGCGCGGCCATGTCGTTGTAGTCATCGAACACCACGGCCCGGCCGGTGTGTTTGAGCAGCCGCGGCGTGGCGGCCGCCGCCTTGATGACCGCACCGCGCGGCGCAAGGCTGCCATGGAGCACGACGAGTCCGCCGGCGCTCTTCAGCGGCCGCGAGCGCGGGCGGATCACATCCTCGTTGTAGACGCGCGCGCCTTCGAGGTTCTGGCCGAGCGTCTTGCCGTTGACCGTGCGGCAATCGAGCGTGAGCAGGTCGCCGAGCTGTGCAAGCAGCGCGCGCAAGCCGCCCGCATAGTAGAAGTCTTCCATCAGGTAGCGATCGCCCGACGGGCGCACGTTGGCGATCAGCGGCACCTTCGAAGAAAACTCGTTGAAGCGCTCCAGCGGCAGCTTGATGCCGGCACGCCCGGCCATGGCGATGAGGTGGATGATCGCGTTGGTCGAACCGCCCATGGCGAGCAGCGTCACCAGCGCGTTGTCGAACGACTCGGCATTGAGGATGTCGCGCGGCTTGAGGTCCTCCCATACCATCTCGACGACGCGCTTGCCCGTGAGCGTAGCCATCTTCGAATGGTTTGAGTCCGGCGCCGGGATCGACGCGGCGCCGGGCAGCGTCAAGCCGAGCGCTTCGGCAAGCGACATCATCGTGGCCGCGGTCCCCATGGTCATGCAGGTGCCGGGCGAGCGCGCGATGCCGTCCTCGATCTCCTGCCAGTCCTTCTCGCTGATATTGCCGGCGCGCAGCTCCGCCCAGTACTTCCAGGTATCGGAGCCCGAGCCGAGCGTCTGGCTGCGCCAGTGGCCGGTCAGCATCGGCCCGGCCGGCATGTAGATCGCCGGCAGGTTCATGCTCGTCGCGCCCATGATGAGCGCCGGCGTCGTCTTGTCGCACCCGCCCATGAGCACGGCGCCGTCCGCAGGATACGAGCGCAGCAGCTCTTCCGTTTCCATGGCGAGCAGGTTGCGATACATCATGGTGGTCGGCTTCTGCAGTTGTTCGCCAAGCGAGATGGCCGGCATCTCCATGGGGAAGCCGCCCGCCTGCCACACACCGCGCTTGATTTCCTCGGCGCGCTGCCTGAAGTGGGTATGGCAGGTATTCGCGTCCGACCAAGTGTTGATGATCGCGATCACGGGCTTGCCGGCGTAGTCGCTGCGGTCGTAGCCCATTTGCGCGGTGCGCGAGCGATGCCCGAACGCGCGCAGATCGTGGGCGCCGTACCAGCGGTAGCTGCGCAGCTCTTCGGGCTTCTTGCGCATCAGGAGACGCTTCTATTCAAACTTCGCGCCCGATTCCTTGACCACGCGCGCCCAGCGCGCCTGTTCCTCGCGCAACCACGTGCCGAGGCTCTCGGCCGTGCCGGTGCGCACCTCAGTGCCCAGCTTGGCAAAGCGCTCCTTCATCTCTGCCGTGGCAAGCACGCGGCCGAGGGCGGCGTTGAGCTTCGCCACCGCATCGCGCGGCATGCCGGCCGGCCCTACCACACCCTGGAACGAGCCCGTTTCAAAGCCAGCCAGCCCCTGCTCCGCGACCGTCGGCGTGTCCGGTGCCGAAGGCACGCGTTGCGCGCTCGAGATGGCGAGCGCGCGCAAGCGGCCGCCTTGCACCGTGGGCCAGGTTGCGAGCATGCCGTTGAAGAGCACATCCGCTTGTCCGGCCGCGACCGCCGCGACGGCGTCGGAGCCGCCCTTGTACGGGATGTAGGTCCACTGCACGCCGGTGCGCTGGGCGAACTCGATGCCCGCGAGCTGCGGCGCGCCGCCGATGCCCGAAACCGCGAAGTTGAGCTTGCCGGGATTCGCCTTCGCGTGCTGGATCAGCTCCTTCACGTTCTTTGCCGGCACCGACGGATGCACGGCGAGTACGTGCGGGGAGTAGGACACCATGATGACCGGCGTGAAGTCCTTCGCGGGATTGAACGGCAGCTGCGGATAGACGCTTGCGCTGATGACGAGCCCGCCGAGATCGGTGAGGAGCAGCGTGTAGCCATCCGGCGCGCTCTTGGCGACGAAATCGGCGCCGACATTGCCGTTCGCGCCGGGCTTGTTCTCCACCACCACGGGCTGTTTCCAGGCCTCCGAGAGCTTCGGACCGAGCTGGCGCGCGAGGATGTCCGAAGTGCCGCCTGCCGCATACGGCACGATGAGGCGCACGGGCTTCGCCGGATAGGTTTGCGCCTGGCAGGCGGAGAAGGCGAGCCAGGCGAGCATCGCGCTCAGGGTTCGCATAGTTCTTAGTCTAAACTCCGGCCTCCGTCCGATGGAGACACTATTCAAACCTGAAGCGCTCAAGCGCGCGATCGAAGCGATCGTCGCCGCTGCTGGCAGCGAGGCCGCGGAGGCGCGCCTCGTCGCCGAGAACCTGGTGACGGCCAACCTCCTCGGCCACGATTCACACGGGGTCGGCATGATCCCGCGCTACATCGACGCCGTGCTCGAAGGCGGCCTTGCGCCCAACCAGCACCCGAAGGCGACGCTCGACACCGGCACGATGCTGGCGCTCGATGGCTGCAAAGGCTACGGGCAGTCCATCGGTCGCGAGGCAATGCAGATGGCCATCCAGCGTGCCAAGCGCTCGGGCTCCTGCATCATGGTGCTCGGCAATTCGCATCACCTCGGGCGCATCGGCCACTGGGCGGAGATGGGGGTGGCCGAAGGGTTCGTATCGATGCACTTCGTCAATGTGATCTCTCATGCGCGCGTTGCGCCGTATGGCGGGCGCGACGCCCGCTTCGGTACCAACCCGTGCTGCATCGGCGTGCCGCTGCCGGGCGAGCCGCCCTTTCTGCTCGACTACGCGACCAGCGCGGTTGCCCAAGGCAAGCTGCGCGTGGCGCACAACAAGAGGCAGAAGGTGCCTCCCGGACGCCTGATCGATCCGGAAGGCAATCCGACCAATGATCCGCGCTACGCGGTAGTGCCGCCTTTCGGCGCGATGCTCGCATTTGGCGAGCACAAGGGTTACGGCATGGCGATCGCGTGCGAGCTCCTCGGCGGCGCGCTTACGGGCGGCGGCACATGGCACTACGAGGAGTCCAGCAAGCAGCGCGTGCTGAACGGCATGCTGACCATCGTGCTCGATCCTCGCCAGCTCGGCACCGCGGCGGCGTTCGAGCGCGAAGCACGCCTGTTCCTCGACTGGCTGCGAAAGAGCCGTCCCGCCCCAGGCTTCGATCGCGTGCGCATTGCCGGCGAGCCGGAGCGCGAGATGCGCGAGCGGCGCACCCGCGACGGCGTTCCAGTGGACGAAGCGACTTGGGAAGAGATCCTGCGCGCCGCCGATAAGCTGAAGCTCGCGCGGTCGCGCATTCAGGCGCTCGCGCGCGGCGAGTAGCGCGCGCCGCTCAGCCCTGACGCAGCGTGTAGCCCCTCGCGCGCATGCAGGCCTGCACGCGCTGGGCTTCCTGCAGTTGCCGGTCTGCGTCCCGATCCGTCGGGTGCGGTTGAATCTCGGCGCCGCTAGACAGGGTCCGCGGTTGCGCCAGGGTAGGCACCGCCTGGGCCGCGGTTGAGCATGCGCGCAGGTCGGCATCGACGCTCGCGGGCGTGGCGCCGGGCTTGTCCCATTGCACGCTCGAGCAGCCGGCGAGCAGCACGAGCGCGAGCCATCGTCTGTTCATGTCAGCCGCCGCCTCAGGTCACGGAAACGGTGCTCGGCGAGCCATTTTGCCGCGCCGAGCGCAGCGCCCGCAACGAACGCTGCGCCGACGCTGCCGAAGGGATGCCGGCGACGCAGGCCCGGTTCCGCGCTGAGCGGCGGCGGCAACGTTGGGACGATCGCGCTCGCGGGACGCGCCACGGGTGTCGACACTGGCGTTTCCGCAGCGACCTCGCCTGGACGCGGGCGCGTTTCGCCGCGTCGCGAGCCGTACTCGTGCGCGTAGACCCAGGTGAATTCGGCGCCGAAGAGGAAGATCTGCGCCGAGTAATAAACCCAGACCATCAGCACCACGAGCGAGCCGGCGGCACCAAAGGCTGAAGCGACCGAAGTCTTGCCGAGATACAGCCCGATGAGGAACTTGCCGACTGCGAAGAGCGCCGACGTGACGGCGGCACCGATCCAGACGTCATGCCAGCCGACGTGCACGCGCGGAATGTACTTGTAGATGAGCGCGAAGAGCACTGTAGTGAGCCCAAAGCTCAGAACGATTTCCAGTGCATGCGCGAGCGCCTCCGCCGCGCCCCACCACTTGCCGAGCGCAGAAATCGCCGCGCTGAGAATGAGCGACACGGTAAGCAGGAACGCGATGCCGAGCACCATGCCGAACGAAAGCAGGCGCGTGCGCAGCAAGTTCCACCAGCCTTTGCTTTTCTCGCGCGCCGGCGCCCGCCAGATGCGGTCGAGCGCGTTCTGCAGCTCGCCGAAGACCGTCGTGGCGCCGAGGAGGAGCGTCGTCGCGCCGACGATCGTGGCGAGGGTGCCTTGCGCGGGTCGATCGGCGGCCTGCAGCAGCCCTTCGACCGCCTTTGCCCCATCCGTGCCGATCAGTCCGGCGAGCTGGCCGAAGATCTCGCCGCGGGCTGCGTCCGCGCCGAACACCAGGCCCGCCACGGCGATGACGATCAGCAGCAGTGGCGCGATCGAGAACAGCGTGTAGTACGACAGCGCCGCGCCCATACTGGGCGCGTAGTCTTCGCTCCATGCGCTCGCTGTCTCCTTGACGAGGCCGAGCGCGGCTTTGCCTGAAAGACGCATGCGAGCTCAGGCGATGCAAGCAGCGCGCCCGCCGGACAAACAACAGTAGAATTTGCCTCCCTCGAGGAGACCCCATGGCGAAGAAGTCGCGCCCGCCGGAACCGAAGCAGGTCCGACCGGACGACATTGATCCGCACCACCGCTGGGACCGGCCGCTGCAGGCGCCGGGGCGGACGCAGGTCGACTTCGAGGAGCGCGTCGATTTCCGCCGTCTGCACAGTTATCGCCTCGGGCGCGTGCGTGCCGCGCTCGCCCATTCGGGCCTTGGCGCGCTGCTGTGCTTCGACCAGCACAATATCCGCTATACCACCAGCACCGTGATCGGCGAATGGGCGCGCGACAAGCTCACGCGCTACTCGCTGCTCACTGGCACCGGCGACCCGTACATCTGGGATTTCGGCAGCGCGGCGCGCCACCACAAGCTCTACGCGCCGTGGCTGCACGCCGATCACTGCCGCGCTGGGCTGCTGGGCCTGCGCGGCGCGACCGGCGGCGACATCACGCTCTTTCGCCAGGCCGCGAAGGAAATTCGCGCCATCCTGCAGCAGGAGGGTGTGGCCGACATGCCGCTCGGCGTGGACGTAGTCGAGCCGCCGATGCTCTTCGAGCTGCAGAAGGCGGGCATCGAAGTGCGCGACGGCCAGCAGGTGATGCTGGAAGCGCGCGAAGTGAAGAACATCGACGAGCTGACGCTCCTCAACATGGCCTCCGCCATGGTCGACGGCGTCTACCAGGACATCGCCGAGGCGC
>DASSLQ010000133.1:0-9479 GCA_035689325.1 Burkholderiales bacterium | reverse complement strand
GCTGAGCGCGAAGACGGCGAGCGTGCTCATCTGCGTGAGCAGCGTCAGCGCGAAGCTCCCCGGGAAGAGCCACGGCGCGGCGAGCAAGATCGCCGCCGTCACGACCCAGACGAGCGACGATCCCATGCGCAGGGAAAGCTTCATCCCTCTCCTCATCCTTCCCGTGTGCCCATGAGGCCGCGCGGCCGCACGATGAGCATGAGGACCATCACGAGGTAGGGCAGCACCGGCGCGACCTGCGAGACCTTGTAGCCGAAGAGGCCCCAGTCGAGCGACACGGCGAAAGTCTGGATGAAGCCGATGAGGAGCGACGCGACGAACGCGCCGCCCAGCGACCCCATGCCGCCGACCACCACGATCACGAAGACGATCGGCCCGAGCGCCGCGGCCATGCCGGGGTCGGTGACGAAGGCGTTGCCGCCGATCACCCCGGCGAGCCCCGCCAGCGCGACGCCGCCGCCGAAGACAAGCATGAAGACACGCGGTACGTTGTGCCCGAGCGCCTCCACCGTTTGCGGGTGCGTGAGCGCGGCCTGGATGACGAGGCCAATGCGCGTCTTCTTGAGGACAAGCCAGGTGGAGACCAGCATCGCCACCGCGACCAGCATCATGAAGCCGCGGTATATCGGGTACTGCGTGCCCATGATGGAGAACAGCGGTCCATCTAAATCGGGCGGCACGCGGTAGTCGACCGCCGAGCGGCCCCAGATCAGGTGCGTCGCCTCCTCGATGAGGTAGGCGAGACCGAAGGTGAACAGGAGCTCCGCGACGTGACCGTAGCGGTGTGCGCGGCGCAGCGCGAAACGCTCGACCAGCATCCCGAGCAGGCCGACGAGCGCTGGCGCAATCACGAGCGCCGGCCAGAAGCCGATCCAGCGGCTCACCTGGTAGGCGAAGTACGCGCCGAGCATGTAGAAGCTCGCGTGCGCGAAATTGAGCACGCCCATCAGCGAGAAGACAAGCGTGAGGCCGGAAGCCAGCATGAACAGCAGCAGGCCGTAGCTGATGCTGTTCAGCGTCTGGACGAGAAAGAACTCCATCGCAAAAAAGGGGACCGAAGTCCCCTTTTCTCTCTACCGCGCCCGGTTCAGGGGCGCGTCATGTTGCAGGAGGTGAACTGGGCCGAGGTGAATGCCTCGAGCTTGGCGTCGGTCTTGAAGCCGAGCCCGGTGTTCTCGATGTCGTATTTCACTTCTTTCGGCCCGCCCTTGGACGCCTGCTTGTAGACCGTGGAGAGGTACAGCGGCTGGATGAGCTGGTGGTCCTGCTTGCGCATCTCGACCTCGCCGGTCGGCGTGTCGAAGCGCAGGCCTTCGAGGGCGTACGCCACCGCCTTCGTCTCGTTCGACTTCGCCCGCTTCGCCGCCTCGGCGAGCATCAGCATCTCGGTGCGCACGCGCAGGTAGTAGAAGTCGATCTTGTATTTCTTCTCGAAATCCTGCGCCCACTTCTCGAGCGGGTTGGGCGAGATGTTCTCGTGCCACTCGGTGATCTGCTTCACGTGGCCGATCGCCGATTCGCCCATCGCCGGCAGCGCGCCGAGGCCACCCGCGTAGTAGGTGTAGAAGTTCGCATTCAGGCCGGCGTCCTTCGCCGCCTTGATGAGGAGCGCCATGTCCTGCCCCCAGTTGCCGGTGATCACCGTGTCCGCGCCCGCCTGCTTCATCTTGGCGACGTAGGGCGAGAAGTCGGTGACCTTGCCGAGCGGGTGTAGGTCATCGCCCACGATCTCGATGTCGGGACGCTTGCGCGCCAGCATCTCGCGCGCGGCCTTTTTCACGGCGTGGCCGAACGAATAATCCTGGTTGATGAGGTACACCTTCTTGATGTCCTTGTTCTGCGCCATCCAGGTGGTGAGCGCCTCCATCTTCATGTCGCTGTTGGCGTCGAAGCGGAAGTGCCAGAACGAGCACTTTTCGTTGGTGAATGCCGGGTCGACCGCCGCGTAGTTGAGGTACAGGATCTCCTTGCCCGGATTGCGCTCGTTGTGGCGGTTCACCGCCTCGATCAGCGCGCCGGCAACCGACGAGCCGTTGCCTTGCGTAATGTAGCGGATGTCCTGGTCGATCACGCGCTTGAGCTGGTTCAGCGCCTCCTGCGGGCTCACCTTGTTGTCGAAGCCGATGACCTCGACCTTCTGGCCGTTGATGCCGCCCTTCGCGTTGATCTCGTCGGCCATCGCCTGGAAGTGCTTCAGGCCCTGCTCGCCGACGTTCGCGAACGCGCCGGACAGCGGGTCGATGTAAGCGATCTTGAACTGCGCGTGCGCGGCGCTCATGCCGAGCAGCAGGGACGCCGCGACGGCGGCGTGTTTCAGGCGGAGTTTCATGGGTCTCCTTCTCGGGTGGCCGCCATTGTAGAGGAGTCGCATCTCCGGCGGAAAAGTTCTAGAGCACCACGCGCTCGTTGACGGCGATGGCGCCCGGCATCGCCGAGGGCGCCGATGCGGACCACGTCATCGTCACCGCGTCATACGCCGGCTTGCGGCCGCTCTCATACGCCGAGCGGCGCGTGTGACATTGCGCGTAGCGAGCGACACGTGGGGCTTGCGCGGCGCGCCGTCCGTCCTCCAGCAGCGCGCGGAAGAACTCGTCGATCGGGACGTCTGCGTTGCGCTTGACGAACAATATGGTCTTGTTCGAGGCGGGCACGCCGTCCTTCAGCACGTGCTCCTCGGTGATGATCGAGCCCATGCTCGCCCGGTCGATGAAGCGCGGCTCGTCCTCGAGCACCTCGGCGTATTGCGGCGTGCGCGCGAGCGTTTTCATCGCCTGGGTGTCATCGAAGGACGACTCGGCGATGGCATCGAAGGGCGCCTCGCCGAGCGGGTAGTTCTGCACATAGCGCCGGATGCCGGGCAGGCGCACGATGATCGCGGCGTGGCGCACGCGCCAGTGCTCGTGGAATGCGGCGAGCGGCATGCCCGGAAGGCGTCGGAAGAAGATGACGGCCTTGATCAGGCGTTGGCTTTCAGCAGCTGCTCGAACACCGGATACATGCGACGCTCTTCCTCGGCGGCGTGCGCATCGAATGCTTCCTGCAGCTCGGCGAGCTGCGCCGCGTAGCGCGGCGCGTCCTGCTCCGGCGACGCGGCGCCCAGCAGCCAGAGCATGGCGCGCATGTCATCGTGCTGGGCGCACAGCCATTCCGTTGAGCCCTCGATGCCGCTCGCCTGCTCGTAGAGCGGAAAGATGTGCTGCTCCTCGTAGCGGAAGTGCGCGAGCACCGCCTCGCGCAGCGCATTCACGCAGCGCCCGAGTTCGGTCCAGCGCGCGGCATTCGCCGCGCGCCGCGCTTCGGCGAACAGATCGTCGCAGTGTCGATGGTGCTCGGCCAGCCGGCCGGAATCGACGAGCATGGCCCATTGTGCGGGCGCGCCGCGCAGGCACCTTGAGATGGATCAAACCGGCCCCCGCCCGGTGCGCTCATTGTTGCCGGGTGACTGGCTCTGCGGCGATTACGCTCGCGCTCGACGGCCCGCTCGCCGTCGCGACGCTCGCGCGCGCGCCGGTGAACGCGATCGACGAAGCCTGGCTCGAGTGCCTCGCACAGAAGCTCGACGCGGTCGAGGCGGCGGCGGGAGTGGCCTGCCTGCTGGTGCGCTCCTCCGCGCGTGCCTTTTGCGCCGGCGCCGATCTCGCGCTCATGCGCAGCCGCTTCGCCAGCGCCGACGGCCGCGCGCGGATGGTGGCCTTCGTGCGCGAGCTGCAGCGCGTGTACGCGCGCCTCGAGCGGCTGCCGGTCGCCACGATCGCCGAGATCGGCGGCCCGGCCATGGGCGGCGGGCTCGAGCTCGCGCTCGCCTGCGACCTGCGCATCGCCGCCGAGGACGCGCGTCTCGGACTGCCCGAAGCGCGCCTTGGCCTCCTGCCCGGCGCGGGCGGCACGCAGCGCCTGACGCGCATCGCGGGCGAAGCGCTCGCCAAGCGGCTCATCCTGCGCGGCGAGGTCATCGATGGCCGCGAAGCGGCGGCGCTCGGCCTGGTGCAATGGGCGGTGCCCGCCGCGGAGCTGCCCGCGCGGGCTCGCGCGCTCGCCGCCGAGGTGGCCGCGCTGCCGCCGGGGGCGCTCGCTGCCTGCAAGCGTTGCATCGACGCCGCGCTGCGTGACGGCGACGGCTACGAAGGCGAGGTGCTCGGCACAGCGGAGCTCCTCGCCAGCGCGGAAACGCAGCGCCGCGTGCGCGCCTTTCTGGAGAAGCGCCACTAGTGTTCCGCCGCATCGACCATATCGAGCTCATCAGCGCGCATCCCGAGCGCGCGATCGAGTTCTATACGCAAGTGCTGGGCTTCAAGGTGCGCTCGCGCGACCGCGTGCCGGCGCCGCCGCTCGGTGCGCTCGACCTCGTCTACCTCGACCTCGGCGGCACGACGCTCGAGCTGATGACCTATCCCGACGCCGAGCTGCTGCCGGCGCCGCGTACCGAGCGCCTCGGCTACCGCATGATGGCGCTCGAGGTGGACGACATGGATGCCGCGCTCGCCGAACTAAAGGCGCGCGGCATCGAGCCAAGCTGGGGACCGAAGAAGCGCCCGAACTATGCGCGCGCCGAAATCCGCGACCCCGATGGCAATCCGATCGAACTCCGACAATGGGTGCGCCCATGAAGATCGACGCCTTTACGCACATCTTTCCGCGCCGCTACTGGGACCGCATGGTCGAGGTGCTGCCGCAGGGACGCGACATGCACAAGCGCGTGCGTGCGATCCCGAGCATCGTCGATCTCGACGTGCGCTTCCGCCTGCTGGACGAATTCGGCGACGACTACCGGCAGATCCTGACCATCGGCTCACCGCCGATCGAGGCATTCGGCTCGCCGGCGATCGCCGCCGAGATGGCGCGCATCGCGAACGACGGCATGGCGGAGCTGGTCGGCCGCCATCCGGAGCGCTTCGCCGGCTTCGCGGCATCGCTGCCGATGAACGACGTCGCGGCGGCGGCGCGCGAGGCGAGCCGCGCGATCGAGCAGCTCGGCGCCTGGGGCGTGCAGGTCTTCACCAACATCAACGGCCGCCCGCTCTACACCAAGGAGACGCTGCCGCTTTTCGATCTCATGGCGCGCTACGACCTGCCGATGTGGCTGCATCCGGCGCGCGGCGCCGAGGTCGCGGACTATCTCGGCGAGAGGAAAAGCCATTACGAGATCTGGTGGACGCTCGGCTGGCCTTACGAGACCAGCGTGGCGATGACGCACATGGTGTTCGGCGGCCTTTTCGACCGGCATCCGAACTTCAAGGTGATCACGCACCACATGGGCGGCATGATCCCGTACTTCGAGGGGCGCGTCGGCCCCGGGTGGGACCAGCTCGGCGCGCGCACTTCCGACGAGGACTACCGGCCGCTTATCGCGGCAATGAAAGCACGGGGTAAACGGCCGGTGGACTACTTCCGCCTGTTCTATGCCGATACCGCGCTATTCGGCGCGCTCGAAGCCACCAAGTGCGGACTCGCGTTTTTCGGTGCAAACCGCACGGTGTTCGCCTCCGACTCGCCGTTCGATCCGGAGGGCGGCAGCCAGTACATCCGCGACACGATCCGCGTCGTCGAGAGCCTGGGGCTTTCGGCCCCTGAGCGAGCCGCGGTCTACGAGGGCAACCTCAGGCGCCTGTGCCAGCGCGCGGAGCGCGCCGTCGCCGCGATTTGACCAATATCAAGGCCGTGCCGCTCGCGGCTGGGTTCAATCGGCAAATGCGCGAAGAAGACGTGAGACAGGCGCTCGCGTCCGTCGAGGATCCCGAGGCCGGTATGAGCATCGTCGATCTCGGCCTGGTCTATTCGATCGCGGCCGAGCCGGGCCGTGTGCGCGTGGCGATGACCATGACCTCGCCCGCCTGTCCCGTGGCGCCTTATCTGGTCGATGAAGCGATCGCGGCGATCCGCGCCATCGCGCCCGAGGATACCGATGTGCAGGTCGAGCTCGTCTGGGACCCGCCGTGGACTCCGGAGCGGATGAGCCCTGAGGCGCAAGCGCGGTTCGGCTGGTCATGAGCGCGCCGTATAACGCCGCCGTCGATCTCATCGGCCGCAATCTCGCCGCCGGGCGCGCTGCGAAGCTCGCTTTCATCGACGACAGCGAGACGATCAGCTACGCGCAGCTCGCCGAGCGCGTCGACCGCGCCGCGAATGCGCTGCGCTCGCTCGGCATCCGGCGCGAAGAGCGCATCGCCATCGCCATGCACGACTCGTGCGACTGGCCGCCGCTTTTCCTCGGCGCCATCAAGGCGGGCATCGTGCCGGTGGCCATGAACACCCTGCTCACGCCGGCCGACTACGAGTACCAGCTCGGCGACAGCCGCGCGCGCGCGGCGTTCGTCTCGGCGCCGCTGCTCGAGAACTTTCAGCGTATCAAGCCGAACTGCCCGGAGCTCGAGCATCTCGTGGTGCAAGGCGATATGCGCAACCTCATGGCGAAGGCGGCGCCGAACGCGCAGGCCGCGCCTACCGTGCGCGACGACATGTGCTTCTGGCTGTACTCGTCGGGGTCGACCGGCGCGCCGAAGGGCACGGTGCACCTGCACTCGCATCTCGCCGCTACCGCGGATCTGTATGCAATCCCGGTGCTCGGCATCCGCGAATCCGACATCGTGTTCTCGGCGGCGAAGCTGTTCTTCGCCTATGGGCTGGGCAATGCGCTCACGTTCCCGCTTGCCGTGGGCGCCACCACCGTGCTGATGGCCGAGCGGCCGACGCCCGACGCGGTGTTCAAGCGCCTGGTGGAGAAGCGCCCGACGATCTTTTACGGCGTGCCCACGCTCTACGCCGCGCTGCTCGCCTCGCCGGCGTTTCCGCAGCGCGAGCAGATCGCGCTGCGCGTGTGTACCTCGGCCGGCGAAGCGCTGCCGGCGAACCTCGGCAGCCGCTGGACCGAGCGCACCGGCACCGAGATCCTCGACGGCATCGGCTCCACGGAGATGCTGCACATCTTCATCTCCAACCGCCCGGGCGAGGTGCGCTATGGGACGACCGGCAAGCCGGTGCCGGGTTACGACGTCCGGCTGATCGATGACCATGGCAGCGTGATCACCAAGCCCGGCGAGCTCGGCGAGCTGCAGATTAGCGGACCGACCTCGGCGATCATGTACTGGAACCAGCGCGACAAGACCAAGAACACCTTCCAGGGACCGTGGACGCGCAGCGGCGACAAGTACAGCTTCGATGCGGACGGCTACTACACCTATGGCGGGCGCTCCGACGACATGCTGAAGGTGAGCGGCATCTACGTCTCGCCGGTGGAGGTGGAGGCGGCGCTCGTGACGCACGATGCGGTGCTCGAAGCAGCGGTGGTCGGTGCGCAGGATGAGCAGCAGCTTGTGAAGCCGAAGGCGTTCGTGGTGCTCAAGCCCGGCCGCACGGCGGACGAGAGCCTGAAGAGCGCGCTGCAGCAGCACGTGAAGCAGAGGCTCGCGCCGTACAAGTATCCGCGCTGGATCGAGTTCATTGCCGAACTGCCGAAGACGGCGACCGGGAAGATTCAGCGCTTCAAGCTGCGCTCGTAGGGGACGCCACTGCTGCAAAACTCGCCGCGCGTGCGGCTCGCTTTTCTCGCGCTCGGGTTCGTGTCGCTCGCCTTCGGCATCGCCGGCGGGCTCGCGCGCGTCAGCGCCATCGATGTGCGGCTCAGCGCCGTGGCGCTGCACGGCGCGCTCATGGTGTCGGCGTTCTTCGGCACCGTGATTTCGCTCGAACGCGCCGTCGCGCTCGGGCGCGTATGGGGTTATGCGGCGCCGTTGTGCGCCGGCCTGGGCGGGCTCTATCTAATCGGCGGCGCGCCGAACGACGGCTTCATCGCGCTCACGCTCGGCTCGGCGATGCTCGTTGCCATGAGCGTCGCCATCGTCGCGCGGCAGCGCTCGGTGGAGATGGCCACGCTGCTCGCCGGCGCGCTCGCCTGGCTGGTTGGCAATGCGAGCGTCTTCTTCGGCTTGCCGTTCGTGCCCTGGTGGATCGCGTTCTTCGCGCTCACGATCGCCGCCGAGCGCCTGGAGCTTTCGCGCTACCGGCGCCGTTCGGCCTTCGCGCGCCGTGCGTTCATCGCGCTCGCAATTGGGCTCTTGCTGACGCCGCTCGCGCCGCGCCTGCTGGGCGGGGTGCTCGTCCTGCTGGCGGCATGGCTCGGTGCTTATGATCTCGCGCGCGTCACCGTGCGCCAGTCGAAGCTGCCGCGCTATGCCGCGGTTTGCCTGCTCGCCGGTTATTTCTGGCTCGGCGTAGGCGGTACGCTGCTCGCGCTAACCGTAGCCTACGACGCGGCGTTGCACGCGATCTTCGTCGGCTTCGTGTTCTCGATGGTGTTCGGCCATGCACCGATCATCCTGCCGGCAGTCCTCGGCGCCGCCTTTCCCTACCGGCCGATCCTTTACCTGCCGCTCGCGCTGCTGCACGTCTCGCTCGCGCTGCGCATGTGGAACACGCAGCTCGGCGCCTGGGGCAACGCCGCGGCGATCGCGCTGTTCGTCCTCACCGCGCTCGCCTTGGTGATCCTGGTTGATCGGCGTCAAGGTGCCCGCGCGGCGCCGCGCTAGTCTGCTCGCATGTTCGGCATGCCGATCCGCAGCGTCATCGAGCCGCGCCACCTGGTCGTCGCGCCGCCCCAGGCGAGCATCACCGACGCCGCCCGGCGGATGAAAGATGGCAAAGTCGGCGCCGTCCTGGTGGTCGAGGAGGACCGCCTGATCGGCATCTTCACGGAGCGCGATGCCCTGTATCGGGTCATGGCGGCGCATCGCGACCCGCGCGTTACCACGCTCGCGGAAGTGATGACGCGCGACCCGAAAACGGTGGCGCCCGACGAAACCCTCGGCTACGCGCTGCTCCTCATGCACGAGCACGGCTTTCGCCACCTTCCCGTGGTCGAGGACGGCCGGCCGGTCGGCGTGGTCTCTGCGCGCAGCGCGCTCGACCCGGATCTCGAGGAATTCACCGCCGAGGCCGAGCGGCGCAAGCACATCCGCCGGCGCGCGTCCTAGCCGTGCATGGTCAGGCCGCCGGATACCGATAGCACCTGTCCGGTGATGAACTCCGCGTCGTCGCTGGCGAGGAACAGTACGGCGCCGGCGATGTCTTCGGGCTTGCCCAGGCGCCCGATCGGGATCGCGCGCCGGTAGGCTTCGCGCAGCTTCTCCGGATTCCCGGCGCCCTGCATGAAGGATTCGAGCATGCTGGTTTCCGTGAGCCCGGGGCAGACCACGTTGAGCCGCACGCCTTTGCTCGCGAGCTCGCGCGCGAGGGTCTTGGTCAGCGCAATGATGCCGCCTTTGCACGCGGAGTAGGGCGCTTCGCCGGAGGAGCCGACGCGTCCGGCGTCGGAGGCGATGCTCACCACCTTGCCGCCGCCGCGCGCCACCATCCCGGGCAGCACCGTGTGCAGCAGGTTCATCGCGCCGACCAGGTTGATCGAGAGGATCTTCTGCCAGAAGGCGGGATCGGTCTTGAGGAACGGGCGGAACATGTCCCAGCCGGCGTTGTTGACCAGGATGTCG
>DASSLQ010000132.1:0-11328 GCA_035689325.1 Burkholderiales bacterium | reverse complement strand
ACGACCATCAGGTCGAGCTTCTTCATCGCCTCCAGCATCTCGAGGCCGCGCGTCTGCGAGTTGGGCGCATGGCCCCAGTAGATGATGGCGCGCAGGTTCGGGTCCTGGTCGATGGCGTCGTTCTTCTCGAGCACGCCGTCGATCCAGCGCGACACCGTCATGCCGGGCTTCGCCATCAGCGCTTCAGACGCGTAGCGCTTCTTCAGCCACTCGAGATCGACGTTCCAGACCTTCGCCCAGTGCGACCACGAGCCCGGCACCGCGACCGGGTAGTAGCCGGGCAGCGTGTCGGGGTTCGGCCCGATGTCGGTCGCACCCTGCACGTTGTCGTGGCCGCGGTAGACGTTGCAGCCGCCGCCCGAGCGACCGACGTTGCCGAGCGCGAGCATCAGGATGTTGGACGCGCGCACGATGGCATTGGCGTTGGTGTGCTGCGTCTGGCCCATCGCCCAGATGATGAAGCCGGGGCGGTTCTCGGCCAGGATCCTCGCCACCTCGTGCACCTGCTCTTCCGGCACGCCGGTGACGTCCGTCACCTTGTCGGGCGTCCACTTCTCCATCACTTCCTTCTTCACCTGGTCCATGCCGTAGACCCGGTTCTTGATGTACTCCTTGTCCTCCCAGCCGTTCTTGAACACCTGGTGGAGCAGGCCGAAGAGGAACGCCACGTCGGAGCCCGAGCGATGGCGCACGTACAGGTCGGCTTTCGCCGCGGTGCGCGTGAAGCGCGGGTCGACGACGATCACCTTGCAGCCGTTTTCCTTGGCGTGCAGCGTGTGCAGCATCGACACGGGATGCGCCTCGCAGGCATTCGAGCCGAGGAACATCAGCGACTTCGAGTTCTGCTCGTCGTTGTAGGAGTTGGTCATCGCGCCGTAGCCCCAGGTCTGGCCCAACCCGGACACGGTGGTGGAGTGGCAGATGCGCGCCTGGTGGTCGGTGTTGTTCGTGCCCCAGAGGCGCACCCACTTGCAAAGGAGCTCCGCCTGCTCGTTGTTGTGCTTGGACGAGCCGACCAGGAAGAGCGCGTCGGGCCCGCTCTCCTTGCGGATGGCGAGCAGCTTGTTCGAGATCTCGTCGTACGCCTGGTCCCAGGAGATGCGCTGCCATTTGCCGCCGGCGAGCTTCATCGGGTACTTCAGGCGGTGCGAGTCCTGCGTCATGCCGTGCTCGCGCACGGACGCGCCTTTCGCGCAGTGCGCGCCGAGATTGAGCGGCGAGTCGAACACCGGCTCCTGGCGCACCCACACGCCGTTCTCGGTCACCGCGTCGATCGCGCAGCCGACCGAGCAGTGCGTGCACACCGTGCGCTTCACTTCGAGCGTGCCGGCCTCGGCCTTCGCCTCGGCGTGCTCGATGATGTTGAACGGCAGCTGCGTCGCCACCGCGCCTGCGCCCACGCCGATGCCGGAGCGCTTGAGGAACGCGCGCCGATCCATGGTCTTCGCCAGCACGCCGGACAATCCACGCGACAAGCGGGAATTAAATGCGCGCGACGGCTCCGCGCTTGCCGTCGCTTTGCGAGTCAGCAGCATGGCGGTCTCCTAGACCTTGGCGGTACGGTAGTAGTTGGTCACGTGCTCGCTCGCCTGATAGCCACGCGTCGCACGCTTGTCGCTTGAAGCAGGAGTCTTGGAGGAAGGCGATTTGCTCGCCACGACGGCCGCCGCTGTCGCAGCCCCGCCTGCGCTTAACGTCAGAAGAAAGTTGCGCCGCGTGAGTCGCTTCGTGCGCTCGCTCATGACTTCACTCCTCCTGTTTTATGCACGAACGTGCATATTTGTGCGACTGATTCTAGAGCATTTCAAAAGCCGCCTGCTCCACTGAAAAAAACGCTTTCGCCATTCGAGCGACGCAGCGATAAAACGAAGTGCGCTCGCTAGCCTCTATTGCGCTGCACAACGCCTCGTAGTTCGGACTGATCCAGTGCTCGAAGAAGCGCCGCTGTTCGTCGAGCGGTCGCTGGTCGCCGCTTATGAGATGGCGCATCGTGTCGCAGAGCGCGGCGATGTGGTCTTCAGGTTCGCCCGCCTGCTCGCGTCGCGCTAGCCCGAGCGCCGCAAGATCACCGCGCAGCGCGGCGAGTGGCGTCTCGTTCGTGTAGCGGATGGAATACGCGCACGCATAGAGTGTTACCGGTGCCTTCCCGGTGCCGACGAAGGCCTCGTCGTATTCCGCGCGCACCGCTTGGGCTTCTGTCGTCGCCGCGGCAGCGACCAGCTCGCGCCAGCGCGCAGCGAGGGCTTCGTCCTCGGCATCTAGCTCGTCCGAATTGGCGAGCGCCCCAAGCAGGCTCGCATCCGGCGGCGCGTAGAACAGGCGCGCGAGCAACCCGTAGAAATTCGCCCTCGCCTGCTCCTCGGGTGCGGCGAACTCAAGCGGCTGCGTCATTTCGGCACGTCGAAGATGCTCGCTTCGGGCTTCGTCTCCATCATGTCGATCACGCGGCAGTCGCCGCACATCTGCAGCCGGCGCAGCGCAGCCGCTTCGGCAAACATTGAGTGCCCGGCGAGCTTGCCGAGCATATTGTCGACGAGCTGCTTGGTGCCGAAGGGCTTCCCGCAGCGCACGCAGTTGTAGGGCTCGGCCTCGTTCAGCGTTACGGGCCCCTTCGCCTGCGCGCCGATGGTGAGCCGCGGCACGAGGCGAATTGCATCTTCCGGGCACGTGCTCGCGCAGAGCCCGCATTGCACGCAGTTCGCCTCGATGAAGCGCAGCCGCGGCGCATCGGGTGAATCGAGCAGCGCCGCCTCCGGGCATGCGCCGATGCAGGCCTTGCAGAGCGTGCATCGGTCCTTGTTCACCGTGATCGCGCCGTACGGTGCGCCCGCGGGTAGCGCTATCTCGGTCTTGGGCGTCGGCGCGTGCTTCGCCAGGTGGTCGATGGCGAAATCGAGCGTGGTGCGCTTCTCCGCCGAGAGATTGAACGTTGCCAGCTTGGCAACCGTCGCTGCCGGCGCGAGCCCGCCCGCCGCATCGAGCTTGCGCAGCACGCCCACGTGCGCGCCGCCATAGCCGAGCGCGCTGAGGATGGTCTGCGCATAGCCGAGCTGGCGCTCGAGCGCCGCGACGTAGCTGTCGGCCACCTTCTCGGTCAGCAGGATGCGCACCTGGCTCGCACCGTAGGCGACCGCGCCGAGCACGACGTCCAGCCCAATCGATGCAACGTGGAAGCACTCGAACGGGATCACGCGCGCCGGGAAGCCATGGTGCCGCCCATGCGCGAGCACCGCCGCCCGGCCCTCGTCGGCATCGTGGAACAGGATGCACGCATCCTTGCCGCCCGCATCGCGGTACGTGGCGAGCAGCGCCTTCAGCCGCATGCCGAGATCCGGCACCGTGGGATACGCATACGTCATCGCGCCGGAGGGGCATACGGTGGCGCAGCCGCCGCAGCCGGCACAGAGATGCGGCTCGACCTTCACGTAGTCGCCAGCGGGCTGGATCGCGCCGCTCGAGCAGACCTCGATGCAGGCGTTGCAGCCCTGCTTCGCCGAGCGGCTGTGCGCGCAGATCTTCTCGCGATAGCGGAAGAAGCGCGGCTTCTCGAACTCGCCCACGAGCGACAGGAGCTCGCGCGCCGCGAGCGCCTGCTCGAGCGGATCGGCGCCCGGCGCGAAATAGCCCTGCGGCAGCTGATGAAGCCGGATGTGCGGCTCGCGCGACAGATCCAGTACCAGGTCGAATCGCTCGCTGCGCTGGCGCTCGGCGCGCGAAAAATCGATCGCGCTGATCTCGCCGCAGGCGGCGACACATCGCCGATGCGCCTTGCAGCGGTCCATGTCGACCTGGTAGTCGTAGCCGATCGCGTTCTCGGGGCACGCGCGCACGCAGGCGTTGCAGCGCGTGCAGACCTCGAGATCGATCGGATTCTCCTGGCGCCATTCGACGTTGAATGCGCCCAGCCACCCGGCGAGCTTCGTCACCCTGCCTGACCACACCGGGTATTTGCGCTCGAGCGGCAGCTCGCCGCCTTTGCCGGTGAGGAGCACGCTCACCTGGAGCTGCGCCGCGAGCCGCTCGGCCCAGTCGAGCGCCGCCTCCGCGGGGCCGATGATGAGCACATCGCCGGCGGACTTGAATTCCACCGCCGGCGCAGGCTCGGGCTCGGGCAGCGCGGCCATCGCCAACAGCGCCGCGATCTTCGGCGTGGCCTCGGCGCCGCGCGCGCTCCAGCCGCCGAGCTCGCGCACATTCACGAACTTGACGTTGGCCTGCGTGCGCGCCTGCTCGGCGAGCTCGCCGAAGAGCGCCGCCTCCTGCGTGCAGGCGACGATGACATCCGCGTCGTTCAGCGCCGCCTGGAACGCACCCGCGTCCTTGCGGCAGAGCTGGTCGTGCACCGCCAGCGCATCGCCCGCTTTCAGCGCGCTTGCGAGCGCGTTCGCATCGACCGCAATGGTGCGATTACAGCTGCAGACCTTAAGTGTCTTGCCTTCCAGGCTCATCGGGCTTCGCTTCCCCCTCTGCTTTCTCAGGTACCGGCTCGGCCTCCGGCTTCTTGTCCTGCTCGGTGAAGAGCACGCGGCGCGCCTGGTTGAGCGTCGCCAGCATTTCCTCCGGTATCGGCTCGCCCACCGTCCAGTCGCCCGAGAACGGCTCGAACGGATCGGGGACGTTGAAGTGCGGGTCACTGAACAGCTTCTTCAACGCCAGGCGCCGCAGCTCGTCCTTCACCTTCGGATTCATGAACGCCGCGAAGTCCGAGTCCGGCGTCAGCGTGTCAACCGGCGGCACCATGGGCGCCGGCGAATCGTCCTTCTTTTCCGCCGGCGCTTCGCGCTTCAGGCGCGACCAGCGCGCGAGGAATGGCTCTTTCTCGTCGGCCTGCATTTCACGCGGCTTCTTCCGTCCCACTTAGACGCGATCCTTCGGATGCTGGAAGGAGCGCGGCTTGATGCGCTTCTTCGGCTCCGGGCGGTAATTCTTCTCCACGTAGTCGCCGACCCAGGCGTAGATCTCCGGCGGCATCGGCACGCCGTCGACCGCGTGGCCGCCATCCAGCCAGCGGCTCGCCTCGTCGCGGCTCGCCGTCACGTCGAGCGGCAGCGCGTCTTCGCCTTCCATGCGCCAGAGCACGAACACGCGCGGATCGGTCGTGACCACGTTCTCGTAGTAGCCCTCGATCTCATCGCGATGCAGCTCGAGCTTGAATCCCGGATGCAGCCATTGCACGACACCATCGTGCTCCACCAGCAGCTTGCGTCCCGCGCCCGCATAGCCGCAGACCACGCCGTGCGGCTCCCAGACAACATCCGCCCAGCGACTCTGCGCGGGCCGGCGTTGCATCACGATAGCGAGCGGAAAACTCGGCTTCTCCATGAGCCCTCGAATATACCCCGTCTGTTATGATTTCCCCCAGAGAAACAGCGCGATGAAGAAGGTCATTGCCATCGAAAATCGGATGACTGCGGGCCGTTCCACCGCCCCGCAGTTCTTGGGGGGCGAGCTCGCGGACACGCGCGGCCGCGCGATGCGCGACCTGCGCATCTCGGTGACCGATCGCTGCAACTTCCGCTGCGTCTACTGCATGCCGCGCGAGACGTTCGGCGCCGACCATCCGTTTCTGCCGTACAGCGCCATCCTTTCCTTCGAGGAGATCACGCGCCTGGCGCGCATCTTCGTCGGACTGGGCGTGCAGAAGATCCGCCTCACCGGCGGCGAGCCGCTGGTGCGGCGGCAACTGCATCGGCTGGTGGCGATGCTCGCCGAGCTCGGCGTGGAAATCACGCTCACCACCAACGGCTCGCTCCTCGCCAGGCAGGCGCGCCTGCTCAAACAGGCCGGCCTGCAGCGCGTCACCGTGAGCCTTGACTCGCTGGATGACGCCACGTTCCGTGCGATGAACGACGCCGATTTCCCGGTGGCGAAGGTGATCGAAGCGATCGACGTGGCCGCTGCCGAGGGCCTGGCGCCGGTGAAGATCAACATGGTGGTGAAGCGCGGCGTGAACGATCACGACATCGTGCGCATGGCAGAGCGCTGGCGCGGCACCGGGCACATCGTGCGCTACATCGAGTACATGGACGTCGGCAGCACCAACGGCTGGCGCATGGACGACGTCATTCCCGCGGCGGAAGTCGTGCGCCGCATCTCGGCGCGCTGGCCGCTCGAGCCGCTGGACGCGAACTACGCCGGCGAAGTCGCCGAGCGCTGGCGCTATGCGGATGGCGCTGGCGAGATCGGCGTCATCTCGTCCGTCACGCAGGCGTTTTGCTCCACCTGCACGCGCATGCGGCTTTCCACCGAAGGCTCGCTCTTCACCTGCCTCTTCGCGCAGAGCGGCCACGACCTCAAGGCGCTCCTGCGCGGCGGCGCGAGCGACGACGAGATCCGCAACGAGATCGCTCTAGTGTGGCAGCGCCGCGCCGATCGCTACTCGGAGATCCGCACCGAGCAGACGGCGAAGCAGCGCAAGGTGGAGATGTCCTACATTGGCGGCTAAATACCGGCCGCAAGTCACCGACGCCGCTAGACCGGCGACGTTCGAGGTCGAGGCGTACAACGAGCGCGGCGAGATGGTGCCGACCTCGATCGCCGGCGAGCATCCGCTGACCTTGTACCTGGACAAGCGCGAGATCGTCACGCTGATGACGCTCGGCCACGCGCCCGAGGCGCTCGCGATCGGCTACCTGCGCAACCAGCGCCTGGTCGATGCCATCGAGGACATCACCGCGGTGCAGGTCGACTGGGAGACTGGAGCGGTCGCCATCACGACCCGCAAGCAAAAGGACCTGCGCAAGAGGATGGAGAAGCGCACCGTCACCACCGGCTGCGGACAGGGCACGGTGTTCGGCGACCTGATGGAGGAAATCGACCAGGTCGAGCTGCGCGACGACGTGCGGCTCAGCGATGCGCAGCTCTTCGATCTCGTCGAGAAGGTGCGCAAGCACGAGACGATCTACAAGCAGGCGGGCGCGGTGCACGGCTGCGCGCTCGCGCGCACGAGCGGGCCGGAAACTGCCGAGATCATGATGTTCATCGAGGACGTCGGGCGCCATAACGCCGTCGATGCCATCGCCGGCAACATGTGGCTCGACGCGATCGACGGCTCCGACAAGATCTTCTACACCACTGGGCGGCTCACCTCGGAGATGGTGATCAAGTGCGCCCAGATGCGCATCCCGTTCCTTGTCTCACGCTCGGGCCTCACGCACATGGGCCACGACATCGCCAGGAAAGTCGGGCTGACGATGCTCGGCCGCGCGAGCGGCAAGCACTACCTCGCCTTCACCGGCCAGCACCGCCTGGTGCGCACGACGCCGCAACCAACGGCACTAGCCTGAATTCGGACCCGGGGTCGCAATTCCCGGCGGTCGCGCCCGAGTTCAGGCTGCCACAGCGATGGAAATCGCCTAGGCGCTGGCCTGAGCCGCCGCCATCTGGCGGCGCGACGGAAAGAAGACGCCGGCGACGAACACCGCGCAGGCAAGCAGCGCCAGCACGAGGAAGACGTTGCGGAAGCCACCTTCGGTCCGGTGGAGCAGCGCGATCAGCGGCACCGCCACGGAGGCGACGCCCAGCGAGATGACGTAGCGTACCGAGAGCACGCGCGCCCGGTACTCGTCGGCGACGTACTTGCCGACGATGCCGTCGTTAAGCGGGATCTGGCCGAAAATCGCCATCATCATCAGCAGCGCCACCGCCAGCATCGGCCAGCCATCGAGCGTCGCCGCGGCGAAGAGCAGCGGAATCTGCACCAGGCCGACGCCGATCATCAGCGGCTTCATGTCGTGGCGACTCATCAGCGTGCCCATCAGTACCTGCGCGAAGGCCGCGATCGAGTATACGAACGCCACCAGCGCGCCCTTGCCGACGTTGGTCTGCGTGAGCGCCTGCAGCCGTTCATCGAAAACCTTCGGCATCGCCACTGTGGTGGAGTTGAAGATCACGCCGCCGCATGCCGTGACGATGAGCAGGATGGCGAAGATGTGGCCCATGGTGCGCGCGTCGAGATGCAGGCCGATGGTCTTCGATTTCTTCTTCACCGGGCCGGGATCCGGCACGAGCAGCAGGAAGCCCGCGCCCGCCGCCATGGCCGCGAGGCCCGGAACGAAGAACGCCGCCCGCCAGCCCCAGAGATCCATCAGCGCGCCGGAGATAATCGCGGCGAAGGCGAGCCCGAGGTTGCCCCACAAGCCGTTCCAGCCGAGTGCCATGCCGAGGTCCTTCGGCGAAGCGACCAGCATGGCAATGCCAACCGGGTGATAGATCGCGGCGAACATGCCGGTCACCGTCAGGCCGAGCCCGATCTGCCAGGGCGATGTGGCGAAGCCGGTGACGAAGAGCGAGGCGCCGATGCCGAAAAAGAACACCACCATCATGCGGTAGCGGCTCCAGTGATCGGCCAGCCAGCCTGCTGGGATTGCAAAGGCGCCGAAGGCGATGAAACCGCCGAGCGCGAGCGGCAGCATCTCCGAGTAGTCCATCTGCCACGCCGGCGCGAGTACCAGCACGACGGTGGGAAACACCAGCATCACGAGGTGGTCGAGCAGGTGGCCGAGGTTGATGAAGGGCACGAGGTAATCACGTCGCATGGTCCGGCATCGTAGCGGCGCGCCTTGCGTCCGTCACGCGACCCTCGGACAATCTCTGTCGAGAATGGGACAATCTACCGCGAGCGCGGTACGCGCGAACGATTTCATGGGCGTGCCGCGACCCGTGGTGGCGCTGGCGCGCGACCTGCCGCCGTCGCACGAGATCGACTGGCACAGCCACCCGCGCTTCCAGCTCGTATACGCGGCGCGTGGTGTCATGACTGTCGACACGCGCGAAGCGACTTGGGTGGTGCCGCCGCAGCGCGCGGTGTGGATGCCACCGCGGGTCGAGCACCGTCTGACCGCCAAGGGCGTGGTACAGCTTCGCAGCCTCTATGTGCGTCCGGACGCAGCCACGCGCATGCCCGCCACGTGCGAGGTGCTCGAGGTGACGCCATTGCTGCGCGAGTTGGTGGTGCGCGCCACCGAGCTGCCGCGCGAATACGACGTGCGCGGCCCCGCCGGAAGGCTGATGCGGCTGCTGCTCGACGAGCTCGCCGGACTCGTGCGCCTGCCCTATCACCTGCCGATGCCGAAAAGCGCACCGCTCGCGGCGGTGTGTCGACGCCTGCTCGACACACCGGACGATGATGCGACGCTCGAGCAGATCGCGCGCTCCGGCGCGCTCAGCGGCCGCACGCTCGCGCGCCACTTCCGCCGTCACACCGGCATGAGCTTCGCCGAATGGCGCCGCCGCGCGCGGCTACTGCGCGCGCTCGCCTGGATCGCGGAAGGCCGGCCGATTCTCGAGGTGGCGATAGAGCTCGGCTACGACAGCCCGTCGGCTTTCAGCGCCATGTTCCGCCGCGAGCTGGGCGCGCCGCCGTCGAGCTTCCGCGCATGAGCGTCTCGGGCATCATCCTGGCCGGCGGACTCGGCCGGCGCATGGGCGGCGTCGACAAGGGGCTGCAGCTGCTGCACGGCAAGCCGATGATCGCGCACGTGCTCGCGCGCCTCGCGCCGCAGGTTGCGGACATCGTGATCAACGCCAACCAGAATCACGAGCGCTATGCAGCGTTTGGCCATCGCGTGGTCCCCGACGAGATCTCCGGCTTCGCTGGCCCGCTTGCGGGCCTGCATGCTGGGCTGCGCGCGGTGGCGCAGCCGCTCGCGGTGACGGTGCCGTGCGACTCGCCATTTCTGCCCGCGGATCTCGTGGCGCGCCTTCAAAGCCGGCTCGGGAACAACGATCTAGCGGTCGCGAAGACCGGCGACCAGCCCCATCCGGTCTTCGCGCTCGTGCGGCGCACGGTGGTCGACAACCTGCAGGTGTTCCTCGCAAGCGGCGGCCGCAAGATCGACGCCTGGTATGCGTCGCTCAAGGTGGTCGAGGTGCTGTTCGACGACGAGGCGGACGCATTCCGCAACATCAACACGCCAGAGGAGCTCGGCCGCGCATGACGGGAAAGATAGGGACTGTCCCTATTTCCCAAGTGGTGAGCTGTCTCGACGGCTACGATCCGGACGCGCTGCACGTCGACAAGGCGCGCGAGGCGATGCGCGCGTGCATTACGCCGATCGCGGACACCGAAGTGGTGGCTGTAAGAAACAGCTTGGCGCGCGTGCTCGCGCAGGAGATCGTGCCGAGCATCAACGTCCCGGCGCACGACAACTCGGCGATGGACGGCTACGCGGTGCGCTTCGCGGATATCGCGCAGCCGCTGACGGAAATCGGAACTGCGCTGGCCGGGAAGCCGTTCGCCGGCACCGTAGGCAGCGGACAGTGCGTGCGCATCATGACCGGCGCGGTGATGCCGGCCGGCACCGACACCGTGGTGATCCAGGAAGTGGTGAAGCGCGACGGCAACCGCATCGTCGTGCCGGCGGGGCAGAAGCGCGCGCAGAACGTGCGCTACGCAGGCGAGGACCTCAAGGTCGGCGTGCCGGTCCTCAAGCCCGGGAAGCTGCTGCGGCCGGCGGAGCTCGGGCTCGTCGCCTCGCTCGGCATCGGCGAAGTGCGCGTGATGCGCAAGCTGCGCGTCGCGTTCTTTTCCACCGGCGATGAGCTCGCCTCCCTCGGCACTGCATTAAAGGAAGGCGAGGTGTACGACTCCAACCGCTACACGCTGCACGGGATGCTCGCGCGCCTCGGCGTCGAGATCACGGACCTCGGCGTGGTGCGCGACGATCCTGCCGCGCTCGAGGCGGCGCTGCGGCGCGCGGCGCAGGCCGACGCCATCGTCACCACCGGCGGCGTCTCGGTCGGCGAGGCGGACTTCATCAAGCAGCTGATGGCAAAGCTCGGCGAGGTGCTGTTCTGGAAGATCGCGATGCGCCCCGGCCGGCCGATGGCGTTCGGCCGTATCGGCAACGCCTGGCTCTTCGGCCTGCCGGGAAACCCGGTGGCGGTGATGGTGACCTTCTACCAATTCGTGCGCGACGCGCTCCTGCACCTCGGCGGGCGCACGGACGACTGTGCGATTGCGCTCCTGCGCGCGACGGCCGCCGAGAACATCCGCAAGGCGCCGGGCCGCACCGAATACCAGCGTGGCATTCTGTTTCGCGATGGCAGCGAGTGGAAGGTGCGCACCACCGGGCAGCAGGGCTCGGGGGTGCTGCGCTCGATGGCGGAAGCGAATTGCTTTATCGTGCTGGAGCATGAGCGCGGCGCGGTGAAGGCCGGCGAACAAGTGCAAGTACAGCTCATGGAGGCAGTCGCGTGAACCCGATCCACCCGGCGCTCGCGCGCCTCGCGCGCGCCGCCGAGCACCAGGATTTCGCCGAGCTCGAGGAGACGCTGCATGTCGCGCTGCGCAGGCCGACGTGGCTGCGCCCGGAGCATCGTGTCGGC
>DASSLQ010000131.1:0-2512 GCA_035689325.1 Burkholderiales bacterium | reverse complement strand
CCCGCCGGCGGTCAGGCTGTCGAAGGCGCGCACTCAGTGGGGAAGCTGCAACGAGCGCGGCGAGATCCGCCTGCACTGGCGGCTCGTGCAACTGGAGCCGCCGCTGGCCGACTACGTCGTCGCGCACGAGGTGGCGCATCTCGTCGAGCTCAACCACTCGCCTCGGTTCTGGGCGCTGGTGGAGCGCCTGCTGCCCGATCACCGGGAGCAGCGCCGCCGCCTCGACGCGCTCACGCCGCTGCTCGATTGATGCTCAGTCCGGGAACGGGGGAATGTCCACGCTCGCGCCGCTCTGCTCGAGGAGTAGCCGCCGCAGCGTGGCGCCGAGCTCATCATTGCTGCGCGTGTCGCGCCACCCGCCTTCGCGCAATCGGAAATGGAACCCACCCGACGGCGCCGCCACCCATAGCTCCTGGCTGGGCACGTGGCGGTTTACGATGATGCGCCCGCCCTTGCATTCGATGGTGAGCACGCCGTCGTTCTCCGACCAGTCGAGGTCCGCCGGAGCCGCATCGAGCGCCGCGCCGATCGCCGCCAGCACGCGCTCCGTCAACGCGACGAAAGCGCTCTCGTCCTGCATCGGCTTTGCTCCGTGGTGTTAGACTCGCCGGAACCGCGTGTCGTATACAGCATCCCGATGGTACCCCGTTCCGTCGCCATCATCATCATCATCGCCACGCTGATGCTCGCGGGCTGCGGAATCAAGGGACCCTTGCGCTTGCCGCCGGGTAAGACCGCTCCGGAGCCAACGGGGCTGCCGCCCGGTGCGGTGCCGCCGACGACGCTGCCACCGAAGGCACCCGACACTACGCCGGAAACGCCGGCTCCCGAAACCAAGGATTCGACGCAGTGACGCCGCTCGCCGAGCGCGACGGTGAGCTGTGGCTCGAAGAGGTGTCCCTGACCGATGTCGCGGCTCGCTACGGCACGCCGTGCTTCGTCTATTCTCGGGCGGCGCTGGAGACCGCGTACCGCGAATTCGACGGCGCATTCGCCGGAATAGAGCATCTGACCTGCTACGCGCTCAAGTCCAACTCCAATCTCGCCGTGCTGGATGTCTTCGCGCGGCTCGGCAGCGGTTTCGACGTGGTGTCGGGCGGAGAGCTGGCGCGCGTGGTGGCTGCCGGCGGCGATCCGGCGAAGGTCGTCTTCTCGGGTGTGGGGAAGAGCGACGACGAGCTGCGCCAGGCGCTCGCTCTTGGCATCCGGTGCTTCAACGTGGAATCGCCGAGCGAGCTCGAGCACCTCGATCGGCTTGCCGGAGCGCTGGACCGGCGCGCACCCGTGAGCCTTCGGATCAATCCCGACGTCGATCCGCAGACTCATCCCTACATCGCCACCGGGCTCAAGGAAAGCAAGTTCGGCATCGCGTTCGCGGAAGCCGCGGCACTGTATCGCCGCGCGGCGCGCCTCCCTCACATCGCTCTTGCAGGCATCGACATCCATATCGGCTCCCAGATCACCGCGTTGGAGCCGTACCGCGAGGCCGCCATCAAGGTGCTCGAGCTCGTCGACGCGCTCGCCCGAGAGGGCATTCGACTGCGGCACGTCGACCTGGGCGGCGGCATCGGGATCCGCTACCGGGACGAGACGCCGATGGATCTGGGCGACTACGCCGGCATGATCAAGTCTCTGTTCCGCGGCCGCGGTGAGACGCTCGTCTTCGAGCCCGGGCGGCGCCTCACCGGCAACGCCGGCGTGCTGCTCACGCGGGTCGTCTACCTCAAGCCGGGCGCCGAGCGCAGCTACGCGGTCGTCGACGCGGCGATGAACGATCTGCTCCGACCGGCGCTCTACGATGCATGGCACGCCGTGCGTCCGGTGCGGTCGCGGCCGGAACGCGGACGGCTGTGGCAGATCGTCGGCCCCGTGTGCGAGAGCGCCGACTTTCTGGCGCGCGACCGCGAGCTCGCCGTGCAGGAGGACGACCTGCTGGCGATCCTGTCGACCGGCGCCTACGCGATGGCGATGAGCTCGAACTACAACACGCGCCCGCGCGCCGCCGAAGTGATGGTCGACGGCGCGGCAACGCATCTCGTGGGCCGCCGCGAGAGCATTCCGGAACTGTTTGCGCGCGAATCCCGCTTGCCGTGAGGCGCGCGGTTCATGCCTGCGCGATCGCGCGAAATCGCGCGCTGACGTACGTCTGCCCGATGTGCACATTCGCAACAGTGACGCTGCGCGTCACCTGGAACCGCAATTAAATCTTGTATTTCGAAAAAATTTGGCTAGAATTCAGGCAGCAGGTGTCAATGGATTTGTCAAGGGGTCCCTGCTAAACGCAGGACGACACCGAGGCAAAACCGGCGAAACCTGCGCTGAAGCGTAGTACCGATAACAGTTTCAGCAACTCAGACAGGAGACCTGAAGATGATGGCTGACATGATGACCATGGCGCCTTCGGCAGCCCCGGCTGCGCCGAAGAAGGCGAAGAAGCGCAAGGCCAAGAAGGGCGGCCCGAAGAAAGCGGCCAAGAAGAAGACGGCGAAGAAGAAGACCGCCAAGAAGAAGA
>DASSLQ010000130.1:0-48925 GCA_035689325.1 Burkholderiales bacterium | reverse complement strand
ACTCGAAGCTCCCCACGAGCGGTTCGCCTGGCAACGCTGGCGCTGCGAATGGCACGCCACCGCGGGCGAGCATCAGCTCGTCTGCCGGGCGACCGATGCGCAAGGCGCCACGCAACCTGCCCAGTCCGACTGGAATATCGGCGGGATGGGCAACAACGCCTGGCACGGCATACAAGTGACCGTGCGATGAGCGGCACGCTTCGCGTATCGGTCTGGCGCGGCGCCGTCGCCGGCCACCTGCAGAGCTACGAGGTGCCGCGCCACCCGAGCCAGACGGTACTGGACGTCGTCACGCACATCCAGCGCAAGATCGATCCGACGCTCGCTTATCGCTACGCCTGCCGCGTCGGCATGTGCGGCTCGTGTGCGATGACCGTGAACGGCGTGCCGCGCTGGACCTGCCGCACGCACGTCGACAAGGTCGCGGCCGCCGGCAGGCTCGAGCTGCGGCCGCTGCGCAATTTGCCGATCGTGCGCGACCTGGTGACGGATATGCGCACGTTCTTCGATAAATGGGAGCGCGCGCAGGGGCATTTCGAAGGCGCCGCCACCAAGACCGATGACTTCGCGCGCGTAGCGCCCGACTCGCCGGCGCGGCAGGCCGCCGACGCCGGCATCGAGTGCATCGGCTGCGGCGTGTGCTACGCCGCGTGCGATGTGGTGAGCTGGAATCCCGACTACCTTGGGCCCGCCGCGCTCAACCGCGCATGGACGCTTGTCAGCGACGTGCGCGATACCAACAGCGTCGAGCGGCTGCGCGCCATTGCCGGCGACGCGGGTTGCCATGCTTGCCACACGCACATGAGCTGCACCGAGCGCTGCCCGAAGCACCTCTCGCCCACCGCGAGCATCGCCGGGCTGAAGCGCGCCGTTGCCAAGGCGGCGCTGCAAGGCAAGCTCTGAGCGTGCGCAGCGACACGGTGCTCTGGATCGCGCAACGCGCGAGCGCTGCGGTGCTGGCGCTGTGCGTGACTGTCCATCTGCTCACGATCGTCTATGCGGTGCGCGGCGGGCTCACGGCCGCGGAAATATTCGCGCGCACACGCGGTAATGCGGGCTGGCTCGCCTTCTATACGGTGTTCGTGATCGCAGTTGCGGTGCACGCGCCGATCGGCCTGCGCCCGGTGCTGACCGAATGGCTCGGCTGGCGCGGCCGCACGCGCGAGTGGTTCGTCGCCGCGTTCGCCGTGGCGCTACTGTGGATGGGCATGCGGGCGGTGCTGGTGGTGTGCCGATGAAGCACGTCGCGCTGATCCATCGGCTCTCCGGCATCGCGCTCGCGGTGTTCCTGCCAGTGCACTTCTGGGCGCTGGGCCTCGGACTGCAAATGGACGCGTTCCTGCGCTGGACCGAACAGCCGATCGTGAAGTTCGCGGAGTGGGGCATGGTCGTGCTGCTCGCAGCGCATCTCGGTGGCGGCTTGCGGGTGCTCGCGATCGAGTTCCTCGACTGGCACGAGTGGCAGAAGAGCCTCGCTGCGGCTGCGGGCGCCATCGTGCTGGCGGCGGGCTTGGCGTTCGCGCTCGCCCTGTAGAATCGGGCAAAAACCCGAGGAGGATCTGCATGCGCGTGCTGGCGTTATTGTTCGCCGCTTTTCTGAGTCTTACGGCCGCGGCGCAACCGTGGCCGCAGAAGCCGGTGAAGTTCATCGTGCCGTTCCCGCCGGGCGGTGCGACCGACATCGCCGCGCGGCTTCTCGGCGAGCGGCTTACGCAGCTCTGGGGGCAGAGCGTGGTCGTCGAGAACCGCGGCGGCGCCGGCGGCGGCGTGGGCGCGGCGGAGGCTGCGCGCGCCGCGGCGGACGGCTACACGCTGTTTTTTCCGTCCGGTTCCGTGATGACGGCAAACCAGTATGTCTACGCGAGCCTCAACTACGATCCGGAGAAGGATTTCGTGCCCGTGACCGTAGTCGTCTCGGGGCCGCAAGTGCTCGTCGTGCAGGCGCGCTCGCCGTACAAGACGGTGAAGGATCTGCTCGACGCCGCGAAAGCGCAGCCGGGCACGCTCACGTTCGGCTCTGCCGGCATCGGATCGCAAACCCATCTCGCGGTGGAAAACCTGCTCTACCAGGCGAAGATCGAGGCGGTGCACGTGCCCTACAAGGGTGAAGGGCCGGGGCTTGCGAGCCTCGTCGCCGGCGACATCAGCTTCATGATGGCCAACGCCGCCGGCGCGATGGTGCACATCAACGGCGGCCGGCTGCGCGCGCTCGGCGTCACGAGTCGCGACGAAAGCCCGCAGCTTCCGGGCGTGCCGCCGATCGGCAAGACGCTAAAGGGCTTCGAGAATTCCGGCTGGTTCGGCATCGTCGCACCGACCGGCACGCCGAAGCAGATCATCGACAAGGTCTACCGCGACACCAAGCAGGCGCTGGGCGACACGCACTTGAAGGCGCGGCTTTACGCGCAGGGCCTGTTCCCCGTGGCGAATACGCCGGCCGAGATGGCAAAGGCAATGAAGGAGGAGATGGCGCTCTGGCGCACCGTGGTGCGCGAGCGCAATATCCACGTCAAGTGAAAGTCGATCTGCGGCAGGTCGAGGAAGCGGCGAAAGAGCTCTACATCCGGGCGCTGAAGGTGTTGCCGCCCGATATCAAGCAGGGGTTCCAGGCGCTCGCCGCAAACGAGAGCAACGCCGGCGCGCAGCGCGTGCTCGGCACCATGATCCGCAACATCGCGGTGGCCGAGAGCAACGACAATCTGCTTTGCCAGGACACCGGCATCCCGGTCTACAACGTATGGATCGGCCGCGGCGTGCAAGTCGACGGCCTGGCGCTGAAGGAAGCGATCCGCCGCGGCTGCGAGCGTGCGACAAAGGAGCATCCGCTGCGCTCATCGGTCGTGCATCCGCTCACCCGGCAGAACGAGCGCAACAACTGCGGCCGCGGCGTGCCGGTGATCAACATCGATTTCTCGCCGGACGAGGCGCTCGCCATCGAGATGATCCCCAAGGGCTCCGGGTCGGAGAACAACTCCTGGCTGCGCATGGCCGTGCCGGCGGAGGGAGTCGATGCTATCAAAACCTTCGTGGTCGATTGCGTGCTCGAAGCCGGCGGCAAGACCTGCCCGCCGACCATCGTCGGCGTGGGCGTGGGCGGCACGGCGGACCTGTGCGTGCATCTTGCCAAGGTCGCGGCGACGCGGCCGCTCGGCTCGCGCTGCGCCGATCCGGCGGGAGCGGAGCTCGAGCAGGCGCTGAGCGAAGCAGTGAACATGCTCGGTGTCGGCCCCCAGGGCCTCGGGGGCGATTCCACCGCCTTCGCGGTGCACGTCGAGACCGCGGCAACGCACATCACCATGAATCCGGTTGCGGTGAACATGCAGTGCCATTCCGCGCGTCGCGCGCGCGCGACGTTGCGGCCCGGCGGCGTGGAATACGGCTTTTGAGGACGTGAGCATGAAAAAGGCATCCCTCTGCGCGTTGCTTGTCATCGCTGCATTCGCGGCGACCGCCGCGGAGCTCGCCGGGGTCAAACTCGAGGACAAGACCCAGGTCGAGTCGCGCGAGCTGGTGCTGAACGGCGCTGGCCTGCGCAAGCGGGTCTTCTTCAACGTCTACGTGATCGGCCTCTACTTGCCGGAGAAGAAGAGCGATCCCGCGGCGGTGCTGGCGCTCGCCGGCCCGAAGCGCGCCGAGATTCACATGCTGCGCGATGTGGGCGCCGACACCTTTACCGAGGCGCTGGTCGAAGGCCTGCGCAAAAACACGAGCGACGCGGAATACCAGGCCCTCGAGCCGCGCGTGCAGCAGCTCTCGGCCGCCATGGCCGAGCTGAGAGAGGCGAAGAAGGGCATGACGATCTCGCTCGACTGGACCGGCAGCGCCACGCAGCTCGTGGTGAATGGCAAGTCCGCCGGCAGGCCGATCGCGGGCGAAGACTTCTACCGCGCGTTGTTGCGCATCTGGCTCGGCGACAAGCCGGTGCAGGACGATCTCAAGAAGTCGCTGCTCGGCGTCTAGTGTTCATCGGCCATTTCGCCGTAGCCTTCGCCGCAAAGCGCGCGCTTCCCACCGTGTCGCTCGCGAGCTGGTTCATCGCGTCCGAGCTCATCGACTTCATCTGGCCGATCCTGCTGCTGCTCGGCATCGAGAGCGCGGTCATCGCGCCCGGCATCACGGCGTTCACGCCGCTCGACTTCGTCCATTACCCGTGGTCACACAGCCTCCTGATGTGCGCCGTGTGGGCCGTCGCAGCGGCGGCGCTCTACTGGACGCGTAGTCGCGTTGCCGCAGTTCTGCTGGGCTTGGTGGTGCTCTCGCACTGGTTCCTTGATCTCATCGTGCACCGGCCGGATCTGCCGCTGGCGCCGGGCACCGATATGAAGCTCGGCTTCGGGCTCTGGAGCTCCATACCAGGGACGCTCGCGGTCGAGCTTGCGCTCTTCGCCGTAGGCCTCGGTTTTTACTTGCATGGCACCGGCGCGCGGGACACGTTCGGCCGATACGGCCTGTGGACGCTCGTCGTGCTGCTGCTTCTCGCGTACGGCGGCGCAGCCTTCGGCCCGCCGCCGCCCAATGTCGCGACGGTCGCATGGGCCGACATCATCGGCGGCCTGCTGCTCGTTTCGCTGGCATACTGGGTCGACGCGCACCGGACGATGAAAGGCTGATCGATGGCGCATTACGACCTCACCACGCCGATCACCGGGGAGCTCGTGCGCAAGCTCGGCATCGAGGACACGGTGACGCTGAACGGCACGCTCTTCGGCCTGCGCGACGCGACGCTGATCCACATGTTCGATCGCGCGCGCAAGGCGCGTTTCGATCTCGCTGGCCACGCCGTGATCCACACCGCGCCGAATGTGCGCAAGGTGGACAAATCCAGGGAGCATCCGGCGGGCTATGCGCCGGTCTGCATCGGCACGACCACGAGCGATCGCATGGAACGCTTCACGCGGCCGCTCATGCAGCAATACGGCGTGCGGCTCGTGATCGGCAAAGGCGGACTGCGCGAGGGCTCGGCGCAGGCGTTTCGCGAGCTCGGCGGCGCCTATCTCGCGATCATCGGCGGCACGGCAGCGCTCGAGACGACCTGGGTCGAGGCGATCGAGGATGTCGACATGGACGACCTCAATCCCGAGTCGCTGTGGAAGTTCCGCGTGCGGGGGTTCGGGCCGCTCGTCGTGGCGATGGACAGCCACGGCGGCAGCATCTACGCCGGCGTGAACCGCGGGGCGCGCGCGCGCCGCGAGGAGGCGCTGCGCAAGCTTGGCGTTAGAATCGGCGGCCACTAAAACCACGAGGAGGAAACGAATGCGGCTCATCATCCGCGCCCTGGCGCTTTTCGCCTTTGCAGCGCTGGCGCACGCGCAGAACATCTCGATCGCGACCGGCGGCACCGGCGGCGTGTATTACCCGCTCGGCGGCGGCATGGCCGCGGTGCTCTCCAAATATGTGCCGGGGATCCAGGCCACCGCCGAAGTCACGGGCGGCTCGGTCGCGAATCTCCAGCTCATCAATACCGGCAAGCCTTACATCGGCATGACCATGGCCGATGCGACGCTCGATGCCTACAAGGGCGAGGACAAGTTCAAGGGGCACCCGGTGCCGGTGCGCACGCTGCTCATCATGTATCCGAACCGCATGCACGTCGTGACGATCGAAGGCATGGGCATCAATACGATGAAGGATCTCAAGGGCAAGCGCGTCTCCACCGGCTCGGGTGGCAGCGCTACCGAGGTGATGGCGTTTCGTGTCATCGAGGCGGCAGGGCTCGACAAGGACCGCGACATGAAGCGCGAGCGCTTGGGCGTCGCCGAATCGGTGAACGCCATCAAGGATCGCAAGATCGACGCCTTCTTCTGGGTCGGCGGCCTGCCGACCGCCGCGGTCACCGATCTCGCCAACACACCCGGCGTGAAGATCAAGATGGTCGATCACGCCGATCTCGTGCCGGCGATGAACAAGAAGTACGGCAATCTCTACGTCAAGGACGTCATCACCAAGGACGTCTATCGCGGCATGGACAAGGACAATCACATCGCCACGGTCAACAACCTGCTCGTCGCGCACGAGAAGATGGATGCCGACACTGCTTATAAGATCGTCAAGGCCGTGTTCGATCACAAGGACGAGCTCGTGCGCACGCACAAGGAAGCCGAGAACATCAAGGTCGAAAACCAGAAGAAGGATGCCTCGCCGATACCCTGGCATCCCGGTGCGATGAAGTACTTCGCCGAGAAGGGCATCAACCTCAAATAGCACAACGGACGGGGTCAGGTCTTGAATCTACGCATCGCTTGCGTCAATTCAAGACCCGACCCCTGCTTTCATGGCTGAAGAAGTCGAGCGGATTCATCAGCCCGACGCCGCGATCAGCGAAGAGGCGCTGAAGCGCGCCGAGGAGATGATCGAGGAGGAGGAGGGCGTCCATAACAAGTTCGCGGGCGCCATGGCGGCCTTCATCACCGCCGTCGCAGTCGTGATGTCCCTCTTCCACCTCTACGCCTCGTACGAGATCGTGCGCACCGAGGTGCTGCGCGCGACACACGTCGCATTCGTGCTTTTCCTGTCGTTCCTGATCTTCCCGCTGTCGCGTCGCTTCCGCCACCGCGTGATGCCGTGGGATTGGGTGCTCGCCCTGCTCGGCGTCGCGGTCTGCGCGTGGCTGATCAGCCAGGGCGACGACTTCTTCGACCGCTCGATCACGCCGAACGACTGGGACGTCTTCTTCGGCGTGGCGCTGATCGTGCTCGTGCTCGAGGCGATGCGCCGCGCCACCGGCTGGATCATGCCGGTCATCACCGTCTGTTTCCTGCTCTACGCGTTCTTCGGTCCTTATCTGCCGCCGCCGTGGACGCACAAGGGCTACGAGATTCCGCGCCTGGTGGGCCACATGTACATGACGCTCGAAGGCATCTTCGGCGTCGCGGTGGATGTTTCTTCCTCGCTCATCATCCTCTTCACCATCTTCGGCGCGTTCCTGCAGTACTCGGGCGCCGGCAAGTTCTATATCGATTTCTCGTTCTCGGCCATGGGCGGCAAGCCGACCGGCGCGGGACGCACGGTCGTGCTCGCCTCGTTTCTCCTCGGCGGGCCCTCGGGCTCGGGCGTAGCCACCACCGTGACGCTCGGCTCGGTCGCCTACCCGATGCTGGCGAAGGTGGGCTACGGCAAGAATGAGGCTGGCGGTTTGCTCTCCGCCGGCGGCCTCGGCGCGATCATCTCGCCGCCCGTGCTCGGCGCGGCCGCCTTCCTCATCGCCGAGTTCCTCAAGATCTCGTACCTCGACGTCATCCTGATGGCGACGATTCCCACCTGCCTGTATTACCTCGCGCTCTTCGCGATGGTGGAAATCGATGTGCGCAAGTTCGGCATGAAGGACGTCACCTTCGAGCGCGTCGAGACGGCGTGGAACCTGGCCAAACGGTATTGGTTCCATTTCCTCTCCCTCATCTCGATCGTGGTCTTCATGCTGTGGGGGTATTCGCCGGTACTGTCGGTGTTCTGGGCCACCGTCGTCTCCGCGGCGACGAGCTTCCTGCGGCCCGACACGGCGCTCGTCTCCTGGGACGTATTCAAAGGCAGGGAGCCGATCGGCCGTGGCTTGTGGAACTCCGGCTTGGTGAAAGCGCTGGCGGGCGGCTCGCTCGGCGTGCTGAACGTCGCCTCGACCTGCGCCGGCGCCGGCATCATCGTCGGCGTCGTCACTCTCACCGGCTTGGGCCTCAAGTTCAGCTCGATCGTCCTGCAATATGCCGGCGGCTCGCTCCTGCTCACGGCGATCTATACATCGCTCATCGTCTGGATCGTCGGCCTCGCCGTGCCGGTGACGGCGAGCTACATCATCTGCGCGGTGATCGCCGCGCCGGCGATGATCGCGCTCGGCGTGCCCGACTTCGCCGCGCACATGTTCATCTTCTACTACGCGGTGCTCTCGGAGGTGTCGCCGCCGACCGCGCTCTCGCCGTTCGCCGCCGCGGCGATCACTGGCGGCGATCCGTACAAGACGACGCTGCAGTGCTGGAAGTACACGACGCCCGCGTTCCTCGTGCCCTTCATGTTCGTGCTCGACCCGAGCGGCACGGGGCTGCTCCTCACGGGTTCGTTCAAGACGCTCGGCCAGGCGAACTGGCCCTCCATCGCGCTCGTCACGATTACCGCGGCCGTCGGCATCGTCGCGCTCGCCGGCGGCCTGCAAGGCTGGCTCTTCCGGCGCACGACGCTCTATGAGCGGCTGATGCTTATCGCCGCCGGCTTCCTGCTTGTTTATCCGGCGGGCGCCGCCGATGTCATCGGCTTCGTGCTCGTGGTTCTCGTGCTCGCGCTGCAATGGTTCCGCAAACCCGCGATAGCGACATCCTGATCCTGGGCGCCGGTGGCGCCGGGCTCTTCGCCGCGCTGCATGCGCACAAGGCTGCGCCTGAGCTCGGCATCGCCGTTGCCGTGAAGGGGCTGCTCGGCAAATGCGGCTGCACGCGCATGGTCCAGGGTGGCTACAACGTCGCGCTCGCCGGCGGGGATTGCGTCGAGCGCCACTTCATGGACACCATCGAAGGCGGCAAGTGGCTGCCCGACCAGGAGCTCGCGTGGAAGCTCGTGACGCTCGCCATCGAGCGCGTGCACGAGCTCGAGAACGAGCTCGGCTGCTTCTTCGACCGCAATGCCGACGGCACCCTCCACCAAAAAGCGTTCGCCGGACAGAGCTTCGACCGCACGGTGCACAAGGGCGACCTCACCGGCATCGAGATCATCAACCGGCTCGCCGAGCAGGTATGGGCGCGGCGCATCCAGCGCCTCGAGGAGCACCGCGCAGTAGAACTGGTAAGAACCGCCGAAGGCGATGCCATCGCCGGCGTGCTGTTCATCGATATGCGCACCGGCGATTACGTCTTGGTGCGCGCGAAGGCCGTGCTGCTCGCGACCGGCGGCGGCCCGACGATGTATCGCTATCACACGCCGTCGGGCGACAAGACCTGCGACGGCCTGGCGATGGCGCTGCGCGCCGGCCTTGCACTACGCGACATGGAGATGGTGCAGTTCCACCCGACGGGTCTCCTTGCCGGTGCGCATACGCGCATGACCGGCACGGTGCTGGAAGAAGGCTTGCGCGGCGCCGGCGGTTTTCTTCTCGGCGGGAATAAAGAGCGCTTCATGCCCTCGTACGACCCCAGAGCCGAGCGCGCCACGCGCGACCTCGTCTCGCGCGCGATGTTCACCGAGATGCGCAAGGGGAACACCACGCCGCATGGCGGGCTCTATATTTCCATGGCCCATCTGGGACCGGAGCGTGTGCGCCGGGAATTCAAAGGCATGGTCGAGCGCTGCGCCGACTGCGGCTTCGATCTGGCCGGCGGCCTTGTCGAAGTCGTGCCGACGGCGCATTACATGATGGGTGGCGTCGAGTTCGCGGCCGACTGCAGCACCGCGCTGCCGGGCCTTTTCGTCGCCGGCGAGGATTCGGGCGGCGTGCATGGCGCGAATCGTCTGGGCGGCAACGGCGTCGCCAATTCGACCGTGTTCGGCGCTGTTGCCGGCGACAGCATGGCTGCCTGGGTGCGCAACCAACCGTTCCGCCAGGCGGACGCCGGCGCAATCGACGCCGCCATCGCGCGCTGCGAGCGACCGCTCGGCGCGCGGCGCGGCGATCTCGAGATATTGCGCGAGCGCCTCTACGACACGATGTGGGAGCGCGTCGGCATCCTGCGCACTGCGAGCGGACTGGCGCAGGCGCTGGTGGAGCTGGATGCGCTGGCCGGCGAGCTGGAGCGCACCGGCCTCGGCGATACGTCGCGCGCGTTCAACCTGAGCTGGCACGACTGGCTGAATCTGCAAAGCCTGCTCGCGGTGAGCCGTGCGATCACGCAGGCCGCCGTCGCGCGCCAGGAATCGCGCGGTGCGCACTATCGCGAAGATTTCCCGCACACCGGACCGCTGGAAGCTTCCACCTATACGAGCATCAGCACGGCTGGCGAGGTGACGATGAAACCGGTCGCGTTTACGCGCGTGCGGCCGGGACAAAGCCTGCTCGAGCATGCAGCCTGACTGGGCGGCGCAGGTACATGGCGAGCTCGTCGCGGCCGGCGTGGGCATCGTCGGCTACGTGCCCGACGCCGGACACAAGCGGCTGATCGAGCTCTGCCAGGCCGATCGCAACATGCGCACGGTGGTGCTCACCACCGAGGAAGAAGGCATCGGCCTCGCGGCCGGCGCCTGGCTCGGCGGCGAGAAGACGGTGCTGCTCATGCAATCGAGCGGCGTCGGCAACCTCGTGAACGTGCTCGGCATGGTGCAGGTGTGCCGCTTTCCGCTGCTCATGCTCGTCACCATGCGCGGTGAGCAGGGCGAGTTCAATCCGTGGCAGGTGCCGATGGGTCAGACCACCGCGCGCGTGCTCGAGACCATGGGCGTTGCCGTGCGCCAGGCCGGCGAGGCGCAAACCGTCGCGGCGCACGTGCACGCGGCGCTCCGGCTCGCGTTCGAAGCGCAAGGCGCCGAAGCCGTGCTCATCGCGCAACGCGTTATCGGCATCAAGAGCTTCCAGGAGCAGAGCGCCCAATGAAGCTGCGCCGCCGCGACGTGGTGAACGAATTGCTGCGCGAGCGTGGCGAGCTGCTGGCGATCGCCGGCCTCGGCTCGACGGCATGGGACATCACCGCTGCGGGCGATTCGCCGCTCAGCTTCCCGCTCTGGGGCGCGATGGGCCAGGCGGCGATGATGGGGCTCGGGGTCGCGCTCGCGCAGCCCAGGCGGCGCGTGCTCGTCATCACCGGCGACGGCGAGATGCTGATGGGCATCGGCGCGCTCGCCACGATCGGCGTGCAGCAGCCGGCGAACCTCACGGTCGTGGTGATCGACAACGAGCGCTACGGCGAAACCGGCATGCAGCGCACGCACACCGCGGAGGGGGTTGACCTTGCCGCCGTCGCGGCGGCATGCCGCTTCAGGCACGCCATCACCATCACCGCCGACTTGGCACCGCTGCGCGAGCTCGCCTACCGCACGCAGGGCCCGAACTTCGCGGCGGCGAAAGTGCTCGACGAGAAGCTGCCGCTCGTGCTGCCGCCGCACGACGGCGTGCTGCTCAAGGCGCGCTTCCGGCGCGCGCTGCTCGGTGAATCAGCCGACGTGCTGCCGGAAAAACGCTAGCGTCCGCTCGCGCGCCTGCTTCGCCGCCGCGGCGTTGTACGAGCCGCGCTGGTCGCAGTTGAAACCATGGTCCGCGGCGTAGATGAAGATCTGGTGCTGCGGGTACTTCTCAGCGAGCTGCTTCACGCCGGCGACCGGGATGTGCTGGTCCTTGTCGCCGAAGTGGCCCATCAGCGGCACTCTCGGCGCCACGTTGGTGTTGTCGAGGATGCCGCCGCCGTAGTAGGGCACGGCGCAGACGAGTCCGGAGACCTTGTTTGCCGCCATCCAGGCGACGAAGCCGCCCCAGCAGTAGCCGACGATGCCGACCTTGCCGGCTTTGGCGGCCTCGTTGACCGCAGCCTGCGCGTCTTTCAGCGCCATGTCGGGCGTGACCTTGGCGCGGATGTCGCGTCCTTTGGCAATGTCGTCGGGCGAGTAGCCGAGATCGACGTTCTTCTGCACGCGGTCGAACATCGCTGGCGCGATGGCGACATAGCCGTCGCGCGCGTAGCCGTCGGCGACGCTCTTGATGTGGCTGTTCACGCCGAAGATCTCCTGGATCACCACGATGCCGCCGCGCGGCTTGCCCGCGGGATCCGCGCGATAGGCGGAAAGTGTCTGGCCATCCGCTGCCTTCAGTTCGATCATCTTGCCCATGGGGCGCTCCTCTCGAGGGGTCGATAGAATCGAGTTGTGAAGAAGGATGCGCAAGCACTGTTTCAACTCGCGGTCAGTGCGCTGGAGCGCGCCGGTGCGAACCCGCGCATGGCGCGAGCGACCGCGTCCCACCTGGTGTCGGCCGAAGAACAGGGGCTGCCGACGCATGGCATGTCGCGCGTGCCGTTCTACTGCGGCATGCTGCGCAGGGGCCGTGCCGACGGCGCGGCGCTGCCGCGCCTTGTCGTCGATCGCGGCGCCGTATGCCTGCTCGACAATGCCGATGGGCTGCCGTACGTGACGGCGCAATGGGCGGTGGAGGAGGTCATCCAGCGCGCGCAGCGTAACGGCATCGCGTTTGCCGGCATCCGCAATAGCGCGCACGTCGGCGTGCTCGGCATCCACCTGCAGCCGGTCGCGGAAGCCGGGCTCGTGGGCTTCGCCTTCACTAATTCCCCGGCGGCGATTCCGCCATGGGGTGGCAAGAAGCCGCTCTTCGGCACCAACCCGGTGGCGGCCGTTTTCCCGCGGCACGCAGCGGCACCGATCGTGATCGACCTCGCGCTGACCACCGTGGTGCGGGGCCGCATCATGATGGCGATGCGCAAAGGCGAGCGCATTCCCGAAGGCTGGGCGCTCGACCGGCACGGAAAGCCGACCACCGATCCGAAGGAGGCGATCGAGCGCGGCAGCCTGTTTCCGATCGGCGGCGTGAAAGGCGCGATGCTCGCGCTCATGTTCGAGCTGGTCTGCGCCGCGCTCACCGGCTCGGCCATCGGGCCGGAGGCCGATTCGTTTTTTTCGGAAGACGGCAATCGCCCGCGCATCGGCCAGGCGTTCATCGCCATCGATCCGGGCGCGCTCGCCGGCATCGAAAAATATTGCGAGCGCGTGGAGACGGTAGTCGGCACGATGCTCGCCGATCCGGAAGTGCGCCTGCCGGGCGCGCGGCGGTTTGCGGCCGAGAAGAGCGCGCGCAGCCAAGGCATCGACCTGCCGGACGAGCTGCTCGCGCAGATCGAGAAGCTTGCGCAACAACCGGGATGAAACTGGGCCCGATCGGCCTTACAGTGTGCGCATGTACGACGTAATCATCGAGTTCCCGAAAATGAAGGTCGCGGTGCGCACGCGCGAAGCGCGCGTCGCCGAGATCTGCTACCTGCCGCCGAGCGTTGCGCCGCACGCGCCGGTCAACGCGCTCGCCGCGCGCGCCGCACGGCAGCTCGAGCAGTATCGCGACGATCCCAATACTCAGTTCGAGCTGCCGCTGCTCATCGAAGGCACAGAGTTCCAACGCCGGCTGTGGGACGCGCTATGCGAGATTCCGCGCGGCAAGACGCTCACCTATGGCGAACTGGCGCAGCGGCTCGGCGCCGATGCGCGCGCTATCGGCCAGGCGTGCGGCGACAATCGCCTGCCGGTCGTCATACCGTGCCACCGGGTCGTCGCGGCGGACGGCATCGGCGGCTTCGGACATGCCACGGGCGGTTATCTGCTGGAGGCAAAGCGCTGGCTGCTCGCGCACGAGTGCGGGGCGGACACGTTCGAGCTCACGCCCTAGACGCGTTCTGCGACGCCCTGTGGCTGGAGGACGGCCTCGCGCAGAACACGATTGACGCCTATCGCGCGGATCTGGAGCAGCTGGAGGCGTTTCTCGGGGGTGATCTGCTCGCGGCCGACGAGGCGCGGGTTTTTGCGTTCCTCGCGGCGAAGCAGGGCCGCGCATCGAGCGCTGCGCGCCGCGTCTCCAGCCTGAAACGCTTCTACCAGTACTGCGTGCGCGAACGCCTGATGCGCGCGGACCCAACGCTCAAGCTCGATCCGCCGAAGCGCGTGCCGCGGTTTCCGAAGAGCCTGAGCGAGCACGATGTAGAAGCGCTGCTGGCGGCGCCCGAGGCGAAGACGCCGCTCGGCGTGCGCGACCGCGCGATGCTGGAAACGCTTTATGCGACCGGGTTGCGCGTCTCCGAGCTGGTCGCGTTGAAGCTGCACGCGGTCAATCTGCAGGCGGGCGTTGCACGCGTGCTCGGCAAAGGATCGAAGGAGCGGCTCGTGCCGCTGGGAGAGGAAGCGGTGCACTGGATCGAGCGCTATCTGGACGAAGCGCGCGCAGCGCTCAAAGGCCGGCGCGAGCGCAAAAGGGAAACTGAGGCGCTCTTCATCACCGCGCGCGGCGGCGGCATGACGCGCCAGGCGTTCTGGCATCTGATACGACGCTATGGCGCGCGCGCGATACCGGGAAAGCGCCTGTCGCCGCACGTGCTGCGCCATGCGTTCGCCACACATCTGATCAATCACGGCGCGGACCTGCGCGTGGTGCAGATGCTGCTCGGACATGCAGACATCTCCACCACGCAGATCTATACGCACGTCGCACGCGAGCGGCTGAAGCAGCTGCACGCCAGGCACCATCCGCGCGGATGAAGACGCCGGCGACACGCTTTCTCGACGAGCACGGGGTGCGCTACACCGAGCATCGCTACGACTATGTCGAGCACGGCGCGACCGCCGTCTCGTCGGGCTCGCTCGGCGTGCCCGAGCACGAGGTGGTAAAGACGCTGGTGATGCAGGACGAAGGCGGCGAGCCGCTCCTTGTGCTGATGCATGGTGACCTGAAGGTATCGACGAAAGAGCTCGCACGGCAGGCGGCGAAGAAGCACATCGAGCCCTGCCGCCCGGAGGCGGCCCAGCGCCATACCGGCTACCAAGTCGGCGGTACGTCGCCTTTCGGAACGCGCAAGGCACTGCCGGTCTACGTCGAGCGCTCGATCCTCGAGCTGCCGGCGATCTACATCAATGGCGGGCGCCGCGGCCTGCTCGTGCGCCTCGACCCGAAGGACGTCTTGCGCTTGCTCGCGCCTATTGCGGTCGACGTCGCTCGATCGTGACGCCGACGAACTTGGCGTTAGGCAGGATGCCGATCTTTGCGACGCTCACCTTCACCCACGGCGCGCCGAAGTCGGCGATGAGGAACGAGGCAACCCGGTCGGCAAGAGTCTCGACCAGGCGGTAGTGCTGCGCAGCCGCGAGCGCGCGGATGCGCAGTGCCACCTGCTCGTAGTCGATGGTGTCGGCCACCTTGTCGCTCGCGAATACGGCGCTCCCTGGCAGGCCGATATCGAGATCGATGGAGAGCGTCTGCATGACGTGGCGCTCGCGCCGGTGGATGCCGATGAGCGCTTCCACGCGCAGGTCCCGGATGATGATGGCGTCCATCGCGCAAACGATTCTATAGAATCGCCGCAATGGAGATCGCGCTCACTGTAGTGATTGCGTATCTGATCGGCTCGATCTCCTTCGCCATTGCGGTCAGCCGGCTGATGCGGCTGCCCGATCCCCGCAGCTACGGCTCGAGGAACCCCGGCGCGACCAACGTGCTGCGCACCGGCAGCAGGGCGGCCGCGGTGCTCACGCTGGCGGGCGATGCGCTGAAAGGGTTCGTCGCCGTGTGGCTCGCGCAGCGCTATGCTCCAGAGGCGGCGCCGTACGCGGCGCTCGCCGTATTTCTCGGGCATCTCTTTCCCGTGTACCACGGCTTCCACGGCGGCAAAGGCGTCGCCACGGCCGCCGGAGTGCTGTTCGCCATCGACTGGCGCATCGGCCTCGGCACGCTGGCGACGTGGTTCATCATCGCCGCGTTCCTGCGCTATTCCTCGCTCGCGGCGCTGGTGGCGGCGGCCTTTGCGCCTTTCTTCACGGCGCTCCTGCTCGGATTCGATGCCTATTTCGCGTGCGTGCTGGTGATGGCCGCGCTGCTGGTCTGGCGTCACCGGAAAAATATCGCCAGGCTCATGGACGGCACCGAGTCGCGCATCGGCGGCAACAAGGCCTAGAGCGGCCAGCGCGGCTTCACGGTGAACGCGTGGCCCACGGGCGGTGCGGCGCGCGCCAGGCGTTGCGCGGCGGCGAAGGCGATCATCGCGCCATTGTCGGTGCAGAGCTCCGTTTCCGGATAGAAGACGTCGAACCCGCGCTTGCGCGCCTCGGCATCGAGCGCCGCGCGCAGCTGCTTGTTCGCGCCGACGCCACCCGCCACCACCAGCCGCGTGAGAGCGTTGGTCTGCAGCGCGCGTACGCACTTCGCGACCAGCACCTCCGCTACCGCATCGACGAAAGCGCGCGCGATGTCGGGATACGCACCCGGGTCAGCGTCGCGCGCCGCGAGCAGAACCGCCGTCTTGAGTCCCGAGAAGCTGAAATCCAGATCGCCGCTCGCGAGCATCGGCCGGGGGAGCTGATAGCGCCCGGGCCTGCCGCGTTCGGCGAGCGCCGAGAGCGCGGGCCCGCCCGGATAGCCGAGGCCGAGGAGCTTCGCCGTCTTATCGAATGCCTCGCCCGCCGCGTCGTCCTGTGTCTCGCCGAGCAGGTGGTAGGCGCCAACGCCGTCGACTCGCATGAGCTGCGTATGGCCGCCCGAGACGAGCAGCGCGACGAACGGAAAGTCGGGCCGCCGGGCCGAAAGCAGCGGCGAGAGCAGGTGCCCTTCGAGATGATGGATGCCGAGGACCGGCACGCCCAGCGCCTCGCCCAGCCCGTGCGCATACGAAGCCCCGACCAGCAGGGCGCCGGCGAGGCCCGGGCCCTCGGTATAGGCGATGGCCGCCAGGTCGGCGAGACGCCACCCGGCGCGCTCGAGCACATGCCGGGTGAGCGGCACGAGGCGCTGGATGTGATCGCGCGAAGCGAGCTCGGGCACCACCCCGCCGTAGGCCTCATGCATCGCCACCTGCGAATGCACGGCGTGCGCGAGCAGCCGGCCGGCCAAAGGGTCCGACTGCGCGTCATACACCGCGACGCCGGTTTCATCGCACGAAGTCTCGATTCCCAGGACGAGCATTCACTTGATTTTGATACAATTCAGCCCCCTTTCGAGCCGAGGATTGGATGCCGGTAGTCAGAGTGAAGGAAAACGAGCCGTTTGAAGTCGCCATGCGGCGCTTCAAGCGCACGGTCGAGAAGACCGGTCTTCTCACCGAGCTGCGATCCCGCGAGTACTACGAAAAGCCGACCGCCGAGCGCAAGCGCAAGCTTGCCGCCGCAGTTAAGCGCCATCACAAGCGTCTGCGCAGCCAGATGCTGCCGCAGAAGCTTTACTAGCATCCCCCTCAAGCAGCAAATCACCGAAGATATGAAGGCCGCCATGCGGGCGAAGGACGCCGCACGGCTGTCCGCGATTCGCCTGATCCTCGCCGCCATCAAGCAGCGCGAGGTCGACGAGCGCATCGAGCTCGACGACGCCGCGGTCGTCGGCGTGATCGAGAAGATGATCAAGCAGCGGCGCGAGTCGATCGCCCAGTTCGAAAAGGGGGGCCGCACCGACCTCGCGGATGCGGAGAAGGCGGAGCTGCGGGTGCTCTCAGCCTACCTGCCCGCGCAGATGAGCGACGCGGAGCTTGCCCAGGCGGTCGATGCCGCGATCGCGCAGTCCGGCGCGACCGGTGCAAAGGACATGGGCAAGGTAATGGGCGCGCTCAAGTCCCGGCTCGCCGGCAAAGCCGACATGGGCAAAGTCTCCGCGCTCGTCAAGGCACGCCTCGCCGGCTAAAAAAGCGGCCCCGCGCGCGCGTTTCCGCGGGAAAATCAGCGCCAGGAAGTGATACCGGATTCGTTCAAGCAGGACCTGCTCAACCGGGTCGACATCGTCGACGTCGTCTCGCGCTACGTCCAGCTGAAGAAGGGCGGCGCGAACTACCTGGGCCTCTGCCCGTTCCATAACGAGAAGACGCCGTCGTTCACGGTGAGCCCCGCGAAGCAGTTCTATCACTGCTTCGGCTGCGGTGCGCACGGCAACGCCGTCGGCTTCCTGATGGCGTACTCGACGCTCGGTTATGTCGATGCGGTCAAGGAGCTCGCCGCCTCGGTCGGCATGCAGGTGCCCGAATGGCGGCCGCCGGGCGCGCAGGACGCGGCACGCCGCGAACGCGAGACCGATCTTTACGCGCTCATGGAAAAGGCGATGGACTTCTATCGTGCCGAGCTGAAGAAGTCGCCGCGCGCCATCGAATACCTGAAAGGGCGCGGGCTCACCGGCGAGATCGCGGCGCGCTTTCGCATCGGCTACGCCCCCGACGACTGGCAGGCGCTGAAAGCGGCCTTCCCGGAATACGACAATGCGGCGCTGGTCGAGGCAGGCCTCGTGATCCAGAACGAGGGCAAGCGCTACGACCGCTTCCGCGACCGCGTGATGTTCCCGATCTTCAACGCGCGTGGCGCGGTGATCGGCTTCGGCGGGCGAGTGATCGGCGATGGTGAGCCGAAGTACCTCAATTCGCCGGAGACGCCCCTGTTCGAGAAGGGCCGCGAGCTCTACGGGCTCCTGCACGCACGCGATGCCATTCGCGCTGCCGGGCATGTGCTGGTGGTCGAGGGCTATATGGACGTCGTCGCGCTCGCGCAGCATGAAGTGGCCAACGCCGTCGCGACGCTCGGCACGGCGACGACGCCGGTGCACGTGGCGAAGCTGCTGCGCCTCGCGGATGCGGTCGTGTTTTGCTTCGACGGCGACGCCGCGGGGCGCAAGGCCGCCTGGCGGGCGCTCGAGGTCAGCCTGCCGCTCGCGCCAGACCACAAGCCGATCCGCTTCCTCTTCCTGCCGGAGGGCGAGGACCCGGATACCTACGTGCGCCGGCACGGAAAGGAAGGCTTCGAAGGCAAGCTGCGCGAAGCCGAGACGCTCAGCCAGTTCCTGCTCGCCCAGCTGCGCGCCGATTGCGACCTCAATACGGCCGAGGGCCGCTCGCGGCTCATCTCGATCGCCAAACCCCATGTGCAGAAAGTCGCAGCGCCGGCGTTGAGGCTGCAGCTCATCAACGAGATTGCGCAGCTCGCGCGAGTCAGCGAAGGCGAAATCGATCGCCTGCTCGAGCTACCGGGGCGGCCGCGCTACGGGAGGCCCGCGCCCCCGCGCGTGCGCTACACGGCGCCGGACAGCCCGGAATGGAGTTTGCTTTACAGCGCGCTCTGCAACCTGTCGCTGATCGAGCATATCGATGGCTCCCTGCTCTCGGATCGCGCCGAATCCAAGGCACTGCTCGCCATCCGCGACGCCTGCCGGGAATTCGAGGAGGAACCGTCCCTGGGACTGGTGCTCGACCGCCTGCAGGGCAGCCCGTGGTTGGAAATCGTGCTGCGCGCCCATAGATATGCGGAAGACATCCGCTTCAGCGCCGAGGAAGCCGAGAGCGAGTTCGGCGAGGCACTGGTCAAGCTCGACCTGGCCAGGCGCAAGCGGGAACTGGACGAGCTGCGTGCCGGGGGACTCGCCTCCCGGGAGCAGCAAATCGCCTGGCAGGAGAAGAATCTCGCCTACAAAAGACTCCAAGGGGCACTTCCAAGCCCTTGAGTGGTCAACTATAATGCGCGGTTCTTTTTTCCGCGGCGGCAACCGGTTTTAGGTCGGGGGACCGAAATGGCGCAAAAGCGCAAATCCAAGGTCAAGGTCAAGAAGGCACATGCAGCCAAGAAGAAAGCGCGCGTCGTACGCGCGCTGAAGCGTCACGCCCCGAAGGCGCGGCCGCACAAGAAACTCCTGCGCGCGAAGCACGTTGAGCGCGCGCGCAAGCTCGCTTCGGCGAGAGGCGCGCCGGCGAAGCCGGTCGCGGCCAAGCCCGAAGGCAAGGGACCGAAGGCGCCGATCAAGAGCGCAAAGCAGGCGCTCGAGCTCCTCGAGGCGAAGGTCAACGAGGTCAAGGTCAAGGGCAAGCGCGGCCGCCGCGGCCGCAAGGACGAGTGGCTCCTGCCGGCGGAGCTGCCGAAGGAAGACGCCGAGACGCGGCGCACGCGGCTGAAGAACCTGATCAAGCTCGGCAAGGAACGCGGCTTCCTCACCTATTCGGAGATCAACGACCACCTGCCCGACGATCTCGTCGACGCGGAGCAGATCGAGGCGATCATCTCCACGTTCGGCGACATGGGGATCCAGGTCTACGACCAGGCGCCCGACCAGGAGCAGCTCCTGATCGCCGCCGAGGGCCAGCAGGTCGCCCAGCCCGACGAGGACGTGGAAGAGCAGGCGGAGGCCGCGCTTTCCACGGTCGACTCGGAATTCGGCCGCACCACCGATCCGGTGCGGATGTACATGCGCGAGATGGGCTCGGTGGAGCTGCTCACGCGCGAAGGCGAGATCGAGATCGCGAAGCGCATCGAAGATGGCCTGCGCCACATGATCCTGGCGATCAGCGCCTGCCCGACCACGGTGCGCGAGATCCTCGACCTCGCCGACAAGGTGGAAAAGGACGAGATGCGCATCGACGAGGTGGTCGATGGGCTGATCGATCCGAACGCCAAGGACGACTTCGATCCGAAGAAAGCTGCTCCGTCCACCGAGGACGAGGAGGCGCAGATCGAGGAGGAAGAGGGCGAGGAAGACGAGGAAGCCGCCGAGGCGGCGCAATCGGCCAGCATGCTCAAGCTGAAAGGCGAGGCGCTGGAGAAGTTCGTCCGCATCCGGCGGCTCTTCGAGAAGCTGCTCAAGGCGCTCGAGAACAAGGGCTCCAAGGACAAGGACTACCTGCGCGTACGTGACCAGATCTCGAACGAGCTGATGACCATCCGCTTCACCGCGCGCACGGTGGAGCGCCTGTCCGACAGCGTGCGCAGCCTGGTCGACGAAATCCGCCGCCACGAGCGCGAGATCCATGACATCACGGTGGAGAAGGCGCAGATGCCGCGGCCGCACTTCATCAAGATCTTCGCCGGCACGGAGGGCTCCAAGCGCTGGCTGTCGACGGAGCTCAGCGCCGGCAATCCATGGACCGACGCGCTTGCCCGAGTCGAGCCGTCGATCCTGGAGCTGCTCTCCAAGATCCAGGCGGTGCAGCAGAAGATCGGCATCTCGATCAAGGACCTTAAAGAGATCAACAAGCAGATGTCCACCGGCGAGGCCAAGGCGCGGCGCGCGAAGCGCGAGATGACCGAGGCGAACCTGCGCCTCGTGATCTCGATCGCGAAGAAGTACACCAACCGCGGGCTTCAGTTCCTCGACCTCATCCAGGAAGGCAACATCGGCCTGATGAAGGCGGTGGACAAGTTCGAATACCGCCGCGGCTACAAGTTCTCGACCTATGCGACCTGGTGGATCCGGCAGGCGATCACGCGCTCGATCGCCGACCAGGCGCGCACCATCCGCATCCCGGTGCACATGATCGAGACCATCAACAAGATGAACCGCATCTCGCGCCAGATCCTGCAGGAGACCGGGCAGGAGCCCGATCCGGCAACGCTCGCGCAGAGGATGGAGATGCCCGAGGAGAAGATCCGCAAGATCCTGAAGATCTCCAAGGAGCCCATCTCCATGGAGACGCCGATCGGCGACGACGACGACTCGCACCTTGGCGATTTCATCGAGGACCAGTCGACGCTCGCGCCCTCCGACGCGGCCACCTTCGCCAGCCTGCGCGACGTCACCAAGGAGGTGCTCGACACGCTCACGCCCAGGGAAGCGAAAGTGCTGCGCATGCGCTTCGGCATCGAGATGTCCACCGACCACACGCTGGAAGAGGTGGGCAAGCAGTTCGACGTCACGCGCGAGCGCATACGCCAGATCGAGGCCAAGGCGCTGCGCAAGCTGCGCCATCCGTCGAGAAGCGAGCGGCTGAAGAGCTTCCTCGACCAGGAAGGCTAAGAGACGCCGGAAAACAAAAAAGGCCGCACCTGCGGCCTTTCTTGTTTATATAGGCGCCGGGGGCCGATAGCTCAGCCGGTCAGAGCAGGGGACTCATAATCCCTTGGTCGTTGGTTCGAATCCAACTCGGCCCACAACTACTTCGCGTCCTCGGCCGCGGTAGCCGACGAGGCGCGCTCCTGCATCTGCACGACGGCCGCGTCGATCTTCTGTTGCGCGCGCTGCAGGGTTTGCTGTCCCTGCTGCAGCTCCTGCTTCTTGATCGAGGCGGCAGTGGCGGCGGTGCTGGCGGTTTCGACGCCACAGCCGGCGAGGGCGGCCGCGGCGATGATGGCGAGAAGTGTCTTCATGGCGGGCACTATAGGCGCATCGGGGTTGCGCTGCCGCGTTAAAAGTTCCGGTCCAAAAAAAGAGGGCCGCGAACTAGCGGCCCAAAAAACAACGAACGACGTGCCCCACCAGGTCTAGAACGTCCACCCCTCGATCATGGCAGCCAATATCTCGCGCTCGGTAAGGACGCGCGCAGCGTATTCCTCTGCGGGCGCGCCGCGACCGTTGTATCGGGCCACTGCGGCGCCGACGTCGCCGCGCGCCCGGGAAAGGCATTGGCGCAGCACGCGACCCGCGGTGCGGATATTGACGCCGGGGTCGGCGAGGGCGGTGGCACTGGCGCCGTGCAGGTCGGGCCGCACCTGGCAAAGCCCGACTTCACCGGCTTGGCCGACCGCCCAGGGCCGCCATGCTGACTCGACGCCCACGATGGCGAGGAGAAGTGTCGGATCGGCCGGAAAGTGCTTCTCGGCGAGCGCGATTACCCGTTCTACCGCCGAAGGCTCTACCCGATAGCGCCGTGCGATAGCGACGGCGAGCGGGGACGCTCTTAGGCTTGGCGTTGCGCTCGCCGCTGCACCCAAGGGCAGTCCCCCGAGCATTGCAAGCAGGGCGCGCCGCTTGGTGTTAGCGGCGTTGCCCGCCAGGATCGGTCGTTCGCTCATACCACCTCCCGGATTGCGTTAAACCGGCGTGGATTTTTCCAGAGGCGGCGAGATAGAACGGCGGTGCTGACAAAGTAAGGCGCTGTTAACAAATCCTGACCGGCGGCATAACGGTTGCTATGGATCGTCCATGCTGCCGACGCACGATGTTCCCTGTCCGCGCTGCGGCAAGGCGCTCTACAGCGCGACATCGCTGGAGGACGCGGTCGTGGTAGCGACGCCCGGGAGCCCGAAGATCGAGCACGACGAACGCGGCAATTTCATGCGCTGCCCGTGCTGCGCGAGTCGCATTGCAATGCGGCGGTCGAGCGCCACGGCGCTGCCGCTTGGCGGCCGGCGGCCTAGCTCGGCTTGCGCGCCGCTTTGCGCTCGAGGAGTCGCCCGAAGTTTTCGAGCGAGACGAGGTGCAGGTAAATGCGCGCCAGGATGCCCTTGCGCACCAGGTTCTTGAGCTGCGCCGAGTTGAGGTTCTCGAGGTTCTTTTCCGCGACGCGGTACATGCCGGTGATCTGCAGCGGCTTTGCCTCCTGCCCGCGCACGCTCGCCTGCATGGTGAACGGCTCGAGCAGGCCGTAGTCGGCGAGGATCGAGCACATTTCGCGGCTGCGCTCGAGGTCGGCCTCGTATTCGCCCAGCAGCCGCTCGAGGTCGCGCCACTTGGCGCTCGGCTGGCCCTGCTCGTCGAACATCGCCTCGCCGCCTTCGTCGATGCAGGTCTTCTCGATGCAGATCAGGCGGTTCTTCTGCTCGACGCTGTTGACGCTTACCTTCGCCATGCAGAATGGATAGCGGCGCGCGTACGCGGGAATGTAGACGCCGCCCACCCAGCGGTCCTCATTAAGGAACAGATTCTCGGCCGCCGTGAGGCCGAGCACTGCCACCGGCGCAAACGATTGCGCGTTGTCGCTCGCCGTGAACACGATCGGATATTCGCGCGCCACCGGCTGGAACTCCGCCAGGCTGATCGGAATGGCGTTGCCGCGCTGCGCGAAGTCGGGCACCTCGCCGGGCGCGAGCAGGCGAACCTTCTGGTTCTTGAGAAAGGGAACGACTTCTTTGTAGCCGAACGGCGCTGAGATCTGCATCGGCCGATGATAGCCCGCGCCAATTGGCTTCGGGTAGAATGCGCGGCTCTCCGAGGGGTGGTAGCTCAGCTGGGAGAGCGTCGCGTTCGCAATGCGAAGGTCGGGAGTTCGATCCTCCTCCACTCCACCAGATTGCGCTGAAACGAAACGGGCCGCTCGCGCGGCCCGTTCGCTTTTTGACAGCGCCTGGCTTACTTGCCGCCGCCGGTTCCGGACGAAGACGCGCCGCCCGTGCCGCCGCTCGTGCTCGAGCCGGTTCCGGTGCCGACGCCGCCGCCGAGCGAGCCGCTCGTGCCGGTGCCGCTGCTCGTGCCGGCGCCGCTGCTGCCGATGCCGCTCGACATGCTGCCGGAGGTGCCGCCCGCGCCGCTCACGTTTCCTTGTTCGCGCAGGCATTGATCTCTTTCGAGGCCGGTGAGTGTCGCGCAGCGCGCGCTCGACGCGCTCGTGCCGCTGGTCGCAGAACCGCTCGTACCGCTACCGATCGGGCTTCCCGTGGTGCTCCCAGGGGTGCCGCCCACGCTGCTGCCGGTGGTGCCGCCGACACTGCTGCCAGTATTGCCGCCGATGCCCGTGCTGCTGCTGCCGACGCCGCTGCCGGTGCTGGCGCCCGCGCTGCTGCCAGTGGTGCCGCTTCCCATGCTGCCGCTCGGGCTCGATGACGTCTGCGCCATCGCTCCGATCGCGAAGAGAGCCGCGGCGGTAGCGCTCACCAACAGTTTCAAGCTCATGGAGTGCTCCTGTAATTGAGAAAAAGAGGACTGCGCTTGCCTAGTGGCAAGCGACGTGCCGTCTCAGCGCCGCGTAGTCGCGCCGCTGTTCTGTGCGCACACTTTGGGGATGAGCGTACGGAGCACGGCCCCTCCGTCTCTTCCCATGACTAACGGCGTGCCGCAATCTGCGTGCCCGGAGCGCTGCGCCATTGCCGCGGTGCTCGAGCAGACGGACGAGTGCCGCTTCTTCGGTGCGGCCACGCATCGCTTGCTGCAAACGCCCTGACGCGAAGCTTTCGATGACCGCTGGATGGATATAGCAGTTGCGGCAGACGGCGGGTGTATTGCGCAACATGAGGGCGGTGGACTCGACCGCGCGGCGCAGTTCGCGCCGTGCCGCGGTAGGCGAAGCTGGGGCAGGCAGCTCGCGCAGCGCACGCGCGCAGAGCAGCGTGCCTGCCCAGGTGCGAAAGTCCTTGCTGGTGAAATCTTCGCCGGCGATTGACTTCAGATAGGCGTTGACGTCGGCCGATTCGATGGCGGGCGTGGTGCCGTCGTCGGCGATATAGCGGAACAGCTCCTCGCCGGGTAGCTCCTGCATGCGGCGCACGACGCGCGCAAGGCGCGCGTCGCTCAGCGCGACTTCGTGAAGCACGCCGCTCTTGCCGCGGAAGCGAAAACGCAGCTCCGCGCCGTGCACGCGCACCTGGCGCTCGCGCAGCGTCGTCAGCCCGAAGGACGAGTTCTGTCGAGCGTATTCCGCGTTGCCGATGCGCACGAAAGTGCTCTCGAGCAGCCGCACGACCGTGGCGAGCACCTTCTCGCGCGGCAGCCCCGGCCGCGCGAGATCGCGCGACACTTGCCGGCGGATCCGCGGTAGCGCACGCCCGAACGCCGCGAGGCGCGCGTACTTGGTCGCATCGCGCACTTCGCGCCAGCGCTCGTGATAGCGGTACTGCTTGCGCCGGCGCGCGTCACGGCCCCACGCCTGGAGGTGGCCGTCGTCGTGCGGACAGATCCAGACCTCGCTCCAGGCGGGCGGAATGGCGAGCGCGCGGATGCGCGCAAGCGTGACGCGGCTGCGGATCGCGCGGCCGTCCGGGGCGAGATAGCGGAACGCGCTGCCGGCGCGCACGCGGTGAATGCCGGCGCCGGCGCCGCTTACATAGCGCAGGCCCGCGGCCTGCGCGGCCTGGGGCGGCAAGAGCGTGTTCATGCCCCCGCTCTTGGCAAATCGCGTGCCGGGGTACCATTGCCCCGCCATGACCGGCATGCGCGCCATCGCCGCCAAATTGCAGCAGCTTGTCGATCGCATCGATCCGCACGCGGGGCGTTATCGCATGCTGTTCGAGGCGAGCCCGCTGCCGATGTGCGTGCTCGACGACGAGACGCTGCGCTTTCTCGCCGTGAACGATGCGGCGCTGCGCGTCTACGGCTATGCGCGCGAGGAGTTCCTCGGCATGTGCCTGGGAGACCTGCGGCGCTCGGACGAGCGCCGCGACTTCCTGCGCAACCAGCCGGGCGAGTCGGCCTACCGCGGCATGTTCCGCCATCAGCACAAGAACGGCGAGTCGCTCGATATCGACGCCGTGGCGCACCTCGTCAGCTGGCGCGGACGGCGCGCGCGGCTGGTCGTCCTTAACGACATTACGGAAAGGCTGCGCACGCAAGAGGCATTGGAGCGGGTGAACCGCGAGCTCGAGCTTTCGCACGAACGGCTGCGCGCCCTTTCACGGCGACTCCTCGAGGTGCAGGAGGAAGAGCGCGGCCGCCTGGCGCGCGACCTGCATGACGACGTCGGCCAGGTGCTCACCGCGCTCAAGATCCAGCTCGAATCGCTCCAGCGCGCCGGCGACCCGGCATTGCGCGCGCGCGTGGCTGAAGGCGTGGAGACGGTGCAGCACACGCTCGAGCGCGTGCGGCAGCTCTCGCTCAGCCTGCGGCCGCCGCAGCTCGACGATCTCGGGCTGGCGGCGGCGCTGCGCTCGCACCTGGATCGCCAGGCCGGCGTCGGCGGGATCGCGCCGCATTTCGACGCGGCGGAAGCGCCGCACGAGCTCGACGCCGATACCGAGACCGCGTGTTTTCGCGTCGCGCAGGAAGCAATCAATAATGTGCTGCGTCACGCGCATGCCCATAATCTATGGGTGCGGCTCTTTACGGCGGGCGGGCGCCTCGCGCTCTCGGTGCGTGACGATGGACGCGGCTTCGAGCTCGAGGCGGCACGCCGGCGCGCCGCGGGCGGCGCGAGTCTCGGGCTCGTCGGCATGGAGGAGCGCATCGCGCTCGCGGGCGGCAGCTTCGAGCTGCGCGCGGCGCCCGGCCAGGGAACGGTGATTCTCGCCACGTTCCCCGTGCGCCGCCGCGCGAGCGAGGCGGCCTGATGATCCGCGTCCTGCTCGCCGATGATCACGCGCTGGTGCGCGCCGGCATCCGGTCGCTGCTGGGCGCGATGGCCGACGTGGCCGTAGTAGGCGAGGCCTCGAGCGGCGAGGAAGCGCTCGAGCTCGCGCAACGCGAGCAGCCCGATGTGGTGCTGATGGACATCGCCATGAAGGGCATAACCGGGCTGGAGGCTGCCGCCCTTATGCGCGAGCGGGCGCCCGCGGTGCGCGTGGTAATTCTTTCCATGCACTCCGGCGAGGAATACGTGCTGCAGGCATTGCGCGCCGGCGCAGCCGGTTATCTATTGAAGGATGCCGCTACGGGGGAGCTGGAGCTCGCGCTTAGGAGCGTCATGCGCGGCGAAAGCTGGTTGAGTCCGGCGGTATCACGACAGGTGGTCGAGGGCTACGTGCAGCGCACCGGTGGCGGTGACGCGGCACCGGAAGTGCTCACTGCGCGCCAGCGCGAGGTGCTGCGGCTCGTCGCGGGCGGCAAGAGCACAAAGGAAATCGCCTTCCTCCTCAACCTCTCTGTAAAAACTGTTGAAACGCATCGTGCGCAGATCATGGATCGGCTCGGGATCCGCGACGTCGCCGGGCTCGTGCGCTATGCCCTGCGCACCGGGCTCGTGCCGCCGGATGGCTGACAAGTTCTCACCGTTCTGACGGTTCCTCAGGGATTTCTGAAATGCAATCCGTGAACCACCCGATACCGCGCGAGCGGCGCGCTCCTTTATGCTCGTCTCGCATGGAGGAGGACATGAAGCTTCGCAAAGTGGCGATCGCGGACGACAGTCCGGACTTTCTCGCGGCAGCCGCCAACTACATCGCGACGATTCCAGGCTTCACGCTCGCCGGTATCGCCCGCACGCCACCGCAGACGCTCGCGCTGGTGGAATCGGCAACGCCGGATGTGCTGCTGCTCGATCTCGGCATGGCGCCCAAGCGCGGGCTCGAGCTCGTGCAAAAGGTAAAGGCCTCGCGTGCGGCGCCCGCAGTCGTGGCGCTCGCGTTGTTCAGCACGCCAGAAGCGCTCGCCGCGGCAAAACGCGCGGGCGCCGACGAGCTGGTAGGCAAGGCGAGCTTCATTTCCGGTCTTGCCCAGGCCCTCGGCCGGCTCTTTCCAGCCGCTTCATAAAGACGGTCATTTCCTTTTCCGCCTGGCGGTCGCCCTTGGTGCGCGCCGCCGCGATGCCGCGCCGGTAGGCATCGATCGCCTCGTCGCTCCTGCCCGCCTCGGCGAGCGAGCGTCCGAGCGCTTTCCACGCCGCGGAGTACTGTGCATCCCGCTCCACCGCATCGCGCAGATATTGCGCCGCGCGTGCATGGTCGCCCGCCTTGGCGTATTCGAGGCCGAGCGAGTAGCGCAGCAGCGCGCCGTCGCGCGCAGTGCCGATCAGCTTCTCTAGGCTCGAAATCATTGGGCTAAGATAACCCGCCATGAAGACGGCGATCCAGACGCGCGACGCGCCGGAGGCGATCGGCACGTACTCGCAGGCGGTGCGCGCGGGCAACACAGTCTACCTCTCCGGCCAGATCGGGCTCGACCCGGCGACGATGCAGCTCGCCGAAGGCATCGAGGGGCAGACCCACCGCGTGTTCCGCAATCTGGCGGCCGTTGCGGCTGCGGCCGGGCTCGGCCTCGAGCATTGCGTGCGCATGACCGTCTACCTTACCGACCTCGCCCACTTCGCCCGGGTCAACGAGATCATGGCGCAATACGTGCGCGAGCCCTATCCGTCGCGCGCGGCGGTCGGCGTGGCCGGGCTGCCGCGCGGCGCGCTGGTCGAGATCGACGCAATCCTGCACGCCGGGTGAGCGGCTCGCGGCTCGAGAAGCTCGGGCTGCGAAGCCGCCTCGATTTCGTCCTGCACCTGCCGCTACGCTACGAGGACGAGACGAAAGTCTTCGTCCCGCGAGATGCGCCGCCGGGCCGGGAGGTGCTAGTCGATGCTCGCATTGACCGAGCGCAAATCGCCTACCGCGGCAAGCGCCAGCTCATCGTCCACGCCGACGGCCTGGTGCTCAAGTTCTTTCACTTCCGCAACTTCCAGCTGGACGCGTTCAAGCGCGCCATAGAGCAGGGACGCTACGTGCGTGTCTTTGGCGAAGTTCGACGTGGTTTGCTCGGCGCCGAGATGACCCATCCGCGCTACCGCTTCGTCGAGCCGGGGCTGCCGCCTCCCGACACCTTGACCCCGGTTTATCCGAGCACGGCGAGCGTCAGTCAGCCGGGCCTGCGCGCGAAAGTGCTCGAGGCGCTCGACGCGGGGCCCCTCGCGGATACCGTGCCGCCCGCTGTGCTTTCGCGCTTTGCGCTACCAGAATTCGACGCATCGGTGAAGCTGCTACACCGGCCGCCGACCGGAATCGACGTCAATTCGCTCGCGACGCGAGCGCATCCGGCTTGGCGACGGGTGAAATTCGACGAGCTGCTGGCGCAGCAGTTGTCGATGCGCTTGGCTTACCAGGCTCGTCGACGCCGGCGCGCGCAGGCGCTGCATGCCGGCGGCAGCTTGGTGAGCACATTCCTGCGCCAGCTGCCGTTCAAGCTCACGGTTGCGCAGGAGCGGGCACTGAATGAGGTGGTCAGGGATCTGACCGAGCCGCATCCGATGCAGCGGCTGCTGCAAGGGGACGTCGGCAGCGGCAAGACCATCATCGCGGCGATTGCCTGCCTCGCCGCTGCCGACTCGGGTGCGCAAGCGGCGGTGATGGCGCCTACCGAAATCTTGTCCGAGCAGCACTTGCGCAAGTTCAAGGAATGGCTCCAGCCGCTCGGCGTGCGCATCGCCTGGTTGCATGGCCGCCTCACCGCACGCGAGAAGAAGCACGTGCAGGCTGCGATCGCCTCCGGCGAGGCGCAGATCATCATTGGTACGCACGCTCTGGTGCAGAAAGGCGTGGAGTTCGCTCGCCTTGCCCTGGCCGTGGTCGACGAGCAGCACCGCTTTGGCGTGCAGCAACGTCTCACGTTGCGCAGAAAAGGCGACGATACAGTGCCGCACCAGCTCATGATGAGCGCCACGCCGATTCCGCGCACGCTCTCCATGACCTACTTCGCCGATCTCGACGTCTCTGTGATCGACGAGCTGCCACCGGGACGCACGAAGGTGACTACACGACTGTTCGCGGCCGGGCGACGCGGCGAGGTGCTCGCCAGAATCCGGGATGCGTGCGCTGAAGGACAGCAAGGCTACTGGGTCTGTCCGGTGATCGAAGAGTCCAGGGAGGGCGTGCGAACCGCGGTCGATACCTATGCTCGCCTGTCCGCGGAATTGAAGGATCTGCGGGTAGGCCTTCTGCATGGGCGAATGGAGCCTGCCGAGAAGGCTGCCGTGATGGACGGTTTCGTCACTGGCAAGGTGCAGTTGCTCGTCTGTACCACGGTGATCGAAGTTGGCGTAGACGTATCGAATGCTTCGCTGATGGTGATCGAGAGCGCGGAGCGCTTCGGCCTGGCGCAGCTGCACCAGCTGCGTGGCCGCATCGGAAGAGGCGCACGCGAGAGCGTTTGCATCCTGCTGTATGGCGAACCGCTTGCGGACGCCGCGCGCGACCGTCTCAAGGTGATTTACGAAAACGCCGACGGGTTCGTAATTGCTGAGCGCGACCTCGAGCAGCGCGGCCCGGGCGAATACGTTGGCGAGCGGCAGAGCGGGGATCCGCTGCTGCGCTTCGCCGACCTGCAACGCGACGTCGATCTGGTCGACATGGCGATCGCCGCCGCAACAGAGATGATCGAGCGCTATCCGGCCGCGGCGCGCGCGCACGTGGAGCGCTGGCTCGGGCGGCGCAAGGAGCTGACTCAAGCCTGAGTTATCCTTCGCGCGTGGATCTCGCCTTCATCGCAAGGCGCCTCGACGCCTACGAGCGTCTCATCCGCCTCGACAAGCCGATCGGCACGCTGCTGCTGCTCTGGCCCACGTTGTGGGCGGTTTGGCTCGCCGCCGACGGCGCGCCGAGCGCCGGCATGGTCGTGATTTTCGTGCTCGGCACGCTGCTCATGCGCTCCGCGGGCTGCGCGATCAACGATTACGCCGACCGTGATTTCGACCCCCATGTGAAGCGCACGCGAGCGCGGCCGCTCGCCGCGCGCGAGATTGCGCCGTGGGAAGCGCTCGCCATCGCGGCGGCGCTTGCGGCGGCGGCCTTCGGCCTCGTGCTCTACCTCAACCGACTCGCGCTCGCGCTGTCGTTCGCCGGCCTCGCGATCGCGGCCACCTATCCGTTCAGCAAGCGCGTCTTCGCGCTGCCGCAGCTCTACCTCGGCATCGCCTTCGGCTTCGGCATTCCGATGGCCTACGCTGCCATTCAGGAGCGGTTGCCAAGGGAGTGCTGGCTGCTGCTCGCGGCCAACATCGCTTATGCGTTTGCCTATGACACCGAGTACGCCATGGTCGACCGCGACGACGATGCAAGGCTCGGCATCCGCACCTCGGCGCTGACGCTCGGCCGCTGGGATGTCGCGGCGGTGATGGCGAGCTACGCGCTGATGCTCGCGCTGCTCGCCATGCTTGGCGCGCTGCGCGCGGCTGCGTGGCCCTATTACGCGGGGCTCGGCGCCGCCGCGGCGATGATGCTTTACCACGGGCGGCTGATACGCACGCGCAGCCGCGAGGACTGCTTCAAGGCGTTCCGGCACAACAATTGGGTTGGCGCCGCGATCTTCGCCGGCATCGTGGCGAGCTTCACCATCGCATGAGCGACGACGCGCAGACGCCGCTCCTGCGCTTCGACTTCCGCAACGGGCTGCAGCGCGGCTCGCAGCTCATGCTCTATCCGCGCTATCTCATCCATCGCAGCGACTCGCACGTGGAGACCGTGCCGTTTGCGCGCGTCACTGCACTGCGCGTGGCGTTTGAGCGCGATCCTCGGCGGATCGGCTGGGGCGTCGCGCTGGTGATCGTCGCGCTGCTGCTGCTCGCGATTGCGGCGCCCATCGGCAGCCTGGCGCATGGCGCCGCGCAGGAGATGATGGCGAGCCCGCAAGGGGTGGCGCGCGCGTTGTACAGCCTGTTTCGCTTTATCGAAGGCGTCGCCGCGGTGCTGCCCGCCATCGCCCTGGGCGCCGCGCTCGGGGGTGCTGCGCTCGGCGTGCTCGGTTGGCGCGGCTCGACCAGGCTCACGCTGGTTCTGGGCGGTGCGGAACGCGCCTATTCGGTGCACGGGCGCGACACGCTGCTCCTCGACTTCGCCGAGATGGCGGCCGAGCGGCTGATGGCGAGCGCCCGGTGAGCTATCGCGATCTGCGCGAGTTCGTCGCCCAGCTCGAAGCGCGCGGCGAGCTCAAGCGTGTGCGTGCAGCGGTCTCGCCGCGGCTGGAGATCACCGAAATCTGCGACCGCGTGCTGCGCGCGGGCGGGCCGGCGCTGCTCTTCGAGCGCGCCGCCGGCTACGACATGCCGGTGCTTGCCAACCTGTTTGGCACAGTATCGCGAGTCGCTGCGGCCATGGGTGTCAAGGACGCTGCCGAGCTACGTGAAGTGGGCAGAGTGCTCGCATACCTCAAGGAGCCGGAGCCGCCCACCGGCCTGCGCGACCTTTGGGAAAAGTTTCCCGTGTTCAAGCGCGTGCTCGACATGGCGCCGAAGGAGCGTTCCTCGCCGCCTTGCCAGGAGACCGTGCTCGAAGGACGCGATGTTGATCTCGCCAGGCTACCGGTGCAGACCTGCTGGCCGCAGGACGCGGGGCCCCTCATCACCTGGGGGCTTACCGTCACGCGAGGTCCGCAGAAGCGCCGCCAGAACCTTGGGATTTATCGCCAGCAGGTCATTGCACCCAACCGCGTCATCATGCGCTGGCTCGCGCATCGCGGCGGCGCGCTCGACTTCCGCGACCACCAGCTCGCCCAGCCGGGCGATGCCTTCCCGGTGGCGGTGGCGCTCGGCGCGGATCCGGCGACGATGCTCGCCGCCGTCACGCCCGTGCCCGACACGCTGAGCGAGTACCAGTTCGCCGGATTGCTGCGCGGAGCACGCACCGAGCTCGCGAAGTGCATCGGCGCCGAGCTGCAGGTGCCGGCGAGCGCCGAAATCGTGCTCGAGGGAGCGATCCGCCCGGGCGACACCGCGGAGGAAGGCCCGCACGGTGACCACACCGGTTACTACAACGAGGTCGAGCGCTTCCCGGTGCTGACGGTCGAACGCATCACCATGCGGCGCTCGCCGATCTACCACTCCACTTATACCGGCAAGCCGCCCGACGAGCCGGCGATTCTCGGCATCGCGCTGAACGAGCTTTTCGTGCCGCTGCTGGTAAAGCAGTTTCCCGAGATCGTCGACTTCTATCTGCCGCCCGAGGGCTGCAGCTACCGGCTCGCGGTCGTGGCGATGAAGAAGCAGTATCCCGGCCACGCGAAGCGCGTGATGTTCGGCATCTGGAGCTACCTGCGCCAGTTCATGTACACCAAGTTCATCATCGTGTGCGACGACGACATCGACGTGCGCAACTGGAAGGAAGTGGTGTGGGCGCTGACGACGCGCGTCGATCCGGCGCGCGACACGCTCGTCGCCGAGCGCACGCCGATCGATTACCTCGATTTCGCCAGCCCGCTGGCGGGCCTCGGCGCCAAGATGGGAATCGACGCCACGAATAAATGGCCCGGCGAGACCGAGCGGCGCTGGGGCCGGCCGATCGTCATGGACGAGACGGTGAAACGCCGGGTCGATTCGTTATGGGCCGAGCTGGGGCTGTAGGCCCGTCGTAGACCCACTGCAGCAGCGCGTCCATCGCCGCGTCGGCCTCCGGCGCCTTCGGGTGGTTGGCGATCATCACCACGACATGCCGCCGGCCTCTGCGGTCGAGCACGTAGCCGGCGATGGCGCGGGCGTCGGCCAGCAGCCCCGTCTTGATGTGCGCGCTACCCGCCACGCGCTCGCCGCGCAGGCGCTTCTTCATCGTGCCGTCGGCCGCCACGACGGGAAGCGAGGACACGAACTCCGGCATTACCGGGCTGCGCCAGGCGGCGAGCAAGAGCGCCGCGAGATGCTGGGCGCTGATGCGCTCGGTGCGCGAGAGCCCCGAGCCATTCTCGAGCACGAGCTCCGGCGCGGCGAATTTCGTCGCCGCCCATCCCTTGATCGCGCGAGCGGCTTCCTCGGCGCGGGCCGGCGGGCCTCCGAGCTCCGCGCCGATGGTGAGAAAAAGCTGGCGTGCCATCACGTTGTTCGAGAACTTGTTGATGTCCCGTACGATGTCGCCGAGCGGCTCGGACTCGTGCACGTACACGAGCCGCGCCGTCGGCGGCACGAGGCCGTCGCGCACGTTGCCCGACCAGGTGCCGCCCATCTCGCCCCAGAGCTGCCGGATCATCGCCGCCAAGTAGTCCTGCGCATCGTGCAGCGCGATGTTGAGGTCGCGCTCGCCGCAGCTCAGCGGATAGGTGCCGACGAAACTCGCGCGCGGCGGACGCGACTGGAATGAGGCCTGGATCAGCTCGCGAAAAGCGCGATTGCCGTCCGGACAGCTGCCGTCGCCGAGCTTGAGCTGGTTGACGATCTCGAACCCCGGCAGTTGCGGCTCGGCGAACACGCGCACGCCTTTGTCGCCCTCGGGAATGAAGGTGAAGTGCAGCGATTTGAAATTGACCAGCAGCGCGTCCGGCGTGACGTTGTAGGGCCGGAAGAGCTCGCTGTCGAAGGGGCTGTATTGCGCGGGTCCGAAGTAGCTGCGATCCAGCACGATGTCGCCGCGCAGGTCGCGCAGACCGCGGCCGCGCAGATTGCGCAGCAGCAGCCAGAAGCTCTCGTAGTTGAGATTGGGATCGCCGTAGCCGCGGAGGTACAGGTCTTCGCCGTCGACCAAGACCTCGGTCTTCCATCGGTATGCAGGCCCGAGGAGTTCGAGCGCGGCATACGTGGTAGCAAGCTTCATCACCGAGGCGGGATGCATCGGTCTATCGGCGCGCGCCGCGACGCTCGGTCGAGTCGCGCCGACCTCCTGCACCCACGCCGAGACGCTTGCGGCCGGTACGCCGGCCGTCTGGAGCGCTTGCCGCACCGGCCGCGGCAGCTCCTGGGCCGGAGCCTTGAAAGCGGCGCCCGCTGCCGCTATTATTAGCACTCGTAGGAGTTGAGTGCTAACCGTTCTCGGTTTACAGGATTCCGGGGTTGGAAGCATCGCAACCCATTGTAATACATCGTATTTTAAATTTGGGAGCCAGCATGAAGATTCGTCCGCTGCATGACCGCGTGATCGTCAAGCGCATTGAAGAGGAGCGCAAGTCCGCCGGGGGCATCGTCATTCCCGACACCGCCGCCGAAAAGCCCGACCAAGGTGAGATTGTCGCCGTGGGCAAGGGCAAGAAAGACGAGAACGGCAAGCTGATTCCGATCGACGTCAAGGTCGGCGATCGCGTGCTGTTCGGCAAGTACTCCGGCCAGACGGTGAAGGTGAAGGGCGATGAACTCCTCGTGATGCGCGAGGAAGACATCATGGGCGTCATCGAAGGCAACTGATAGCGATTCAGACTAGGAGAAAGCACCAATGCCAGCAAAAGAAGTCAGATTCCACGAAGGCGCCCGCGCCAAGATGGTCCACGGCCTGAACATCCTGGCCGACGCCGTCAAGGTCACGCTGGGCCCGAAAGGCCGCAACGTCGTGCTTGAGCGCTCGTTCGGCGCGCCGACCGTCACGAAGGACGGCGTCTCGGTCGCAAAGGAGATCGAGCTCAAGGACAAGTTCGAGAACATGGGCGCGCAGATGGTGAAGGAAGTCGCTTCCAAGACTTCCGACGTCGCCGGCGACGGCACCACCACCGCCACCGTGCTCGCCCAGGCGATCGTGCGCGAGGGCATGAAGTTCGTCGCCTCGGGCATGAACCCGATGGACCTGAAGCGCGGCATCGACAAGGCGGTCGTCGCCGTGGTCGAGGAGCTGAAGAAGATCTCCAAGCCCTGCACCACGTCCAAGGAGATCGGCCAGGTGGGCGCCATCTCGGCGAATGCCGATCCCAACATCGGCAAGATCATCGCCGACGCCATGGACAAAGTCGGCAAGGAAGGCGTGATCACCGTCGAGGACGGCAAATCGCTCGACAACGAGCTCGATCTCGTCGAGGGCATGCAGTTCGACCGCGGCTACCTGTCGCCTTACTTCATCAACAACCCCGAGAAGCAGGTCGCGGTACTCGAGGATCCCTACATCCTCCTGCACGACAAGAAGATCTCGTCGATCCGCGAGCTGCTGCCGATCCTCGAGCAGGTGGCGAAGGCCGGGAAGCCCTTGCTCATCATCGCCGAGGAAGTGGAAGGCGAAGCACTTGCCACGCTCGTGGTGAACAACATCCGCGGCATCCTGAAGACCGTGGCCGTCAAGGCGCCGGGCTTCGGCGATCGTCGCAAGGCAATGCTCGAAGACATGGCGATCCTCACCGGTGGCACCGTGATCTCGGAGGAGCTCGGCCTCAAGCTCGAGAACGCGACACTGAAGGATCTGGGCCGCGCGAAGAAGATCGAGTCGGAGAAGGAGAACACGACCATCATCGACGGCGCTGGCGAGAAAAAGGCGATCGAGGGCCGGGTCAAGCAGATCCGGGTGCAGATCGACGAGGCGACCAGCGACTACGACAAGGAGAAGCTCCAGGAGCGCGTGGCGAAGCTCGCTGGCGGCGTCGCCGTGATCAAGGTTGGTGCCGCGACGGAAGTCGAGATGAAGGAGAAGAAGGCTCGCGTAGAAGACGCACTGCACGCGACGCGCGCCGCGGTCGAAGAGGGCATCGTCCCGGGCGGTGGCGTGGCGTTCGTTCGCACGAAGCAGGCCCTCGAGGGCAAGCTGAAAGGCGAGAACCAGGACCAAGACGCCGGCATCCGCATCGTGATGCGCGCCCTGGAGGAGCCGCTGCGCATCATCGTCGACAATGCCGGCGCGGAGCCGTCCGTCGTGTTCAACAAGGTGGTCGAGAGCAAGGGCAACTACGGCTTCAACGCGCAGACCGAGGAATACGGCGATCTCGTGCAGCAGGGCGTGATCGACCCGACCAAGGTGACGCGCACCGCGCTGCAGAACGCGGCGTCGGTCGCCGGCCTGATGCTCACCACCGACGCGATGGTTGCGGAGCTGGTCGAGGAGAAGAAGGCTGCTGGCGGTCACTCGCACGGCATGCCCGACATGGGCGGCATGGACATGTGAGTCCGGCTTCACCGCAGCAAACGGGAAGGGCCCAGCGATGGGCCCTTTTTGTTTTTACCCGCCGTTATAATTCGCGCCTTCCCCGCATCTCTGCCCGGTTGTTCCCGGCACGGCCAAGTAGCTCAGTTGGTAGAGCAGAGGACTGAAAATCCTTGTGTCGGTGGTTCGATTCCGCCCTTGGCCACCAACATTTTTAACGACCTGCTTCGCGGTAAGGCCGCAGACTTGGGGCATGGCCGAAGACGTCCTCGAATCCACAGAAGCCAAAGCGGCCGCTGGGCTGCTTGACAACACGCCGGTTACAGCGGGTCGCTATATCGCGCACGTCGCCGTGCCGTGCCGCGACCTTGAGGAGACCGCGCGCTGGTACGCGGAGGTGCTCGGCGCGCAGCCGGTGCGGGTACTCAAGGACCGCGTCACCTTCAGCTTCGGTGGCGTGCTGCAGCTGGTCTGCCACCTCGAACGCCGCATGATCGAGTCCAATCCGCGCGCCTATCCGAGACATCACGGGCTCACCTTCCTGCGCACGGAGGACTTTGCCCGCATGAAGGCGCACGTCGAGAAGCTCGGCATCAAGTTTCTCGTACGGCCGGCGCTGCGCTTCGCCAACACCGCGCACGAGCACCAGACGTTCATGGTCGTCGACCCGTCCGGCAACGTGGTCGAGTTCAAGTGCTACGTGCGCCCGGAGTGCAGTTACTAGGCGCGTTCGGCGATCAGCACGACGTTCGAGCCGCCGAAGGCAAACGAGTTCGACATCACGGCCTGGGGCGCATCCACCCGCTCGGCGCGCAGCGGCACGTGCCGCAGCTTGCAGGCGGGATCGGGCTGCTCGAGGAACGCGGTCGGCGGCAGCCAGCCGCGCATGAGCGGGAGAAGCGCGGCAGCGAACTCCAGGGCGCCGGCGCCGCCGAGCAGATGGCCGTGCATGGACTTCGTCGAGCTGACCGGTATCCCTGCCGCGGCCTCGCCGAACACCGCGTTGATGGCCTCGGCTTCCACCACGTCTCCGACCGCCGTGGCGGTGCCATGGGCGTTGATGTAGCCGAGCGCGCGCGGCGCGACGCCCGACTCGGCGAGCGCCGCACGCATTGCGCGCACCTGCCCGTCGCGGTCCGGGCGCGACATGTGCACGGCGTCGCACGAATTGCCGTAGCCCGTCAGTACCGCCAGCATGGGCGCGCCACGCGCGGCAGCGCGCGAGTAATCCTCGAGCACGAATGCCGCAGCGCCCTCGCCGAGCACGAGGCCGTTGCGTCGCTTATCGAAGGGCTTGCAGCTCGCGGCCGCGTTCCCGGCATCGGCCGGCGCAAGCGTGCGCAGCGCTTGCCATGCAGCGAGCGTCGCTGGCGTGAGCAGCGCTTCCGAGCCGCCGGCGACGATGGCGTCGGCGCGGCCGGCCCGGATCGCATGCATCGCTTCGCCGAGCGCCATCGCCGAGGAAGAGCAGGCGGTGGCGTAATTCGCAAACGGGCCGCGCAGCCCGTGCCGAACGGCGACGTTGGAAGCGGCGGCGTTGTTCATCGCCATGACGACCGTCAGCGGCCGCACGCGCCATTGGCGGGCCTCGTAGATCTGCTTGTAGGCGGCCTCGAGCGTATGAGCGCCGCCGAGCCCGGTACCCCAGTAGACACCGACACGCTCCGGCGCGCGCGCTGCGTCGAGCCCGCTCGCGGCGAGCGCCTGCGCTGCGGCGCCGAGCGCGAACTGGCTTGCGCGGTCGAGATTCGCAGCCGCAGCCTGGTCGATGAGCGGCGCCGGCTTCCAGTCGATCAGCGCGCCGACCTGCACACCGGAGTCTTGCGCGATCTCGGGTGCGAGCCGGCGGATGCCGGGCCGAGCGTCGCACAGCGCGCGGTGGAAGTCCTCCAGCGTGCAGCCCAGGGGCGAGACCACGCCCGCCCCGGTCACCGCGACGCGGCGCTCCGCCATGCCAGGCCTCACGCCTTGCCGGCGGCGGAGAGCGCGGCGGCGATATGACGTTCCAGGTCAGCGAGCGTCCGGATGCCCTTCAGGTCCTCGTCGGAGACGCTGACGCCGAACTCCTCCTCGACCTTGAACATGAACTCGATGAAAGAGAGCGAGTCGATGCCGAGCTTGTCGAGCGGCGCCGCCGGGTCGAGCGCTTTTGCATCGAGCGAGAATTCCTTGCTGGCGAGATCCTTGATGCGCGCAAGCGTGTCCATCAGGGCCAATTATAGTCGGTGGTAAAGTGAATTCATGGTGACGGCGCGCACGCGACGCAAGGACGGCGGCAAGCCCGCGGCGCGCGTTTCTGCGCTGCTCGGCCTGCAAAACGTCGAGCTGTTCAAGGGACTCGACAACGCGAGCCTGCGCGAGATCGCGCAGCAATGCACCTGGACGCGCTACAAGGCGCACGCCACGGTCGTACGGCGCGAGGACGCGGACCGCGCGGTGCATTTCGTGATCTCCGGCCTGGTGCGCCTGGCGGCGCCGGCGGCGCGCGGCCGCACGCTTACCCTGCGCGACGTCCCTGCGGGCGAGGTGTTCGGCGAGCACTCCGCCATCGACGGGCGCGGCCACTTCGCCGACGTGCTCGCCGTGCGGGAGTCGCTCGTGGCCTCGATGTCGGCCGAAGCATTCCGCGGACTCCTCGCCAGCCATCCCACGGTGCGCGAGCGGCTGCTGCGGCGCCTTGCCGGCTCGGTGCGCGAGCTTGGTCAGCGCCTGCTGGAGCTCGGCGCGCGCCGCGTGGGCGACCGCGTGCTCGGCGAGCTCGTGCGCATGGCTTACGCGGCCGGCATCGTCGGCAACAGCGCCCGCATCGAGCGCGCGCCGCACCACCGGGAAATTGCCGACCGTGTCGGCACCGGACGCTCGGAGGTGACCCGCGAGCTGTCGCGCCTCGCTCGGCAGGGACTGCTCGAGCGCCAGGGCCGCGCGCTCGTCCTGCGGGACGTGGCTGCGCTCGAGCGGCTCGCCGGCAGTTTTGCGGCCGATCAGACAACGGGCGCGCCGGCACCGGAGGAGGAGCTTCGCCACATCGCCACCTGGGAGGCGCCGCGGCTGCGTCGCGCCGTGCTGGTGGCCGATGCCATGGACGCTGCCGGCCTGATGGAGCGCGACGAGGAGCGCACGCTCAAACGCTGGCGCACCTTTTTCGCGCAGGCCACCGCCGAGATCATTCCCACGCACGCCGGCCGCAGCCTCTCCCGCAGCGTGAGTGACGGTTTCCTCGCCGAGTTCGCCGACGCCATGCAGGCGGTGCGCTGCGCGTTCGAGCTGCACCAGGAGCTCGCGCGTGCCAACGCGCGCAGCAAGGCGCAGCCGCTCGGGCTGCGCATCGGCATCCACGTGGCCGATGTCATCGTCGAGACATTCAACGTGCTGGGTGATGGCGTGAATGTGGCGGCACGGCTCGCGGAGCTCGCCAACGCGGGCGAGACCATCGTCTCGGCCGCGGTGCGCGATCAGCTGACGAGCGGCGTGGACGCCTCGGTCGAGGACCTTGGCGAGCAGCGCCTGCGCAACCGCAGCCGCACAGAGCGAGCGTTCCGGCTTTGGCCGGCTGCGCACGTCGATGTGGCGACGCCGAGCGCCGCCGTCCGCGCGCACGGCCGCCCGTCGGTCGCGGTCATCCCTTTCCAGTCGCGCACCGATGACACACGGCTTGCTTTCATCGGCGACGGCCTGGCCGACGAGACGATCGCCGCGCTCTCGCGCGTGGCGGACTTCTTTGTTACTTCGCGCCTTTCGACGATGGCTTTCCGGCGCGCGCCGCTCGGCGCGCGCGCGATCGGGGAGATGCTTGGCGTGCAGTACGTGCTCTCCGGCAGCGTGCAGACCGCCGTGGAGCGTGCGCTCCTTACGGCGGAGCTCGCAGACACGCGCGACGGCCGCATCGTCTGGAGCGAGCGCTTCGAAGGTGATTTCGCCGACGTCCTCGCCATGCAGGGCGAGCTTGCACGCAAGGTGGTCCAGAGCGTCACGCCCGTGGTGCGCTCGATCGAGCTGCGCCGCGCGCGCATTACCAACTTCGAGGAACTCGACGCGTACGGAATCACGCTGCGCGGCATCGAGCTCATGCATTGCCAGTCGCGCGATGACTTCCTCGCCGCCCGCCAAATCTTCCAGAGGGCGATCGACCGTAATCCGGTGTCGCCTGCGCCGCACGCCTGGCTTGCGAAGTGGCACATATTGCGGGTCGTCCATGGTATGAGCGCAGCGCCGGCGCAGGACTTCGCCGACGCTACGGCCTCCGCAGCGCGCGCGCTCGCCTGCGATGCCGAGGATGCGCTTGCGCTCGCGGTCGACGGGTTCGTCACCGCCTGGTCGCAGCATGACCTCGACACCGCGGAAATGCGCCTTGCGCAAGCGCTTGCCGCCAACCCCAACGAGCCGCTCGCCTGGCTGCATCGCGCGATCACGCACGCCTGGCGCGGGCGCGGCGTGGAAGCGGTGCAGTGCGCGGACCAGGCGCTCTCGCTCTCGCCGCTTGATCCGATGATGTATTACTTCAATTCCCTTGCCGGCATGGCGAATCTCGTTGCCGAGCGCTACGACCGGGCTATCGAGCTATCGCTGCGCTCGCTGCGCGAGAACCGGCTGCATACGCCGAGCCTGCGTACGCTCGTGGCAGCCTTCGTGCACACCGGGCGGCTGGATAAGGCCCGCCAGACCATGGCGGAGCTGCGCGAGCTCGAGCCCGGCCTGACGGCCAGCGTATTAGAAGCGCGCTATCCGGGCCGCGACAGCCCGCAGGCCGGCCGCTTCATCAACGCGCTCGTCGAGGCCGGACTGCCCCGATAGCGATGCGCTGATCGATACGCCGGCGGAGATGGCGAGGATCGCCGCCACTTCTGCCGTCGAGGGCACCTCGCCAAGGAAGATAAGGGCCAGCATCGCGCTCAGCACCGGTACCAGCGCGATCATCGCGCTCGAGCGCTCCGCGCCCAGGCGCGCGATGGCATGGTTGAACGCAATGAGCGCCACGCATCCAATCAGCACGCCTTGCCACAACGTTTGCCAGAGAAGCTCGACGGGTGCCACGTGCCACAGCGGCCCAGGCGCGCACCAGAGGTGCCAGGGCACCACGACAAGCCCGGAATACACCGTAACGATGGCCGCCGCCTGCATCGCGCTCACTCCCCAGCTGCGAAGCTGTAGCACGTAGAGCGCGCCAAGGGCCGAGGCGGCGAGGAACATGGCGTCGCCAGCCAGCACCGCCGTATCGTGCTTGCCAGGCCCCCATCCGCTCAGCACGACTACGCCAATGGCGCACAACGTCGCGCCGACCACGATACGTGTCGACGGCCGCCGTGCAAATACCAGAAAGCCCAGCAACGCGACCCAGGTTGAACAAACGCCCGGCCCAAGCGCCGCCTGGTGATTCGCCGGCGCAAATCGCAGGCCGAAGATGACAAGCGCTCCCATGCCAGCACCCTGAAACAGCGTAAGCGTCACGCCGCGCAACCATGCTTTGCGGCTGATGGCGCGAACGTGCATGAGCAGATAGGGCAGGAAGAGCAGCGCCCCGATGCCAAAGCGTAACGTCACAAGTTCCTCGGCACTGAACGAGCCAGTGACGCCGGCACGAGTCGCGACCGGATACGCCGCCCAGATCAGCACGGCGAGCGCTGCGGCACAGTAGCCGTTCACCGCGCGTGCACCGGGCAGGCGTTGCGGCGGCGCCGCCGCACTTCCGTGGCGTAGGCGCCGACCTCGCGCGGCTTTACGATGTTGGTTTCATAGCGTTGCCACGCGTGCGACGGGAAGTCCGCAAGCCCGGGGACCAGGCCGAAGCGGTTCGTTACCTCTTCCGCGTAGGTGCTGCGATGAAGCGGCTGCACTTGTAATACCGGCACCTCGGTGCTGAAGAGGATCGGCACGTCGGTCTTGATGAGCCGGATGTTGGTGAAGAGCGGACCGAACCAGCGGTCGCTCTCCACGATGCCTTCGTACGGCTCGTAGCCCAGGTTGCGCGGCAAGTTCGCCGGCGGCCGCACCAGGATGCTCCAGTTCTCGGCGCTCTCGACGAACAAACCCGTCCAGAGCTGGATGATGCCGGGCTCCGGAATGGCACTCAGAAAGGGCGGTGCAAGCCCTCGCAGCCGTTTCGGCGCCGCGCGGTCGAACACCGCCTGGAAACCGGGGAACTGGGCGCTCGTGAGCGGGTACCAGCCCTTCGCGCCGCGATAGGTCCAGATGATCTGCGAGCCGTCCCACTGCAGCGTGAAATCGATCGGCGGAAACACGTACCAGCCGAAGGACGATGCCGTCCTGAGCGCTTCGCAGTATTGAAAGCCGCGTGACGGCAGCGTTCCTAGTCCAGAGGCGTCGGCGCGTATCGGCTTGCGCACGCCGGGGACTGCCCCGTAGAAAGTAACCACGGGCTTCGGCTGGGGTGTTTCGCCCATATCAGACTTACTTCCTCAAGCTGGCGGGCATCGAGCCGCCGCCAAAGCGGATCATGCGCGAGTCTTGGGTCCGCTTGTCCGCCGTACGCAGCACACGCGGCATGGAGCCGCCGCCGTAACGGACCCGGCCCGGGTCGGCGATTTTTTTCGACGGCTTGCGAACGATTTGGCTCTGCTTCTTCGACATAACGTGTTCTCCTCGGAGTGCTGGTTCGCGCTGCGAATGCAGCGCGCCTCGCGATTGGCGCAAAAAGGCGAGGCCTTCATCAAACGCCCGACACACGCAAACAATGGAAGGTTTTGCCTTCGGACCGCTCGCTCGCGTTTTCCTTCGGGGAATAGAGGCAAGCGGTGCGGCGGCTTGAGCGCACGGGACACCCCGACACGGCCTTTTCGTCGATTTCCGCACTAACCGGTGCGTAAACGCACAAGTCGCGGTCGATAAAAGGCGAAAACGATAAACGCCTTATAATCTGCGGCCTTAGCAGGCCGCGGATGTCTCTCTTCGCACTCGGACTCAACCACCAGACTGCGCCGCTCGCGGTGCGCGAGCGCGTGGTGTTCCATGTCGAGCGCCTGCGCGAGGCGCTCGGCGAGCTGAAGCGCAGCCTCGCACGCGAAGCGGCGATCCTCTCCACCTGCAATCGCACCGAGCTCTACGTGGCGCTCGACGAACCCGCCGCCGCCGCGCAATGGCTCGCCCGCTACCACCGCTTCGAGCCCGAGGGCTTGAGCCCGTACCTCTACACGCTGCCGCGCGAGCAGGCGGTGCGGCACGTGTTTCGCGTCGCCTCCGGGCTCGATTCCATGGTGCTTGGCGAGCCGCAGATCCTCGGGCAGCTGAAGGAGGCGGCACGCGCCGCCGAGTCGGCCGGCACGCTCGGTACGCTGCTGCACAAGCTATTCCAGCGCTCCTTCGCCGTGGCAAAGGAAGTGCGCTCGACCACGCAGCTCGGCGCCGCCAGCGTCTCCATGGCGGCCGCCGCCGTGCGCCTCGCGGCGCGCATCTTTCCGCGCCTCGCCGACCAGCGCGTGCTCTTCATCGGCGCGGGCGAGATGATCGAGCTTTGCGCCACGCATTTCGCCGCGCAGTCGCCCGCGCGCCTTGCGGTGGCCAACCGCACGCTCGAGCGGGCGGAGAAGCTCGCGCGTCGCTTCAACGGCCAGCCGATCGAGCTGCGCTCGCTCGCCGACCATCTGCACGAATTCGACATCATCGTGTCCTGCACGGCGTCCTCGCTGCCGATCCTCGGCAAGGGCCTGGTCGAGCGCGCGCTGCGGGCGCGGCGCCGTCGGCCGATCTTCATGGTGGACCTCGCGGTGCCGCGCGACATCGAGCCCGAGGCGGGTGAGCTCGACGACGTGTTCCTCTACACGCTCGACGATCTGGGCCAGGTGGTGCGCGCGAACCTCGATGCGCGCCGCTCGGCGGTCGCGCAAGCCGAGGCGATCATCGATACGCAGGTGGGCCAGTTCATGTACTGGATGCGCACGCGCGAGAACGTGCCGCTGATCCGCGCGCTGCGCAGCCGCGCCGACGAAGCCCGCCGCGAGGAGCTCGAGCGCGCGCTGAAGATGCTCGCGCGCGGCGAAGAGCCGCGCCAGGTGCTCGATGCGCTTTCACAGAGCCTCGTCAACAAGCTGCTGCATGCGCCCACCCGGGCGCTGAACGACACCGCCGGCGAAGAGCGCCAAGCGCTCACCGAGCTGCTCGCGCGCCTGTACCGCCTGCAGTGAAGTCCACGCTTCGCGCCAAGCTCGACAGCCTCGTCGCGCGGCGCGCCGAGCTTGACCGGCTGCTTGCCGCCGAGGATGCCACGCGCGACCTGGAGCGCTTTCGCAGCCAGTCGCGCGAGCACGCCGAGCTCTCCGCCATCGCCGGGCTCTACGAGGAGTACCGCAAGGCGGAAGGCGACGCCGAAGCGGCGCGCGAGCTCGAGCTCGCCGAGGACCTGAAGGCGGCGCGCACATCGATGGAGCGGCTGGAAGCCGATCTGCAGAAGGCGCTGCTGCCCAAGGATCCGAACGACGAGCGCAACGTCTTCCTCGAGATCCGCGCCGGCACCGGCGGCGACGAATCCGCGCTCTTCGCCGGCGACCTCTTCCGCATGTACGCGCGCTACGCCGAGCGGAGCCGCTGGCAAGTGGAGATCATCTCCGAGAGCCCTTCGGAGCTCGGTGGCTACAAGGAAGTCATTGCGCGCATCGTCGGGCAGGGCGTGTACTCGCGGCTGAAGTTCGAATCCGGCGGCCATCGCGTGCAACGCGTGCCGGCGACCGAGGCGCAGGGCCGCATCCATACCTCGGCCTGCACCGTCGCCGTGCTGCCCGAGGCGGACGCCTTGAACGACGTGGTGCTGAATCCCGCGGAGCTGCGCGTCGACACTTTCCGTGCCTCCGGCGCCGGCGGCCAGCACGTCAACAAGACCGAATCGGCGATCCGCGTCACGCACCTGCCGACCGGCATCGTGGTCGAGTGCCAGGATTCGCGCTCGCAGCACAAGAACCGTGAGAAGGCGCTCGGCGTGCTCGCCGCGCGCATCCGCGACAAGCAGGAGCGCGAGCAGCAGGCGAAGACCGCCTCGACGCGCAAGTCGCTCATCGGCTCGGGCGACCGCTCCGAGCGCATCCGCACCTACAACTTTCCCCAGGGCCGCGTCACCGACCACCGCATCAACTTCACGCTCTACAAGATCGACCGCATCATGGACGGCGAGCTCGACGAGCTGCTCGGCGCGCTCGCCACCGAGTTCCAGACCGAGCAGCTTACCCATCTCGCCGAAGAAGCCGCTTGACCCTCATTTGACTGTTGAGCAGGCGCTGACGGCTTGTGGCCTCGACGCGCGCGAGGCGCGCATCCTGCTCGCCGCCGCCACCGGCTTCAGCCAGGCCGCCGTGCTCGCCTTCCCCGAGCGCCTGCTGCCGACAGACAGCGCGGAGCGCTTCGCCGACTTCGCCGCGCGGCGCCGGCGTGGCGAACCGGTCGCATACATCCTGGGCGAGCAGGAGTTCTATGGCCTGCGCCTTACGGTCACGCCCGCGGTGCTGATCCCGCGACCCGAGACCGAGCTGCTGGTCGATCTCGCGCTCGAGCGCGAGTTCATGCGGGTCGTTGACCTCGGCACCGGCTGCGGCGCAATCGCGCTCGCCATCAAGCACGAGCGGCCCGCGGCGCGCGTCGTTGCCGTCGAGGCGAGCGCAGCCGCCCTGGAGGTCGCGCGCCGCAATGCGGCGCGGCTGGCGCTCGACGTCGAGTGGCGCCACGGCCGCTGGTGCGAGCCCCTCGCCATAGGAGGAGAGGCGGAGCGCTACGACCTGATCGTCGCCAATCCGCCTTACGTCGCCGCAGGCGATCGGCATCTCGCCGCGCTCGCCTTTGAGCCGGCGCACGCGCTGCTCGCCGGCGCCGACGGGCTGGATGCCCTCCGTGCCATCGCCGCGCAGGCGCCGAGGCACCTCGATGCGGGCGGCTGGCTCCTCATCGAGCACGGTATCGGCCAGGACGGCCTGGTGCGCGAGCTGTTGCGCAATGCGGGCCTGAGCGACGTGCAGACATGGCCCGATCTCGCGCGGATACCCCGAGTTTCGGGCGGCAGGCGGTAAAATGGCGCCATGGACACCAAACAGCGCATCAAGGACCAGGTAACGAGCGCGCCCGTCGTGCTCTACATGAAAGGCACGCCGCAGGCCCCGCAGTGCGGCTTTTCGGCGCTCGCCGTGCAGGTGCTGAACGCCTGCGGCGTGCGCGATTTCGCCGCCGTCAACGTGCTCGCCGACGCGGAAATCCGCCAGGGCATCAAGGAGTACGCCAACTGGCCGACGATTCCGCAGCTCTACATCAACGGCGAGTTCGTCGGCGGCTCGGACATCATGCGCGAGATGTACCAATCCGGCGAATTGCAGAAGCTCCTAGAGGCAACCCGCCAGAAGGCTTAGCACCGTGCGCACCTGCGCGAGATAGCCGCCGCCGAAGAGATTGAGGTGGTTCAGCAGGTGGTACAGGTTGTAGAGCTGTTTGCGCTCGCCGTAACCCGGCGCTAACGGCCAGGCCGCGTTGTACGCCGCGTAGAACTCCGCCGGGAAGCCGCCGAAGAGCTCGGTCATCGCGAGATCCGCTTCCCGGTCGCCGTAGTACACGGCAGGGTCGAAGAGCGCGGGCTCCCCGCGCGGCAGGAAGCCGGCGTTGCCGCTCCACAGGTCGCCGTGCAGGAGCGACGGCGCCGGCTCATGGCTTTTGAGCAGCCGCCACACCGGCGGTACATCGATCGGGTAGCCATTCTTCGCCGCGAGCGCGAGTTGCGGTTCCAGGCGCCGCTCGCGCCAGAATCCGAGCCAGCTCTTCGACCAGCCGTTCGGCTGCGGGGTCGAGCCGATGTAGTTGTCGCGCGGCCAGCCGTAGCCCTCGCCGTGGCTGCGGTGCACTGCGGCGAGCATCGCGCCGAGCGCGGCGAAATCGCCGTTCGCGCGCAGCTCGAGAAACTCGAGCATGAGATAAGCGCTCGCACCGACGGTGCCGAGCGTGATCGGCTCAGGCGCGCGGCAGCCGGCGTCGCGCAGCGCGCGCAGGCCATCGGCTTCGGCGGCGAACGCGTCGGCGAAGCGCGCGTCGTTCACCTTGAGGAACACGGTGCGGCCGTCGCGCTCGGCGCGGTAGCAGCGGTGAATGCAGCCGCCGCCCACCGGCACGGTGCCGGTGATGCCGAGCTCGGCGAAATTCATCCGGAAGTGAGGCGAGTGTTGGCGAGGTTGAGGCGTTCCACCAGGATGCCGATGAACGCGCGATCGAACTTGCTGCGGCAGGAAACGCTCGCCTGCTCGAGGTCGGCGACGCGCATGCGCAGGACGCGCGAGGGCGCGCTCGCCGTGACCGTTGCGCTGCGCTGCTGGTCGCTCGCCGAGAGATAGGTCATCTCGCCGAATGGCTCGCCCGGACCGAGCACCGTGAGCAGCTTCTTGTTCTTGCTGACGCGCATCTCGCCGTCGATCAGCACGCAGAAGAAGTCGCCCGCTTCGCCCTCGCGCAGCACGACCGTGCCGGCGCCCACCTGCTCCCAGATGCCGTGCTTCACCACTTCCCAGAGCTCCTGGTCGGTGAAGGCGCCGAAAAAGCGCATCGAGCGCAAGAGCGCGAACTTGTCGGCCTCGCCGAAGCTTTCCCGGCGCGGCTCGCCGAGCCCGGCGCGCAGCGCCGCGATCAGGTCCTCGGCGAACTCGTCGCCGCTCTGGTAGCGCTTGGCCATGTCCTTGTGCATGGCACGCCGCACGACGCGGTCGAGCGACTCCGGCACCTGCTGCCGCTCGGCCGAGGGCGGCGGCGGCTCGTGCTGCGTGATCTGGTAGATCATGGCGTACTTGTTGGTGCCGCGGAACGGCAGCACGCCGGTGAGCATCTGGTACATCACCACGCCGAGCGAGTAGAGATCGGTGCGGTGGTCGACCAGCTCCTCGCGGATCTGCTCGGGCGACATGTAGGCCGGCGAGCCCACCCCGGTGATCTGCGTGGTCTCGGCGCCGATGGCGAGCGCGAGGCCGAAGTCGCTGATGCGGACGTCGGTCGGCGCGCTCGAATAGAGGATGTTGCCGGGCTTGATGTCGCGGTGCGTGACGCCGAGCATGTGCGCGTAGGAGAGCGCCCGCGTGCACTTGAAGACGATCTCCACCACCTGCTCGAGGGCGAGCAGGTGATCGGGCGCGCAGTAGAGCTCCATCGTCCCGCCCGGGACGTACTCCATCACGATGTAGCCCGAATCCTCGCCGATGCCCGCGTCGTAGATCTGCGCGATGTGCGGATGCTCGAGCTTTCCCGCGAGCGAAGCCTCGGTGAAGAACAGCTTGCGGAAAAGCCGCCCGCGCACCGGGTCGCGCAGCGCCTCCGGGAAAATGCGCTTCAC
>DASSLQ010000129.1:0-17067 GCA_035689325.1 Burkholderiales bacterium | reverse complement strand
ATGAAGCCCTTCAAGCAGCCGATCCTGACCGAGATCACCAAGGCCGGGCCGTTCTATCCGGCCGAGGATTACCACCAGGACTACGCCAAGAAGAACCCGCTGCAGTACAAGTTCTACGTCACCGGCTGCGGCCGCTACCAGCGGCTCGACAGCCTCTGGGGCGCGCTGAGAAAACACTAGAAATCGGTGTCAGGCACCGATTAGCGACGAAATCGGTGCCTGACCCCGATTTATTTCTTGCGCGGGAAGTTCGGGTCGTCCGGGACCTTTTTCGGGTCGCGCAGCGCCGGGTCCTCGCCCTTCGCGTGCTGCTTGCCGATGCGCTCCGCTTTCTGCATCTCGTGCTTCTCGCTTTCGCTCTGCGGCTGCGACTCGCGCGCGGCCTCATCGACCTTGCCGGACTCCATAAACTTGCGCTGGCGCTCGTTGTAATCCTTGGTGCCGCTGTAGCTGCCTTCGCCTTCAACCTTGTCTTTGCGCTGTGTCATAAAAACCTCCTGAACGAGCCGTGGCGCAAGCTTCGTGCCGTCGTGGCAAAACGGTGCCCGCCCTGCAATTTAGCGGCCCGAACCGCGCTTCGCCCATGGCCCTCTAATTGCTCGAGGAGGGATGCAACCTGCTTAAGGAGGAAAACTGATGAAAGGTACGATCACACTGCTACTCGTCTCGGGCGCAGCGCTCGTAGGCTGCACAACGCGCGTCATCGAGCGGCCAGTTCCGTCGGCTCCCTCGGTGGTGACGACACCCGCGATTTCAGAGCGGGTCGTGGAGCGCGGCCAGGCGGCATCCGGGTCCACCGCGCCGGCGGCGTGCACCTGGGCATCGCAGAGCTACAGCTCCGGCGCCATCTCGTGCCAGGAGAGCGCGCAATACCGCTGCAACAACGGTACTTGGGAGCGCACCGGCCTCGGCTGCTAGGGCTCTCGGACGTCGCCCCCGCGAAAGCGGGGGCCCAGCTTTTTTCCCTAACTAATGGGTTCCCGCTTCCGCGGGAACGACGATTGGCGGCCTACTCGGCCTCTTCGATCCATGCCGTCTGGATCGCCTCGAGGATCTTCTCGCCGCAGCGCTTCGGATCGTCGCTGAAGTCCGGCAGCGCCATGACCCAGTTGTAGAGGTCGGTAAAGCGCACCTGCTCCGGATCGACGTCCGGATGCGCTTCGGTGAGAGCGATGGCGATCTCCTGCGTGTCAGTCCACTTCATTTCTTGCCCCCGCCCTCGCGCTCGTAGTTGATGGTGTACTTGGGGAGCTCGATCACGAGATCCGCATCGGCCACTTTCGCCTGGCAGGAAAGCCGCGAGGTCGCCTCGAGCCCCCACGCCTTGTCGAGCATGTCCTCTTCCTTCTCCTCGGCAGGCTCGAGCGAATCGTAGCCCTGGCGCAGGATCACGTGGCAGGTGGTGCACGCCGCCTGCTTCTCGCACGCGTGCTCGATGTCGATGTGATTCTCGAGCAACGTATCGCAGATCGACTTGCCGCGCTGCGCCTCGATTTCGGCGCCCTGCGGGCAGATCGCGTGGCCCGGCAGCACCTTCAACTTCGGCATCAGAGCGCGCCGATCTGCTTGCCGGCGAGCGCCCGGCGGATGCCCTCGTCCATGCGGCGTGCGGCGAAGTCCTCGGTAGCGTGGTTGAGCGCATCGACCGCTTGCTTGATCGCGCGGTGATCGGCACCCTGCAGCGCTTTTTCGACCTCGCCCATGCGCTCGCCAATGGCTGCCTTTTCGTCGGGTGCCAGCAAGGCCGCATCGGCTGCCAGCGCGGAGCGGGTCGCTTCGAGCAGGCGCTGGCCCTCGACGCGCGCTTCGGCCAACGCGCGCGCATGCACGTCATCCTTCGCATGCGAGAAGGAGTCGCGCAGCATGCGCTCGATATCCGCATCGGCGAGGCCGTAGGACGGTTTCACCGCCACGGAGGCTTCGACACCGGTCGTGTTCTCGCGCGCCGTCACGGAGAGCAGGCCGTCGGCGTCGACCTGGAAGGTGACGCGTACGCGCGCCGCGCCCGCCGCCATCGGCGGGATGCCCTTCAGCTCGAAGCGCGCGAGCGAGCGGCAATCCGAGACCAGCTCGCGCTCGCCCTGCACGACGTGGAAGCTCATGCCGGTCTGGCCGTCCTTGAACGTGGTGAATTCCTGGCCGCGCGCCGCCGGAATGGTCGAGTTGCGGGGAATGATCTTCTCGACGAGACCGCCCATGGTCTCGATTCCCAGCGATAGCGGGATCACGTCGAGCAGCAGCCAGTCCTCGCCCTGGGGCTTGTTGCCCGCGAGCACGTTCGCCTGCATGGCGGCGCCGAGCGCCACCACCTTGTCCGGGTCGAGGTTGTTGAGCGGATCGCGCTTGAAGAACTCCGCTACCGCGCGCTGGATCTGCGGCATGCGCGTCGCGCCGCCGACCATGACGACGCCCTCGATATCGCTCACGCCGAGCCCGGCATCGCGCAGCGCCTTGCGCACCGGGCCGAGCGTCTTCTGCACCAGCGTCTGCGTGATGCGGCAGAAGGTTTCGGTGTCGATCGCCACGTCGACGAACTCGCCGGTCGAGAGGCGCGCGGTGATCGGCGCCTCGCCGTGCGAGGTGAGGTGCTCCTTCGCCTCGCGCGACTTCACGAGCAGCAGCCGCATGTCGCGCGGCGCGAGCGGCGCGAGCTTCGCCTGCTCGATCGCCCAGCAGAACACGCGCTGGTCGAAGTCGTCGCCGCCGAGGAGCGAGTCGCCGCTCGTCGCCACCACCTCGAATAGGCCGCGCGAGAGCTTGAGGATCGAGAGGTCGAAGGTGCCGCCGCCCAGGTCGTAGACCGCGAACACGCCTTCGGAGCCGTTGTCGAGCCCATAGGCGATCGCCGCGGCGGTGGGTTCGTTCAGCAGCCGCAGCACATTGAGGCCGGCGAGCCGCCCCGCGTCCTTGGTCGCCTGGCGCTGAGCGTCGTCGAAGTAAGCCGGCACCGTGATCACCGCGCCCGTCAGCGGCCCGCCGAGCGACATTTCGGCGCGCTCGCGCAGCGGCTTCAGGATGTCGGCGGAGATCTCCACCGGGCTCTTCACGCCCGCTACCGTGCGGATCTGCAGCATGCCGGGCGCATCGACGAAGTCGTACGGCGCGTTCTGCAGATGATCGATGTCCTTCACGCCGCGACCCATGAAGCGCTTCACCGAGACGATCGTGTTCTTCGGGTCGACGGCCTGATGCGCCTGCGCCGCGTAGCCGACTTCCACTCGTGCGTCCGCGCAATAGCGAACGATCGACGGCAAGAGCGCCCTGCCCTGCGCATCGGCCAGCACCGTGGCGACACCGCTTCTGACCGTGGCGACGAGCGAGTTGGTGGTGCCGAGGTCGATGCCGACGGCGCGCCGCTGCTCGTGCGGTGCCGGCGCCTGGCCGGGCTCGGAGATCTGTAGTAGCGCCATGCCTTTAGCGGGGGTTCAAGCGCTCCATTTATTCGATCGCCTCGTAGGCGGCGTCGAGCTCCGCCTCCACTTTCTCGAGGAATTTCAGCTCGCGCACGAGATTAGACGCGCCGGCGTAGTCCTTCTTGCGGTCGATCGATTCGCCAAGGCGCTCTTCCAGCTCGCGCTTGTCGGCGTCGATGCGCTTCTGCAGCGCGTCGAGGGCGCCGAGGTCCTTCGACTGGGTGGCATCCTCGAGCGCCTCGCGCAGCTTCATCTGCTCCATCAGGAAGTCGGGCGGCATCGCGGTGTTGGTCTCGAAGGCGACGTCGACGCCCTGCAGCTCGAGAATGTGGCTCGCGCGCTGCACCGGGTTCTTGAGCGCCCGGTACGCTTCATTCACGCGCGTGGTCCACTGCAGCGAGGCTCTACGTTCGGCATCGCCCGCGTGCGCGAAGCGATCGGGATGCACGCGCGACTGGATCTCGCGATAGGCGCGCTCGAGGCGCACTTCATCCACAGCGAAGGCGGGCGGCAGACCGAACAAGTCGAAATGGCTCTGCATCGCCCCGGAAGAGCGGCGCGCGGCGCGCGCGCCGTGCTAGACGTTAAAGCTCTCTCCGCAACCGCACTCGTCCTTCACGTTCGGGTTGCGGAATTTGAAGCCCTCGTTGAGGCCCTCGCGCGCGTAATCGAGCTCGGTCCCCGTCAGGTACGGCAGGCTCTTCGGGTCGACGATGACCTTCACTCCGCGGCTCTCGAACTGATGGTCCTCGGGGTTCACCGCGTCAGCGAACTCGAGCTTGTAGGCCATGCCGGAGCAGCCGGAAGTGCGCACGCCCACGCGCAGCCCGACGCCTTTGCCGCGCTTGGCGAGGTAGGACTGGACGTGGCGTGCCGCGCTTTCGGTAAGCGTGATCACGCGACCTTCTTCTCCTGAGCGGGGGCCGCGGCTGCGGCTGCCAGCCCGTGCTTCTTCTTGTAGTCGGCGACCGCCGCCTTGATCGCGTCCTCGGCGAGGATCGAGCAGTGGATCTTCACCGGCGGGAGCGAGAGCTCCTGCGCGATCTCGGTGTTCTTGATCGAGGCCGCCTGCTCGAGCGTCTTGCCCTTCACCCATTCGGTGACGAGCGAGCTCGAGGCGATGGCCGAGCCGCAGCCGTAGGTCTTGAAGCGCGCGTCCTCGATGCGGCCGTCGGCGCCGACCTTGATCTGCAGCTTCATCACGTCGCCGCAGGCCGGCGCACCGACCATGCCGGTGCCGACCGAGGTGTCGGCCTTGTCGAACGCGCCGACGTTGCGCGGGTTCTCGTAATGCTCAATGACTTTGTCGCTGTACGCCATATAAGACTCCTAGTGTGCTGCCCACTGCACGGTATTCAGATCGATGCCTTCCTTGTACATCTCCCACAGCGGGGAGAGCTCGCGCAGCTTCGCCACCTTCTGCTTGATGAGCTGCGCAGCATAGTCCACTTCTTCCTCGGTGGTGAAACGGCCGAGCGTGATGCGGATCGAGCTGTGCGCGAGCTCGTCGTTGCGCCCGAGCGCCCGCAGCACGTACGACGGCTCGAGCGACGCCGAGGTGCACGCCGAGCCCGACGACACCGCGATGTCCTTCACCGCCATGATCAGCGACTCGCCTTCCACGAAGTTGAACGAGACGTTCAGGTTGTGCGGGATGCGCTTCTCGAGGCTGCCGTTGAGATAGACCTCTTCCATGCCCTGGACGCTTTTCCACAGCCGGTCGCGCAAGCCGCGGATACGCTCGTTGTCGGCCGCCATCTCGGTCTTCGCCAGGCGCGCCGCCTCGCCAAACCCGACGATCTGGTGCGTCGCCAGCGTCCCCGAGCGGAAGCCGCGCTCGTGCCCGCCGCCATGGATCTGCGCTTCGAGGCGCACGCGGGGCTTCCTGCGGATGTAGAGCGCGCCGATGCCTTTCGGCCCATACATCTTGTGCGCCGTGATGGTCAGCAAATCGGCGCGGAACTTCTGCATATCGATTTCCAGGCGGCCGCCCGCCTGCACCGCGTCGCAGTGGAAGATGATGCCCTTCTGCTTGCAGATCTCGGCGATCTCCCACACCGGCTGGATCACGCCGATCTCGTTATTCACCATCATGATCGAGGCGAGGATCGTGTCCGGGCGGATTGCCGCCTTGAACTTCTCGATGTCGACCAACCCGTCCGCCTTCACATCCAGGTAGGTCGCCTCGAATCCCTGCCGCTCGAGCTCGCGGAACGTATCCAGCACGGCCTTATGCTCGGTGCGCTGGGTTATGATGTGCTTGCCCTTGGTCTTGTAGAACTGGGCGGCACCCTTGATCGCCAGGTTGTTGCCTTCGGTTGCGCCGGAGGTCCAGACGATGTCCTTCGGGTCGGCGTTGATCAGCGCCGCGACGTGACTGCGCGCCTCCTCCACCGCTTCTTCCGCCTTCCAGCCGAACGCGTGCGAGCGGCTCGCCGGGTTGCCGAAAAACTCCGTAAGGTAAGGGATCATCTTCTGCGCCACCCGCGGATCGACCGGCGTGGTGGCGGAATAGTCGAGGTAGATCGGCAGCTTCATGCGGCCACTTTCTCCTCACGCGGCCGGAAATCCTTGATAACGGCGACCTGCTTGCCGTTCTGGTGCGCGACGAGGTCGGCGAGCGTCACCGACGTCAGGTAGTCGTACATCTTCTCGTTCAGCGTCGCCCACAGGTCGTGCGTCATGCAGCGCTTTTCTTCGTGGCAGTTCTCTTTCCCGCCGCACTGCGTGGCGTCGAGCGGCTCATCCACCGCGGTAACGATGTCGGCCACCGTGATCTGCTGCGCGCCCTGGGCAAGGTTGTAGCCGCCACCGGGACCGCGCACGCTCGAGACGAGCTTCGCGCGGCGCAGCTTGCCGAAGAGCTGCTCGAGGTAGGAAAGCGAAATGTGCTGCCGCTCGCTGATTGCCGCGAGCGTGACCGGGCCGCGGTTCTGGCGCATTGCCAGATCCAGCATCGCGGTGACTGCAAACCTGCCCTTGGTCGTGAGTTTCATGCGGCCTCTCGGAATACCCGATTAATGAGCTCAAGTATACCTTAATCCGACAGAAACAGTCGGACTTTGTTCCCATTGTAAAACAGCTACTTGACTACGCGGAGATCACGCTTGGAGGCCTCGGCGTCGCGCTCCATTTCGGCCATCCGGGTCTGCAGCGCTCGCAGCGCGCGCTCGAGCTCCTGCGAATGCTCGACGAGCTGCTGGATCGCCTTTGCGTAGGGATCGGTCTGCTCCTGCACCACCGCGTAAGCGGCAAAGCGCTCCGCCTGTCTGGCTTCGGCTTCCTCGATGATGCGACCGGGAACGCCGACGACTGTGGCGCCAGGTGGCACTTCTTTCACCACGACCGCATTCGAGCCGATGCGCGCGCCGTCGCCGACCGTGAAGCCGCCGAGGATCTTCGCGCCCGCGCCGACCACGACGCCAGCGCCCAGGGTCGGATGGCGCTTCGCGCCACGATAGAGCGACGTGCCGCCGAGCGTTACGCCCTGGTAGATCGTGCAGCCGTCACCCACTTCCGCGGTCTCGCCGATCACCACGCCCATGCCGTGGTCGATGAAGACGCACGAGCCGATCCTGGCGCCGGGATGGATCTCGATCCCGGTGAGCCAGCGGCCGAGGTGCGAGGTGAAGCGCCCCAGCCACTTGAGCCCGTGCAGCCAGAACCAGCGCGCGAGCTTGTGAATGTAGATCGCGTGCAGGCCAGGATAGCAGGTCAGTATCTCCCACGTCGAGCGGGCCGCCGGGTCGCGCTCAAGGATGCAGGCGATATCACCGCGCAGTCGCGAGAACATGCAGTGATTCTATGGGTGCCCGACTAAACTAATCAACTATTCCTGCCGCTCATCGCTGCGATGCCTGGCCGGCATGAGCGCCTTCAGCAGTCCGCGCAGGATGTTGACCTCCTCGCGCTCGAGCGCCGGCACGCGCGAGAAAAGCCGCCGCCAGCGCTCGCGCAGGCGTGAGTTCGGCGCCATGAAGCCGCTCGCGGTAGCCGCTTGCTCGAGATGCGCGTACAGGCCCTCGAGGTCTTCGACCGTCGCGCGCTTTTCCACGCGTGCGAAAGGCATGGCGACATCGACGCACATCCGCAGCTCATAGGCGACGACCTGCACCGCCTGTGCAAGGTTGAGCGAGCTGAAGTCCGGATTCGCCGGAATGTGCACCAGATGTTGGCAGGCGAACACCTCCTCGTTGGTGAGCCCGGCCGTTTCGTTGCCGAAAACAAACGCCACCGGTGCATTCATCTCCACGGCCCGCGCTGCCGCGCTGCGCACGTCGAGGACCTGCGGCGACCACTCGCGCGAGCGCGCCGAGAGCGCGAAGGCGGCGACGCAATCCGCGATCGCCTCGTGCAGCGTCGCGTGCACCTTCGCCGCTTCGAGTACGTCGACGGCATTGGTCGCCATCCACTGCGCTTCGGGCGCCGGAAAGCGCTCGGGCTGCACTAGGCGCAAGTCGCTCAGGCCCATCGCCTTCATCGCGCGCGCCGCGGCGCCGATGTTGCCCGGATGGCTCGGGCGGCAGAGCACGATGCGGATGGGTGGCATATGACTAGAATACGCCCCCGGAATTCGGGGACGGAGCCCGAACTAGATCGGGGACGCAGCCTGAAACAGTTCGGGCTCCGTCCCCGAATTCATGTCGCCATGCACCCCATATTGAACATCGCCGTGCGCGCGGCGCGCCGCGCGGGATCGATCATCAATCGAGCAGCGCTCGACTCGGGCGGCCTGCGCGTGACGTCCAAGCGCGCCAAGGACTTCGTCACCCAGGTCGATCACGCGGCCGAGGAGGCGATCATCGAAATTGTCCGCAAGGCCTATCCCGACCATGGCTTGCTGGCAGAGGAGTCGGGCGCGGCGAAGACCGATGCCGAGGTGGTGTGGATCATCGACCCGCTGGACGGCACGACCAATTTCATCCACGGCTTCCCGCAGTACTGCGTGTCGATCGGCATCCAGCATCGCGGCGCAATGGCGCATGCCGTTGTCTACGATCCGGCGCGCAATGAGCTCTTCACGGCGTCGAGAGGCCGCGGCGCGTTCCTCAACGACCGGCGCATTCGCGTCTCCACTCTCGCGCGCTTCGGCGATGCGCTGGTCGGCACGGGGTTTCCGTTCAAGGAGGTGACGCGCCTGGAGCTCTACTCGCGCCAGCTCGCGACGATGATGAAGACCTGCGCCGGCGTGCGCCGCGCGGGCGCCGCGGCGCTCGATCTCGCCTACGTCGCGTGCGGGCGGCTGGATGCGTTCTGGGAGCTCGGGCTCTCGCCCTGGGACATGGCGGCGGGCGCGCTGCTCATCCAGGAAGCGGGCGGGCTGGTCGGCGATCTCAGCGGCGAGCAGGGCTACCTGCAGTCCGGCGACATCGCCGCGGCGACGCCGAAAATCTTCACCGCGCTTCTCGAGGCGTTGCGCTGAGCGTTCGCGCTACGACGGCATGGCACCTTCGGCGAACGTTGCCGCACGAGCCGGCGTCATAGTCGCTGCTTACCATGCGCCCACCCCTAAGGAGGTGGACATGGCAGGCAAATCGATCAAGAACAAGCGCAAGTACAGGGCGCTCAAGAAGAAGGGCATGTCGAAGTCACGCGCCGCGGCGATTTCCAACGCCGGCAAGAAGGCGAGTCGCAAGGGCGGCAAGCGCGGCGGCCGCAAGTCGCGCGGCCGGCGCAAGCACGGCTGAGAAGATCGTCATTCCCCGGCTTTCGCGGGGGCGACGGCGTTTTCCTCGGTCACCGCGATCTCGACCTTGTCGGGGTAGAACGCGAGCAGGCCCTTGATCGGCATCATCTCGTCATAGGGCTGCTCGTAGCTCCACACGGCGTTCTCCGGACCCTTCGCAATCGAGTAGTACGAAGCGTCGCCCTTGAACGGGCAATGCGTGTGATGGCTCGTGCGCGCAAGGCGGTCCATCTTCACGTCGGCCCGCGGCAGGTAATAGACCGGCGCATAGGTACCCTCGTGCATGACGAGCGCATTGCGGCTGTCGCCGATCAGCTCACCCTTGTACTTGATCTGCACGCGGCGGCCGGCGGGCTTGGTCTCGATGCGATGCCCGGGACGCGTCTTGAAACCGGGGGCGGGATTATTCATAAGTGCCTCGTCTCGGCGGGCGGCGACTTCATGTCGTCGTGCGCCATGTTGAAGTAGCGTACCGGCGCCGCGATCAATTCAGCGGGATCGACGCCGTCCAGGCAGTTCACGCGCACCGCCACCATCGGCTCGCCTTTCGGGCCGGTGCCGCGCGAAAACGAGCGCACGCCGCAGGTGCCGCAGAAGAAGTGATGCAGGCGCCGCCTGCCGAACTGGTAGTCGCGCAAGGCATCCTCGCCGGCGAGCAGGCGGAAATCCGTCGCCGGCACGCCCGCGAGCCATGAGCGCGTCTTCTTGCAGATCGTGCAATTGCACTTGAACGTGCCCTGCGCAAGGTCGATGTCCGCCTCGTAGCGCACGGCGCCGCAGTGGCAGCTTCCGCGGTAGGTCTTCTTCATCGCGCTTTCGCCTTCCACAGCCCCATCATCCGTCCTTCCGGATCGGTGAAGAGCGAGAGCTTCCCCATGCCGGGCACCTTCTGCTCCTCGACGTGGATCTTGCCCCCGGCGGCCACGATCTTCCTGCGATAGGCGGCGAGGTCATCGACCAGGATATAGAAGAGCATGTTGCCCGGCCACGGTCCCGGCCGGTCCGGCTTGACGATGCCGCCATTGATGCCGGACATGCCGCCTTTGGCGGCCGTGTCGACGATGCGGTAATTGAGCTCGGGGCGGTGCTCGATCTTCCAGCCGAAGATCTTGGCGTAGAACTCGGCGACCTTCGCCGGCTCCTTCGACATCAACTCCCAATGCACGACCGGATTTCCCATGGCTCACTGCCTCGGGCTAGGTCGCCTGCGCCGAGATCACCATCCAGTGCACGCCAAAACGGTCGTCGACCATGCCGAAGCTCGAGGCGAAGAAGGTCTTGGTGAGAGGCATGGTCACTTTGCCGCCGTCGCCGAGCGCATTGAAGATGCGCTTCGTCTCCGCGTCATCGCGCGCAGTGATGGTGAGCGAGATGCCCTCGAAGCGCGGCTTGCCGGCGCAGTGGCCATCGGAGGCCATCAGCTGCGTGTCGCCGATGCGGAACGCCGCATGCATCACCTTCTCGCCCGGCGCGTTCATTCCCGGCGGCGGCGGCTCCGGGCTTTCCTTGTTGCGCATCAGCCTCTCGACCTTGGCGCCGAGGTGCTTGCTGTAGTACTGCAGCGCTTCCTCGCAGCGGCCGTCGAAGAACAAATAGGGTTGCACTTGCATGGCTGTCTCCTTAGACGTCGATCAACACCTTGAAGCCGCCCCAGAACATGCGCTTGCCATCGAACGGCAGCGTTTTCGGATCCATCATGCTGGCGAGGCGTTTGTCCTTCATCACCTTGGCGTTCACGCGGTCGCGATCGGCGCGCGACTTGTAGACGATGTAGGAAAAGAACACCGTCTCGCCCGGCTTCTGCTTCACCGCGCGCGGGAACGAGGTGCGCTTGCCCCAGCTCACGTCGTCCGCCAGGCATTCGCGGAATTCGAGCGCGCCGTGGTCGCGCCACACCTTGCCGGCGAGGCGCGACATGCGCCGGTATGCACCGAGCTTCTTCTTCGGCACCGGTGTCACGAAGCCATCAACGTACGCCATGGGCAGCTCCTTCCTTTTGCATCGCGTGCACCGTCTCGCGGATCGGGCGGATCGGCCGCACTTCCACCGAGCCGACCTGCGCCGGTGGAATCTTGGACGCGATATGAATCGCTTCGTTCAGATCGCGCGCCTCGATCATGTAGAAGCCCGCGAGGCACTCCTTGGTCTCGGCGAACGGCCCATCGGTCACGGAGACCTTGCCGTTACGCACGCGCACGGTGGTTGCAGTCGACACCGGCTGGAGGGCTTCCGAGGCGATGCAGTGGCCGCTGCGCCGGATCTCCTCGTCGTAGGCCACGCAGTGCCGGTCGTCCATCGCCTGCAGCGCCTGCTCTTGACCGTAAACCAGACACAGATATTTCATGGCGTTTTCTCCGCAATGGTTTTCGGCATCTTATTTCTTTCCCATCTCGATCTTCTCGAAGCGCTTGACCTCCTTGCTCGGCGCGAAGTCCTCGAGCTCGTAGAACTCGCGCACCTCGATCTGGGCCTTCACGCCGTCCACCGCGGGATTCGGGTAGCGCTTGGTCCATTCCATCGCCTCGTCGCGCGATTTCGCCCGGATGATGGTGTAGCCGGCGACGAGCTCCTTGGTTTCGGCGAACGGCCCATCGACGAAGGTGCGCTTGCTGCCGTCGTAGTTGATGCGCCAGCCCTTGCGGCTGGGCTTCAGGCCCGAGCCGTCTATCAGCATCCCGGCCTTCTGCAGCTCTTCGTGGTACTTGCCCATCTCGGCGAACAGGCTCTCCGGGGGCATTTTCCCCGCCTCGGAGTCTTGGGTCGCCTTGACCAGAATCATGAACCTCATCGCTATCTCCTTGAAAGCTCAGGTACCTGCCTATAGTCGTTTGGCGCGCACCGAAATCGACATCGGGCTGAGAAGGGATTCTCTGCGCCGGTACAGCAAAAGCGCTATCGCGATCAGGCTGCCACCCGGCAGCAGGATTTCCACCAGCAAATACGGGCCCATGTCGCGCGCGAGGCGCCTGACGATTTCGAAGATGGCGAGGACGGTTTCCATTTGCAGCTCCTTTGTTCTTTATCGAACGCCGGAGCGGCAAATCGACAGAGCACATCAGGAGCGCAATTCGGCGAGGCGTTGCTGGATGAAGCGCCGTTCGGGCTCCTGGCGCGCGAGCGCGAGCGCGCGCTCGTAGGAGGCGCGTGCGTCCGCGCGGCGTCCGAGCCGCCGGCAGAGATCGGCGCGCGCGGCATGCGCGAGGTGGTAGTCCTTCAACTCGCCGCGCGCGAGGATCGCATCGACCACGGGCAGGCCGGCGGCGGGGCCGTCGCGCATGGCGAGCGCGACCGCGCGGTTCAGCTCCACGACCGGCGACGCATCGAGGCGCGCGAGCACATCGTAGAGCGCGACGATCTCGCGCCAATCGGTCTCGCGGGCGCTCGGCGCCTCCGCATGTACCGCGGCGATCGCAGCCTGCACGGTATACGGACCGAAACGCCGCGTGCCGAGAGCGCGCTCGACGAGCGCTATGCCCTCCGCAATGAGCTCGCGGTTCCAGCGCGTCCGGTCCTGGTCCTCGAGGCGAATGAGGTCGCCGGCGGCCGTGGCGCGCGCCGCGCGGCGCGACTCCTGCAAGAGCATGAGCGCGAGCAGCCCGCTTGCCTCCGGCTCTGGCAGCAAATCGAGCAGCAGCCGGCCGAGGCGGATCGCCTCGGCCGAAAGATCCGCCCGGGTTAGCGAATCGCCGGCCGAGGCCGAGTAGCCTTCGTTGAACACCAGGTAGATGACGCGCAGCACCGCATCGAGCCGCTCGGCGAGCTGCGGCCCCGCCGGGACTTCGTACGGGATGCGCGCATCGCGGATCTTGTTCTTCGCCCGCACGATGCGCTGCGCCAAAGTCGGCGGCGGCGTGAGGAACGCGCGAGCGATCTCCTCCGTCGTCAGTCCGCACACCTCGCGCAGCGTGAGCGCTACCTGTGCGTCCTGCGCGAGCGCCGGGTGGCAGCAGGTAAAGACGAGGCGCAGGCGATCATCCTCGATCGGCTCGCGCTCCGCCGGCTCCTCCGCGGCGAGCGACTCGGCATGCTCCTCCTCCAGCGGATCGAAGCGTGCGCGCCGGCGGATGGCGTCGATCGCCTTGAAGCGGCCGGTGGAGACGAGCCAGGCGCGCGGATTCGCGGGCACGCCTTCGGCCGGCCACTGCTCGAGCGCCGCGCGAAACGCCTCGTGCAGCGCCTCCTCCGCGAGATCGAAGTCGCCGAGCAGGCGCACGAGCGTCGCAAAAACGCGGCGCGATTCCGCACGGTAAATCGCTTCGATCCGGGAATTCGGGGCCAGGGTCGTAATTATTGCAGCCCCGTGTTTCGCAACTTAGATCGGCCGACGCGGTACCACGAGATTGCCGACGGAGACCTGCACCGCCTCGCCCTTCTGATTCCGGGTCGTGGTCCTCACCTTGACCATGCCCTGGTTGGGACGCGACTTCGACGGCCGCACCTCCAGCACCTCGATATCGAGATAGAGCTCGTCGCCCGGCCGCACCGGCGCCGGCCAGCGGAATTCGTCGAAGCCGGCGCCGATGATGCCGCCCGCGGGCCTGAACTCGCTTTCGACGAGCAGCCGCATGGTCATGGCCGCCGTGTGCCAGCCGCTCGCGGCGAGGCCGCCGAAAATCGAGCGGCGCGCGGCGTCGGCGTCGAGATGGAAAGGCTGCGGGTCGAATTCCGCTGCGAAGCTCTTGACGCGCTCCTCGTCCACGCGCAGGCGTCCCGAGCGGTAGCTCTGCCCGGCGGCGAAATCCTCGAGATATTTGCCAGTCACCGGCGCAGCGCCGCCTCCACGCTGTCGAACAAGCGCTGCATGCCGCCCGACACGTCGGCGATGACGCCGTTCAGGAAAAACGTCGGCGTGGCGCGCGCGCCGCTCTTCGTGCCGCTCTCGATGTCCTCGCGCACGCGCTGCAGATACACCGTGTCCGCCATGTCGGCGTCGAAGCGCACCATGTCGAGCTCGAGGCGCTCGGCATAGCTGCGCAGCTGCTGGGATTTCAAATGCGCCTGGTTGTCGAACAGCAGATCGTGCATCGGCCAGAACTTGCCCTGCCCGGCCGCGGTTTCCGACGCCAACGCAGCCTGGAGTGCGTGCGGATGCACTTCCTCCAGCGGAAACTGGCGCCAGACGAGGCGCACGCGGCCGTTGAAGCGCTTGAGCAGCAGCTTCACCGCCGGCGCGGCCTGCTTGCAGTTTGGGCACTCGAAGTCGCCGTACTCGACGAGCGTGACGGGCGCGTGCGACGGGCCGAGCGCGTGGTCCGCCGGATTGACCGCCACGGCAAGCTCGAAGCTGTGCCTGCTCACGCGGCGTGCCGCTGGCGCGCCAACGCGACGGTTGGGTGAGCGAGAAAGGCGTGGATCTGCGCCACGACCGCCGCGCCTTCGCCGATCGCCGCGCCGACGCGCTTCACCGATCCCGCGCGCACGTCGCCGATCGCGAACACGCCCGGCACGCTGGTCTGCAGCGAGAGCGCGGCATCCTCGCCGGTGGTGACGAACCCGCGGTCGTCGACCGCCACGTCGCATTCCCTCAGCCAGTCGGTGCTCGGGTCGGCGCCGAGGAACATGAAGACGTGCCGGATCGGCCGCGTCTCGCGCTCGCCGGTTTCGTTGCGGCGCCAGGTCACGCTTTCGACGCCCGCGTCGTGCGAGCCGGTGAGGCCGACGATCTCGGTACGCGTCAGGAGCTCGATGTTGGGCGTCGCCGCGATGCGGTCGATCAGGTATTTCGACATGCTCGCCGCGAGACCCGGGCCGCGCACCAGCATCCACACCTTGCTCACGGTCGCGGACAGGAACACCGCCGCCTGGCCTGCGGAGTTGCCGCCGCCGACCAGCACCACCTCCTGGCCGGCGCACATGCGCGCCTCGATCGGGGAAGCCCAATACCAGACGCCGCGGCCTTCCATCGCCTTGAGGTTGGCGCAGTCGGGCCGGCGATAGCGCGCGCCGGAAGCGATCACCACGGTGCGCGAGCTCACCGTACCGCCATCCGCAAGGCGTATCCGCATCGGCTCGCGGCGCTCGCTCGGTTCGCAATCGAGGTGCACCGCCTCCATCGGGATCAGCATGCGCGCGCCGAATTTCTGCGCCTGCGTGAAACCGCGGCCGGCCAGCGCCTGGCCGGAGATGCCGGTGGGAAAGCCGAAGTAGTTTTCGATGCGCGCGCTCGCGCCGGCCTGGCCGCCGAAGGCGCGGGCGTCGATCACCAGCACCGAGAGCCCCTCCGAGCAGGCGTAAACGGCGGCCGCGAGGCCCGCGGGCCCCGCGCCGGCGATGGTCACGTCGTATACGGCATCGGCAGCGCCGGCGTCGAGCATGCCGATGCAGCGCGCGAGCTCGCTTTCGTTCGGATTGCGCAGCACTTCGCCATCCGGACACACCGCGAGCGGCAGCTGCGCGGGCTCGGGCGCATAGCGCGCGATGAACGCCTGCGCATCGGCGTCAGTGGCCGGGTCGAGCAGCTGGTGCGGAATGCCGTTGCGGCTGAGGAAGCTGCGCAGCCGCGCGACGTCCGGCGAGGCCGCGGCGCCGATCAGCACCGGCCCGCCCGCCCCCGACTCGATGAGCGCCACGCGCCGCAGGATCATCGCGCGCATCAGCTTCTCGCCGAGCGCGGCTTCCGCGACCAGCAGCGCGTGCAACTGGTTCGCGCTGATCTCGATCGTATTCGTTTCGCCCACGGCCACGCCGTCGACGAAGGATGGCTTGCCCGCGAGCTGGCTCACTTCCCCGGAGAAGTTGCCCGGCCCGTGCTCGGTCACCGGCATATCGTGACCGTGGGCGTCGCGGCCGGTGACGCGGATCGCCCCCGAGAGCACGACGTAGATGCCCGGGCTCACCCGCCCGGTAGCGAGCACATGCTCGCCGTCGGCGAAACGACGCGGCTTGCCGAAGCGATGCATCCGCGCGATCTCCTCGGCGGCGAGCACCGGGAAGGCCTGAGCGCGCCGCGCTTCGATCGTCGGCGAAAGAGGGACCGCGCTCATCCGATGTACTTCTTCACGACGTCGGCCTCGCGCACGTGCGCCTGCGACGGATCGTCGCCGAACTCGCGCAGCGCGCGCCGCTGGCGCAAGAGATCCCAGCACTGATCGAGCTCGACCTGAAGCGACGCGAGGCGGTGATTCTCTTCGGGCGTGAGCTGCGCGCGCTCGAAGAGCTTGTGCTCCTCGGCGACGAGGCGCTGGATGTGCGCGAGGACCGATGCGTCGGATTGGGTCATGGCTCGCTCCTAGGCTGGGGGAAGATCGAAGACCAGCACCTCGGCGCCTTTGCCGCGCTCGAGCTCGATCGGGCCGCTCGCGGCCTTCAGCGCGTCACCGGCTTCGAGCGGCTCGCCATTCACCGTCACCGCGCCGCGCACCACATGCACGTAGCCTTTGCGCCGCGGCGCGATCTCCAGGCGAGCGCGCTCGGCGCCGTCGAAAAGACCGGCGTAGAGCCGCGCATCCTGGTGGATCGACACCGAGCCTTCGCGCCCGTCGGGCGAGGCGATGAGGCGCAGCCGGCCGCGCTTTTCAGCGTCGGCGAAGTGCTTCTGCTCGTAGGAAGGCGCGACGCCGAGCTTGTTCGGCTGGATCCAGATCTGCAGGAAATGCGTGACGCCCTGGCGCTCGTGGTTGTACTCGCTGTGGCGCACGCCGGCGCCGGCGCTCATGCGTTGCACGTCGCCTGGCACGATGGTCGAGCCGTTGCCGATCGAGTCCTCGTGCCCGAGCGCGCCTTCGAGCACGTAGGTGATGATCTCCATGTCGCGGTGACCGTGCGTGCCGAAGCCGGTGCCCGGCTGCACGCGATCCTCGTTGATCACGCGCAGCGCGCCGTAGCCCATGTGCTCCGGGTCGTAGTAGTCGGCAAAGGAAAACGTATGCCAGGAATCGAGCCAGCCGTGGTCGGCATGTCCGCGATCGCGCGCAAGTCGAAGTTCGCTCATCCCGATATATTGCGCGCACGGAGGCCGCTATGGAACCG
>DASSLQ010000128.1:0-39340 GCA_035689325.1 Burkholderiales bacterium | reverse complement strand
ACGCCGACCATCACCTCGCGCGGCTCGCCGCGCTATGACGAACAAGCGCTGGGTGCTCGCGAGCCGACCCGTCGGCCCGGTGAGCGAAGCGAATTTCCGCCTCGAACAGGCGCCGGTGCCGCGGCCGGCCGAGGGCGAGGTGCTGGTGCGCAACCTCTGGCTGTCGCTCGATCCATACATGCGCGGGCGCATCAGCGACGCCAAGAGCTACGCCAAGGGCGTCGACCTCGGCGAAGTCATGGTCGGCCAGACGGTCGGCGAAGTACTCGAATCGCGCCATCCGCAGCTCAAGGTCGGCGACATGGTGCTGACACAGCTCGGCTGGCAGATCTATGGTGTCGCGCGCGATGCCGTGAAGGTGGATCAGGCGCGGGCGCCGCTCAGCTACTACCTCGGACTCGTCGGCATGCCGGGCCTGACCGCGTATTTCGGCCTGAAGGAACTCGGCCAGCCCAAAGCGGGCGACACGGTCGTCGTATCCGCGGCGTCGGGCGCGGTCGGCAGCGTCGTCGGGCAGCTCGCGAAGATCTGGGGCGCACGCGCGGTGGGCGTTGCCGGGGGTCGCGAGAAGTGCGCGTACGTCAAGGACGAGCTCGGCTTCGACGCCTGCATCGACTACAAGGCGGGCGACCTTCGCGAGCACCTCAAGACGGCGTGCCCGAAGGGCATCGACGTCTACTTCGACAACGTCGGCGGCGAAATCCTCGACGCGCTGCTTGCGCGCATGAATCTCTTCGGCCGCGTCGTGGTCTGCGGCACGATCTCGGACTACGACGCCGTCGATCCCTATCGCGTGCGCAACTGGCGCGCGATCCTCGTCAACCGGCTGCGCGTGCAAGGCATGATCGTGTTCGACTGGAAGGATCGCTACGGCGAAGCGCTCAAGGCAATTGGCGGCTACTTCGCGGAGGGAAGGCTCAGGTACCGCGAGTCGGTGGTGCACGGCATCGAGAATGCGCCGCGCGGCTTCATGGACCTGCTCGCCGGCAGGAATTTCGGCAAACAGTTAGTCAAACTCGGGTGAAACCGCAACCATGATCGACCTCTATACCTGGCCCACACCCAACGGGCACAAGATCCACATCATGCTCGAGGAGACCGGCCTCCCGTACAACGTGCATCCGATCGATATCGGCGCGGGCGATCAGTTCAAGCCCGAGTTCCTCAAGATCTCGCCGAACAACAAGATCCCGGCGATGATCGACCAGGACGGACCGGGCGGAAAGCCGATGGCGCTCGCCGAGTCTGGCGCGATGCTCTTCTATCTGGCGTCGAAGACCGGCAAGTTCCTGCCGAAGGACATCCGCAAGCGCTGGCAGGTCATGCAGTGGGTGATGACGCAGATGGGCCACGTCGGACCGATGCTCGGCCAGGCGCATCACTTCCTCGGCTATGCCCCGGAGAAGATCGAGTACGCCATGAACCGCTACAAGAACGAGGCGAACCGCCTGTACGGCGTGCTCGACAAGCAGCTCGCGAAAAGCGAGTGGCTCGCGTGCGACGAGTACAGCATCGCCGACATGGCGACCATGCCGTGGCTGCGCGCGCCGGAGCGCCAGGGCGTGAACATCGACGACTACCCGAACGTGAAGCGCTGGCGCGATCGCATCGCCGAGCGCCCCGCGGTGAAAAAGGCGCTGGAAGTGCTGGCCGAGCGGCGGCGCCAGACGCCGGGCTTCAGCAAAGAGCAAGCGGAGGTGCTGTTCGGTGCCAAGCAATACGCTCGACGGTAAGGTCGCGTGGATTACCGGCGGCGGCTCGGGGATCGGGCTCGCCGCCGCCGTCGAGCTCGCGAGGCTTGGTGTGAAGGTCGCGATCTCCGGCCGCACGCGCGCGACGCTCGATGCGGCGCTGAAGCAAGTAAGGGCGGATGTCTATGTATGCAACGTCGGCGACAAGCACCAGGTCGCCGCCACCGCCGCTGAAATCCAGGCGCGCTACGGCCGCGTCGACATCCTGGTGAACAGCGCCGGCATCAATCTGCCCAAGCGCAGCTTCCGTGAGGTGAGCGCCGAGGGCTGGGACGAGATCGTCGCGGTCAACCTCTCGGGAATGTTCTACTGCGTGCAGTCGGTGCTGCCCGGCATGCGCACGCGCAAGGACGGCCTCGTCATCAACGTCTCGTCGTGGGCCGGCCGCTACGCCAGCACGCTTACCGGGCCCGGCTACAACGCGAGCAAGCGGGCGGTGATCGCGCTCACCGAGTCGATCAACCTCGAGGAGTGCGCGAACGGCATCCGCGCGACCTCGGTGCTGCCCGGCGAGGCGGCCACGCCGATCCTCGAGAAGCGCCCCGTGCCGCCCACCGCGGAAGTGCGGGCGAAGATGCTGCAGCCGGAGGATCTCGGGCGCACGCTCGCCTTCATCGCGACGCTGCCCGCGCGCGTGTGCGTGAACGAGATCATCATCAGCCCGACCTGGAACCGCTTCCTGGTCGGCGGGCTCGAAGCGCCGAAGAGCTAGCCGGGCTATTCGAAGTAGATGTCGCGGTAGCTGGTGTACACCGACGCGGTAAGCACCGGCGCGAGCACGAGCCAGCCTAGCCCGAGCGGTATCGACGCGATGACGCCGGCGAGGAGCACGAGCAGGCCGTAGAGCAGGAACGGCAGGACGTTCTTCACGCACGCGGCGAAGCTCGCCTTCATCGCCGCGCCCACGCCCATATCGTCGAACACGATGAGCGCCGGCGCGAACCAGGTCGCCATCACCAGCGGCAGCATCAGCGCGAGGATCAGGAGCAACGCGAGCAGCGCGGTCAGCGCCATGCCGACCATCTGCTCGGGACTGCCGCCTGCGTTCATCAGCGCAAATATCTGCACGCCGGTGATGGCGGCGGCGATCACCACGATGAGGAAGGAAAGCGCGAGCCAGATGGCGCCCAGCGCGACGAGCGTGCCGGTGCGGTGCTGGAATCCGGCGAACAGCTGGCTGAATTGCGGCTCGCCGCCTTGATCGATGCTGCGGCATGCGAGCATCAGCCCGCCGACGAACACCGGCCACAGGATCTGCATGGCGATCGCGCCGACCAACGGGATGAGGTGCGCGACGATGAAGATGAGCACGAGCACGACCACCATGGCGATCCAGGTGCCGGCCGCCTTGCGAAAGATCGTCCAGGCATCCGCGAGCCAGTTCCAGCCGTTGCCCATCGGTACGCCACGCGCATTCGGATTGAAGTTGCCCGGCAGGACGACGGTCGCCTCGTTGCCCGTGCCCGCGGCTTGCGGATTTGCGCTCATGTGAACCTCCCCGCGGCGATTGTAGTCGCCGCCCAGGCGGGCTCGATGGTGTCGAGCTCGCGCCGCGCAGCGTCGCGGCGCTGCGCGACCGAGCGGATGACCTTCGGCCGCTCGGCCGCCGCCGGCTGGCAGCAGGCTTCCAGCCGGATGCCGTTCGGATCATAGAAATACACCGAGAGCAGCCCGGGCAGGATCTCGATCGGGCCGTCGATGGGCACGTTCGCGGCCGCGAGGCGCTTCCTCAGCGCGGCGAGATTTTTCGGCGTGACGGCGAAGGCGACGTGCTGCATGCCGCCGATGGCATCGCGCTTCGCCTTGGGCTCGGCAGCGCGCGGGATCTCGAAGAACGCAAGCAGCGAGTCGTTCCCCATGTCGAAGAAGTAATGCCGGATCTCCTCGTACGGGGGATTGCCGCGGTTGCCGGGGCCGGTACCGAGGCCCGCCGGAACTCTCATCGCGTGCACCAGCGGCATGCCGACAACGCGCGTGTAGAAATCCACTGTCATGCGCATATCCTCGGTGGTGAGCGCGAGATGATGCACGCCGCGCGTTGCCGCCTGGATCTTCGCCTTCCTGCGGGGTAAGGTTTCGCGCTTCATCGCTTCTCCTGCTTTCGGCGCGGGTTCATCGCGCCTGTTTATGCAGTACGCGGACGGTGGCGGTGGCCTTCGCCACCAGCGCGCCGTCCTCGTTCTTCGCTTCGCCTTCGACGAAGCTCATGCTGCGGCCATCCTTCAGCACGCGCGCGTCAGCGTAAAGCTTGGTGCCGCCACCCGCGTCGATGAATGACGTGCTCAGGTTGATGGTGATGACGCCGACGGACTCCGGGTGCAGAGTGCGCGCGGCGGTGCAGAGCGCGACATCAAGCAGCGACATGATGACGCCGCCATGCACGGTGCCGAGGCTGTTCGTGAGATGCGGCTCGATCGGCACCGAGAGCCGCGCCGTGCCTTTGCCGAGCGCCTCGGTGCGGATTCTCAGATGCTGGATGAACGGGATGCGCTTCTGGTAGTCGCGGGCGAACTGCAATGCGTCGCTCATATCACCGTCGCGCCGCCATCCACCGCGATCGCCTGGCCGGTGATGTGGCGCGACGCTTCCGACGCCAGCAGCACCGCGAGGCCCTTGAGATCCTCGTCGTTGCCAATGCGCTTGTTCGGCGTCCAGTCGAGGATCAGCTCGCCGGTCGCGTCGAGCGTCGCCTTGGTCATCTTCGAGGGGAAGAAGCCGGGACAGATGGCGTTCACGGTGATGCCGTGCTGGCCCCATTCCGCGGCGAGCGCGCGCGTGAAGTTGACGACGCCGCCCTTGGTCGCGTTGTAGGCGATGGTGCGCACGATGCGCGGGTCCTGGCCCATCAGCCCGGCGATCGACGCCACGTTGATGATGCGGCCCCAGCGCGCCGGGATCATCGACTTGCGCCCGATGTGCTGCGTGAGGATGAACACCGCGGTGAGGTTGAGGCCGACGAGCTTGTCCCACGCCTCGAGCGGGTGCTCTTCCGCGGGCGCGCCCCACGTGGCGCCGGCGTTGTTCACCAGGATTTCGACGCGTCCGAACCGGCGCAGCACGTCGTCGGCCATCGGCACGATCGCGTCGCGTCTGCCGAGATCGCAGGCATAGGCATGCGCGTCGATGCCGGCGCGCTTCAGGTGCGCGAGCGCTTGGTCGAGCTCGTTCTGCTTGCGCGCCGTGATCGCGACTTTCGCGCCCATCTCGCCGAGCGCCTCGGCGATCTGCAGGCCGAGGCCGCGCGAGCCGCCGGTGACCAGCGCGTGCTTGCCGCCGAGCTCGAGGAGCTGCCTGACGTTCATGGCGGCAATGCTAATAGAATTCGCCCGACCCATGACTACGCTCGTCATGTTCTCGGGCGGCCTCGACAGCACAGCGATGCTCTTCAAGCTGCTCACCGGGACCGATGACGACCTGCGCGTGCACCACATCCGCATGGCGAACCGCGAGCAGCGCGCCGATGCCGAGCAGGCCGCCGTGGAGCGCATCATCGCCTGGTGCCGCGAGCGCTGCCGCCCCTTCCGCACCACCGAGTCGGCGCTCGATTTCCGCGAGCTCGAAGCGATTCCCATCGACTACCTGTGCGTGGCCTTCGTCGCCTGCCAGGTGGCAATCGACACGCCGGGCTGCAATCGCATCGCGGTGGCCGCGCTCGCGCGCGACACCGACATCGAGAACCGCGCGGCGCGCCAGCGCCGCGTGTTCGACGCGCTCTACGAGTGCTATCGCGCGCGCAAGCTCGGCGAGCCCGAGGTGCAATGGATCTACCCGGTCTATCACGCGACCAAGCGCGAGCTCGCGGCCGCGTTGCCGCGCGAGCTCCTCGAGATGAGCTGGTCGTGCCGCCGGCCGGTGCGGGTGGGCGAAGGTTTCCGGGCCTGCGGGGCCTGCAAGGCCTGCCTTGCCCGGGCGGGCATTTGACCGCAGAATTGCCGTTCCTAAGGGAGGGGAGGCGCCCGGTATGCGAGCGAGCCGCAACGATGGTCGCATACTCATCTACAGCCACGACACCTTCGGGCTCGGCCACCTGCGCCGCTGCCGCGCGATCGCGCATGCGCTGGTCGAGCGCCACAAGCAGCTCTCGGTCCTGATCCTTTCCGGCTCGCCGATCATCGGCAGCTTCGACTTCCGCGCGCGTGTCGACTTCGTGCGCGTGCCCGGCGTCATCAAGCTGCGCAACGGCGACTACACGCCGCTGAATCTCCACCTCGACATCGGCGAGACGCTGTCGATGCGCGCATCGATCATCCAGCACACCGCGGAGATTTTCGATCCCGACCTGTTTATCGTGGACAAGGAGCCGGTGGGATTGAGAGGCGAGGTGCTGCCGACGCTGAAAGCGCTCAAGCGCCGTGGCACGCGCCTGGTGCTCGGCCTGCGCGACGTGATGGACGAGCCGCGGCTGCTCGAGCCGGAATGGCAGAGGAAGAAAGCCGGGCCGGCGCTGCGCGAGCTCTACGACGAGATCTGGGTGTACGGCCTGCCGCAGATCTGCGATCCGCTCGAAGGCATCGCGCTGCCGCCGCGCGTGCGGCAGAAGATGGTGTACACGGGTTATCTGCATCGCGAGGTGCCGCATCACGGCACGCCGACGCTGCTGCCGGAGATCACGCAGCGCCCGTATCTGCTCGTCACCACCGGCGGCGGCGGCGACGGCGAGGCGCTGATCGACTGGGTGTTGCGCGCCTACGAGCATGATCCGCTGCTGCCTTACCCGGCGCTGCTTGCGCTGGGGCCGTTCATGGCGGCGGAGCGCCAGGCGGAGTTCATGGAGCGCGCCTCGCGCTTGAAGCGTGTGAGCGCGATCACCTTCCATAAGCAGTTCGAGACGCTGGTCGCGCGCGCCGCGGGCGTCGTGGCGATGGGCGGCTACAACACGTTCTGCGAGGTGATCTCGCTCGACAAGCGCGCGCTCATCGTGCCGCGCACCGCGCCGCGCCTCGAGCAGTACATCCGCGCCTCGCGCGCGGCGAAGCTCGGCCTCGTGGCGATGCTGCAGGACGATGGCGCCTACGATCCGGCCGTCATGGCCGCGGCGCTGCGCGCGCTGCCGCGCCAGAGCCGGCCGTCGGAGGTCGTCGTTCCTGGGCTGCTCGAGGGCCTGCCCAACGTCTCGCGCCTCGTCGCGCCGTGGATTGAACCGGCCGATGAAGCGCCGCCGGTGCGCGCGTTCTCGCTTGAGCCCCTTGCGCGTCGCGTTCGTACTTAAGGGCTACCCGCGCCTTTCCGAGGCGTTCATCGCGCAGGAGATCGCCGCGCTCGAGCGCCGCGGTCTCGACCTCCTGATCGTGTCGCTGCGCCGTCCCACCGATGATCGGCTGCACCCGGTACACCGGGAAATCCGCGCCGCGGTCCATTACCTGCCGGAATATCTCTACCGCGAGCCGCTACGGGTGCTGCGCGCCTGGTTGACCGTACGAAAAAACGCGCGCTATGCCGTCGCCCGTAACGCGTGGTTGAGAGACTTGCGACGCGACCCGACGCCAAATCGCATCCGCCGGTTCGGCCAGGCGCTGGTGCTCGCGGCGGAGCTGCCGCGTGATGTCGGCCGGCTGCATGCGCACTTCCTGCATACGCCGGCATCGGTGGCGCGCTACGCGGCCATCCTGCGCGGGCTGCCGTGGAGTGGCTCGGCGCACGCCAAGGATATCTGGACCACGCCCGAGTGGGAAAAGCGCGAGAAGCTCGCCGCATGCGACTGGCTCGTCACGTGCACGCGCGCGAACCATGCGCATCTCGCGGCGCTCGCGCCGGCGGGGCGCGTCGAGCTCGTGTACCACGGGATCGATCTGGCGCGCTTCCCGGCGCATCGCACGGTGCGCGGCGCAGCCGATGGCAGCGACGCGCGCCACCCGGTGCGCATCCTGTCGGTGGCGCGCCTGGTGGAGAAGAAAGGCACCGACCTCCTGCTGGCGGCGCTCGCGCGGCTGCCCGCCGATCTGCATTGGCGCTTCGAGCATGTCGGCGGCGGGCCGCTCGCCGCACGCATGCGCCGCCGGGCGCGAGCACTTGGCATCGGAGAGCGCATTACCTGGCGCGGCGCGCTGGCGCAGGATGAGCTGCTCGCCGAATATCGGGCGGCTGATCTCTTTGCGCTCGCCTGCCGTATCGCGCGCGACGGCGATCGCGACGGCCTGCCGAACGTGCTCGCGGAGGCGCAGAGCCAGGCGCTCGCTTGCGTCGCGACGCGCGTGTCCGCCATTCCGGAGCTGATCCACGACGGCAGCACGGGTCTGCTCGTCACCGAGAACGACGTCCCGGCGCTCGCGGCCGCCCTGGAAACGCTGATCCGCTGTCCCGAGCGGCGGCGCGCGCTCGGCGACGCCGGGCAGGCGCGCGTGCGCGCCGAGTTCGCGGCGGCGGCGAATTGCGAGCGGCTCGCCGTACGCTTCGGCCTCGGGCCCGCGCATGAGGATCGCGTACTACGCACCGCTTAAGTCGCCGACGCACGGCACGCCCTCAGGCGATCGGCGCGTAGCGGGACTGCTCATGGATGCGCTCTCGCGCGCCGGCCATCGCGTGCAGCTCGCCTCGACCTTCCGCACCTACGACGGTGACGGTGATGCGGCGCGCCAGCGCGCGCTGCGCGCGCAGGGCGAGGCGCTCGCCGCGCAGTACGCGGACGAATGGCGCGCGCGGGCGGCGGCTGCGCGGCCCGAGCTCTGGTTCACCTACCACCTCTACTACAAGGCGCCGGACTACCTCGGCCCGGCGATCGGCGAAGCGCTCGGCATTCCGTATGTGGTGGCCGAAGCCTCGTACGCCGCGAAGCGCGCGCACGGCGCCTGGGCGCTCGGCCACGAGGCAACTGCCGCCGCGATCCGCAAGGCGGCGCTCGTCATCGCGCCCTCGCGCGACGATATTGGCGGCCTCCTGCAGCTCGTCGAGGCGAAGCGCATCCTCTACCTGCCGCCATTTCTCGACCCGGCGCCTTACGGCGCGGCGAGGGCGGAGAGCGCGCGCTTTCGCGCAGAGCTCGCCGCCGAGCGCAAGCTGGACCCGGCGGTGCCATGGATCGCGGTGGTCGCGATGATGCGCACCGGCGACAAGCTCGCCTCCTATCGCGTATTGGCGGCGGCGCTGGCGCAACTGACGAACGTGCGCTACCAGCTGCTCGTGGTCGGCGATGGCCCTGCGCGCAGCGAGGTGGAAAGGCTTTTCGACCAGCGCGCCTCGTTTTTCGGCGCGCTTGGCCAGCGCCGCATCGCCGGGCTGCTCGGGGCCTGCGACCTTTACGCGTGGCCGTCGGTAAACGAGGCCTACGGCATGGCGCTCCTCGAAGCGCAGGCCGCGGGCGTACCGGTGGTCGCGGCGGCGACGCGCGGCGTGCCGGACATCGTGCGCGACGGACAAACGGGTACCCTCGTGCCCTATGGCGACGAAGATGCGTTTGCCGCCGCCGTGCGCGAGCTGCTGCTCGATGCCGGGCGCCGCGCCGCGCTCGGGCGCGAAGCGGCGCGCCATGTCGCCGCCGAGCGCAGCCTCGTGGTCGCTGCTGCGCGCCTGCAGTCCGCACTCGCCGCGCTTTAGATGACGCTCGTCGCCCTGCTGCGCCATGGCGATACGGCCTGGAGCGCCGAGGGCCGCATCCAGGGCCGCAGCGATGTGCCGCTTTCCGATGCAGGGCGCGCCGCACTCGAGCATTTCCGCTTGCCCGCGCGCTGCAGCGCAATGCGCGTGGTGACGAGTCCGCTGTCGCGCTGTACGCAGACCGCGGCGCTGCTCGGTGCAGCCGACGCGGCGCGCGAAGCGCGCCTGCTGGAGATGAACTGGGGCGAGTGGCAAGGCCGTGTGCTCGCGGAGCTGCGCGCCGAGCTCGGCGAGGCGATGCGCGCTAACGAAGCACGCGGCTGGGATTTCCGCCCCGCGGGCGGCGAGAGCCCGCGCGAGGTGCTGGCGCGCGTGCAAGGATGGTTGCGCGACTGCGATCGTCCGACGCTCGGCGTCACGCATCGCGGCGTGATCCGCGCGATCTTCGCGGCGGCGACAGGCTGGGACCTGCGCGGCGCGCCGCCCGCGAAGCTCGACTGGCACGCGGTGCATCTGTTCCGGCTTGACGGCGACGGCACCCCGACAGTAGAGGCGCTTAACCTGCGATGAAAGTCTTCTTCTACGTCCAGCACCTGCTCGGCATTGGCCATCTCAAGCGCGCCGCCACGCTGGCGGAGGCGCTGCGCGGCGCGGGCTTCCAGGTGGTGCTCGTGAGCGGCGGCCCGCCGGTGAGCGGCATCCCGGTGGACGTGCAGCTCGCGCCGGCCAGCGCCGCCGATATGACGTTCAAGACGCTGCTCGACGAGAGCGGGCGGCCGGTGGACGAGGCGTGGAAGCGCGCGCGCGCGGCCGCGCTGCTCGACCTCTGGCGCGCGCTTCGCGCCGAGGTGCTGCTGATCGAGCTTTTTCCGTTCGGCCGGCGGCAGATGCGCTTCGAGCTGATGCCGCTCCTCGAGGATGCCCGGCGCCTGACGCCCCGCCCGCTGGTGGTTTGCTCGGCGCGCGATCTGCTGCAGCCGCGGCCGGATCGCGAGCAGGAAACCGCCGATCTCGCGCTGCGCTTCTTCGATCGCATTCTCGTGCACGGCGATCCGCGACTCGCGCGCTTCGAGCTCACCTTCGGCGCCGCCGCGCGGCTCGGCGACCGGCTGCACTACACCGGCTATGTGGTCACGCCGGTCGCGCCGCCCGCGGCGGCGGGCAGCGAGGTGCTGGTGTCCGCCGGCGGCGGCGCGGTCGGCAAGCGGCTCCTCGAGGCAGCGATCGCGGCACGCGAACAGACGCTGCTACGCGGCAGCACGTGGCGGCTGCTTGCGGGCATCAACTGCAGCGACGCCGACTTCCGAGACCTCAGCCGCCTCGCGAAGGCGGGCGTCGTGGTCGAGAAGAGTCGCGCCGATTTCCAGCAGCTCTTGGCGAGCTGCGCGCTCTCGGTGAGCCAGGCGGGCTACAACACCGTCGCCGAGACGCTGCAGGCGCGGGTGCGCTCGGTGCTCGTGCCGTTCGCCGCCGGCGGCGAAGCGGAGCAAACCTTGCGCGCGCAGCTCCTCGCCGCGCGCGGTGCCGCCGTCGTCTTGCCTGAAGCTGCGCTCACGACAGAGGCGCTCGCGCATGCCGTGAACGCTGCGGCGCGCGCGCCCCGTCCAGCCGCTGATCTGGTCGACCTGCGCGGCGCACGGCGAAGCGCCGAGCTGCTCGCGAGCTGGGTCCGTTGAACTGGGAGGCGCTCGACGAAGACCTCGCGCGCTGGCGTGACGCCGGACGCTCGCCTGAGTTCTGGTGGCGCGACGATGACGCGGCGACGCCGACGCCGCCGCTCCGGCAATTGATAACGCTTAGCAGGACGAGCGGCGTGCCGGTGGCGCTCGCGGCCGTGCCGCTCGCCGCAGTGCCGGAGCTCTTCGCCGGCCATGACGCGTGCGTGCTGCTGCACGGCACAGACCATCGCAATCGCGCCGCGCCGGGCGAGAAGAAGACCGAGTTCGCGGCCGCCGAGCCGGACGAAAAGGCAATCGCGCGCCTCGCCGCGGCGCGCGAGCGGCTCGCGCGGCTCGCGGGCGGCCGTTTCCAGCCGGTGCTCGTGCCGCCGTGGAATCGTTTGAAACGCACGCTCGTTGCGCGTTTGCCCGCAGCCGGGCTGCATGGCTTGAGCGCTTACGGCCCGCGTGCCACAGCGCAGCCCGCGCGCGGCGTTGCACAAGTCAATACCCATGTAGACATCATCGATTGGCACGGTACGCGCGGCTTCATCGGCGAAGAAGCGGCGCTGCGCGCCGTGCTTAAGCAGCTTGCGGTGCAAAGCAGCGAGCCGACCGGCCTCCTGACGCACCATGCGGTACACGACGCAGCGGCATGGGCATTCCTCGAGCGGCTCTTTGAGCGCACGCGGCGCGCCGGCGCGCGCTGGAGGGAGCCGGCCGCGCTATTCCTTACGGCGGCCTGAAAGCGCCCCTTATACTTGGTCAGCCATCGCGGGGGAGGAAGTGGCTGATCTGCTCACCATCCGGGACCTGAGGGTCTATCTCGACGTCGACGCCGGCACGGTCAAAGCGGTGGACGGCGCGTCGTTCCGCGTGCCGGAAGGCGGCACGGTAGCGCTGGTCGGCGAATCGGGCTCGGGCAAGTCGGTGCTCGCGCAGGCGGTCATGGGCATCCTGCCGCGAATCGCGCGCATCGAATCGGGCGAGATCCTGTTCCGCGATCCGAAGGCGCCCGGCACGGTGGTCGATCTCTCCCGCTTGGATTCGCTCGGCGGGCGCATGGAGCACATCCGCGGTGATCGCATCTCGATCATCTTCCAGGAGCCGATGACGGCGCTCTCGCCGCTGCACACCATCGGCGACCAGGTCGGCGAGACGCTCGCGCTGCATCGCGCGGGCATCGGGCGCGCGGAGCGACGCGATGCGGTGATCGAGACGCTGCGGCTCGTCGGCTTTCCGGATCCGGCCAAGGCGGAGCGCACCTATCCGTTCGAGCTCTCCGGCGGCCTGCGCCAGCGCGCCATGATCGCGATGGCACTCATCTGCCGGCCGGCGCTGCTGATCGCGGACGAGCCGACCACCGCGCTCGACGTGACGATCCAGGCGCAGATCCTGCAGCTCATCGGCAGCCTGCAGCGGGAGCTGCGCATGGCGGTGCTGCTCATCACGCACGACCTCGGCGTGGTCGCCAACATGGCCGCCGAGGTGGTGGTGATGTATCGCGGTCGCATCATGGAGGCAGGCCGCGTCGAAGACATCTTCCGCCATCCGCGCCATCCGTACCTGCAGGCGCTGATGCGCGCGGTGCCGCGCTTCAACATGGGGCCCGGGGAGCGCCTGACGCCGATCCGCGAAGTGCTCGTCACCGACGAGCATCTCATCGCGAGCCGGGGACAGTTCGGCGAGAACTACGCGCCGCCGCCCGAGGGGACGCTGCTCCAGGTGCAGCACCTCACCAAGCGCTTCGGCCTGCGCAAGCGCGCCTTTACCCGCCGGCGGGAAGAGGAAGAGTTTGTCGCGGTAGACGACGTGAGCTTCGAGGTCGCGAGCGGCGAATGCCTGGGCCTCGTTGGCGAGTCCGGCTGCGGCAAGACCACTACAGCGCGCATGATCCTGCGCTCGAGCACGCCCGATGGCGGGTCCATTACCTATAACGATCGGGGCGTGCCCAAGGATGTGCTCAGCCTGCGCGGCCGGGAGCTCTTCGCCTATCGGCGCAAGGTGCAGTTCGTGTTCCAGGATCCGTTCAGCTCGCTCAATCCGCGCATGACGGCGTACGACATCGTGAGCGAGCCGCTCGTCATCCACAAGATCGGCGACGACGACGAGCGCTTCCAGCGCGTGAAGGAAATGATGGCGCTGGTCGGCCTCGACGTGCGCTTCCTGCGCCGCTATCCGCACAGCTTCTCAGGCGGGCAGCGCCAGCGCATCGGCATCGCGCGCGCGATGGCGCTCGGCCCGGAGCTGCTGATCCTCGATGAGCCGGTCTCCGCGCTCGATGTTTCGGTTCAGGCGCAGGTGCTGAACCTGCTTTTGGATCTGCGCAAGGCGCTGAACCTCACCTACATCTTCATCTCGCACAACCTGGCAGTGGTGAACTATCTCGCCGACCGCATCGCCGTGATGTGCGCCGGACGGCTGGTCGAGCTCGCGCCGGCGGCGACGCTGTTCCGCAATCCGCAGCATCCATATACGAAAGCGTTACTCGCGGCGGTGCCGGATCCGGACCTGGGCCACAAGCTCGATTTCGACGCGCTGATGCAGGGCAAGGCCTCCGATCCCGCGGCATGGTCGAGCGAGTTCCGCATCGCCGACGGCTCGGCGCCCGGCATGCTGCAGGTCGGCGACGAGCACCTGGTGCGCTGCCGCGCATGAGGCTCGTCCTCGCCCTGCTGCTGGTTGCCGGCGCGGCGCACGCCTATGTAGAGCCGCCGTCGCTCGCGGAGGAAGTGCGCGCCGGGAAGCTGCCGCCGGTCGACAAGCGCCTGCCGCAGCAGCCGCTCGTCATGCCGATGACGGAGATCGGCCGGCATGGCGGCACGCTGAACACGCTTGCCGGGCGCTCGCGCGATACGCGGCTCTTCGCGGTGTACGGCTACGCGCGCCTCGTCGGCTACGACCGCAACCTGGAGATCGTGCCGGACATCCTCGAGTCGCTCGATGTGCAGGAAGGACGCATCTTCACGCTGCGGCTGCGCAAGGGGCATCGCTGGTCCGACGGACATCCGTTCACCGCGGAGGACTTCCGCTACTACTGGGAGGACGTGGCGAATAACCGCGAGCTCAGTCCCTCCGGCCCGCCACGCGACATGCTGGTGGATGGCGAGCCGCCGAAGTTCGAGGTGCTGAACGAGACGACCGTGCGCTACACCTGGTCGAAGCCCAACCCGCATTTCCTGCCACGCATGGCGGGCGCGTCGCCGCTTTTCATCTTCCGGCCTGCGCACTACCTCAAGCAGTTCCACAAGAAGTACTCGCAGAAGGTGCAGAAGGCCGAGGCCGAAGGCACCGCCAAGCGCCGCTGGTCCGCCGTACACAACCGCATGGACAACCTCTACGAGGGCGACAACCCCGACCTGCCGACGCTCCAGCCGTGGCACAACACGACAAAGCCGCCAGCCGACCGCTTCGTTGCGGTCAGGAACCCTTATTTCCACCGCGTCGACGAGCGCGGGCGACAGCTGCCGTACATCGATCGCTTCGTGCTTGCGATCGCCGACGCGAAGCTGATCCCGGCAAAGGCCGGCGCCGGCGATGCCGACCTGCAGGCGCGCGACCTCAACTTCAACAACTACACCTTCCTCAAGCAGGGCGAGAAGCAGAACGGCTATCGCACGCTCTTGTGGCGCCCGGGGCGCGGCGCGCACATCGCGCTTTTCCCGAACCTGAACGCGAACGACCCGGTGTGGCGCGCGCTGCTGCGCGACGTGCGCTTTCGGCGCGCGCTGTCGCTCGCCATCGACCGCTCGCTGGTCAACCAGGTGCTGTACTTCGGCCTTGCGGTGGAGGCCAACAACACCGTGCTCGACACGAGCCCGCTCTATCGGCCCGAGTACCGCACGCTCTGGGCGCGCTACGACCCGAAAGAGGCGAATCGCCTGCTCGACGAGCTCGGGCTCAAGCGCCGCGGCAGAGGCATCCGCAAGCTGCCCGACGGCCGGCCGCTCGAGATCATCGTCGAGACGGCGGGCGAATCGAGTGAGCAGACAGACGTGCTCGAGCTGATCCGCGAAACGTGGCGCGAAGTCGGCATCAAGCTCTTCAGCAAGCCGTCACAGCGCGAGGCGTTCCGCAACCGCATCTTTGCCGGCGAGACCATCATGTCGGTGTGGAGCGGCCTCGAGAACGGGCTGGCCACGGCCGACACCTCGCCCGATGAGCTCGCGCCGACGAGCCAGCAGCAGCTGCAGTGGCCGAAGTTCGGCGAGTACTACGAGACGGGCGGCAAGAAGGGCGAGGCGCCCGACATGCCGGAAGTGAAGCTCCTGGCCTCGCTTTACCGCGACTGGGCCGCGACGCCGACGAGCGCGGAGCGCGAGGCGATCTGGCACCAGATGCTCAAGATCCAGGCCGAGGAGCAGTACGTGATCGGCGTAGTCACCGCCGTGCCGCAGCCGGTGATCGCGCGCGAGCGGTTGATGAACGTGCCTGCGCATGGCTTCTACAACTGGGATCCGGGCGCCTTCTTCGGTATCTACCACCCCGATACCTTCTGGTACCGCTGATGCTGCGCTACACCGTCCATCGCGTGCTGATCATGATTCCGACGCTGCTCGTGATCAGCTTCGTCACCTTCGCCATCATCAAGCTGCCGCCGGGCGACTTCCTCTCCAACCAGATCGCGGAGCTGCAGAGCCAGGGCGACAAGGCGGCGCTCGAGAAGGTCGATTTCCTGCGCAAGCAATACGGGCTGGACAAGCCGTTCCTCGAGCAGTACGCGGTGTGGGTCGGGCTGTGGCCGACCGAGCGCGGGTTTTCCGGATTGCTGCAGGGTGACCTCGGCTGGTCCTTCGAGCACGATCTGCCGGTAAAGGACGTGGTGGGCGATCGGCTGTTCCTTTCCTTCATCCTCAATTTCTCGGTGATTCTGTTCACCTGGGCGGTCGCCTTCCCGATCGGCGTGTACGCCGCCACGCATCAGTACAGCTGGGGCGATCACGGCCTCACCTTCCTCGGCTACATCGGGCTCGCGACGCCGAACTTCCTGCTCGCGCTGGTGCTCATGTACTTCGCGAACGTTACTTTCGGGCTCTCGATCGGCGGCATCATGGCGCCGGAATACCTCGGCGAGCCCTGGAGCTGGGCAAAGGCGCGCTCGGTGCTCGAGCACCTGTGGATCCCGGTGATCGTCATCGGCACCTCGGGCACCGCGGCGATGATCCGCCGGCTGCGCGCGAACCTGCTCGACGAGCTGCAGAAGCAATATGTCGTCACCGCCCGATCGAAGGGCATGCCGCCGTTCCGGCTGCTGGTGAAGTACCCGCTGCGAATGGCGCTGAACCCCTTCATCGCCGATATCGGCAGCCTGCTGCCGAGCGTGATCTCCGGCTCGGCGATCGTCGCGGTGGTGCTCTCGCTGCAGACCTCCGGTCCGATGCTGCTCGACGCGCTGCGCAGCCAGGACCAGTACCTCGCGGGCTCGTTCCTGATGTTCCTGTCGCTGCTCACCGTGATCGGCATGTTCATCTCGGATCTGCTGCTCGCGGCGCTCGACCCGCGCATCCGCCTGACCGGTGGCGTCGCCAGGTGAACGCGCGCGTCGAACATTTCGTCTGCCGTGATCCGTGGGATCCGTACGAGGCGGAGAAGCTCACCCCCGAGCAGGAGCGCTTCTACCGCGCCTCGCAATGGCAGATCATGTGGTGGAAGTTTCGCCGGCACCGCATCGCGGTCGCCGCGGCGATCGTGCTCGCGGCGTTCTACGCCTCGATCCTGGTGAGCGAGTTGCTCGCGCCCTACAACCTGCATACCCGCGACACGACCCACATCTATGCGCCGCCACAGCGCGTGCACTTCATGCACGAAGGCCGCTTCATCGGTCCTTTCGTCTACGGCTACAGCATGCGCCTCAACATGGAGAACCTGCGGCGCGAATACAGCGACGACCCGGCGAAGGTGTATCGCCTGCGCTTTTTCTGCCTCGGGGACGAATACCGCTTCTGGGGGCTGTTCGACGGGCGCTTCCATCTCATGTGCGCCGCCGAGGGCGGCACGCTCTATATGCTCGGCACCGACCGCCTGGGCCGCGACCTGCTCTCGCGCATCATTTACGGCACGCGCATCTCGCTCACCGTCGGCCTGCTCGGCATCGTGGTGAGCTTCATCATCGGCCTCACGCTCGGCGGCGTATCGGGCTACTACGGCGGCTGGATCGACACCGTGATCCAGCGTTTCATCGAGATGGTGCGCTCGTTCCCCGAGCTGCCGCTGTGGATGGCGCTCTCGGCGGCGCTGCCGGTGAACTGGAGCCCGATCCTCGTCTACTTCGGCATCACCATCATCCTGGGGCTGCTCGACTGGCCAGGCCTCGCCCGCGCCGTCCGGTCCAAGCTGCTGGCGCTGCGCGAAGAAGATTTCGCTACCGCCGCGATCCTGATGGGCGCGAGCCCGGCCCGGGTCATCGGCCGCCATCTGCTGCCGAGCTTCGCGAGCCATTTGATCGCCTCGGCGACGCTCTCGGTGCCGGCAATGATCCTCGGCGAGACCGCGCTCTCGTTTCTGGGTCTCGGGCTGCGTCCGCCGGTGACGAGTTGGGGCGTGCTGCTGAACGAGGCGCAGAACATCAACGTCGTCGCGCTCTACCCGTGGCTGATGCTGTCGGTCGTGCCGGTGTTCATCGTGGTGCTGGCGTTCAACTTCTTCGGCGACGGCCTGCGCGACGCGGCCGATCCGTACTCGAGCGCCGCGCGCACCTGAGGCGGCTTGACGCACCGCGCTTTGCGGCATAGCTTGCCGGCGGGAGGGCAATGCACCGCATCCTCATCGTCGAGGACGACGAAGACCTCGTGCGGCTGAGCACGCACTGGCTCGAGCGCGAGGGCTACAAGGTCGAGCACGCTGCCGATGGCGGCGCGGCGCTCAAGCTGCTCGGCCGCGACCCGCTGCCCGCGCTGGTGCTGCTCGACGTGATGCTGCCGAAGATCGACGGCTTCGAGGTGCTGCGGCGCATCCGGGCGGACCGGCGCACCAAGACGCTGCCGGTGGTGATGGTGACGAGCTTCAGCCGCGATCGCGATGCGGCGCGCGGGCGCGAGCTTGGCGCAAACGACTACATCGTGAAGCCGCTGCACGAGCTTGATTTCCTCAAGCGCGTGGAGCACATCATCAAGGACCAGTAGCCGCTACGGCTGCCGCGCGGGACTCGGGGTGGCGGGCGCGCCGGCCGGCGGCTTGTGCCCGGTCGAATAGAGGCAATAGGCGTTCTTGCCGGCCTGCTTCGCGGTGTACATCGCCTCGTCGGCGTGCTCGATCAGCGTGGTCGCGTCCGGCGCGTCGTCGGGGAAGATGCTGACGCCGAGCGTCGCCGACACGCGGCGCTGCGCCTCGCCGATGCCCGGATAGGGCTTGCGCAGCGCGTCGATGATCTTCACCACCACGCGCTCGACGCCGACCATGTCCTGCACGCCCTCCAGCATGAGGAAGAATTCGTCGCCGCCCAGGCGCGCCACGAGGTCGCTCGCGCGCACCTGACGGCGCAGCCGCTGCGCGACTTCCACAAGGTAGGCATCGCCCGCGGCATGGCCGTAGCGGTCGTTGATCATCTTGAAGCCGTCGAGATCGATGAATACGCCCGCGAGCTTGTTGCCGTGGCGCCGCGCTCGCTCGATCGCCTGCTCGAGCGCCGGCGCGAGGCTCACGCGGTTGGCGAGCCCGGTCAGCGGATCGCTGTAGGCGAGCGACGCGATGCGCTCGCGCGCGAGCGCGATCTCGGTGACGTCGCGCCCGACGCCGCGATAGCCGAGGAACAGCCCCCGCGAGTCGTAGCGCGGCTGGCCGCTGACGGCGAAATAGCGCGTGCTGCCGTCGGGCAGCCCGCGCGCCACCTCGAAGTCGCGGAACGGCAGCCGGCTCTCGAGCGTGGCGCGGTGCGACTGCCAGCCGGCCTCCTCGGGCCGCACCGAGCCGAGCTCCCATGGCGTCTTGCCCAGCAGCCCGTAGCCGATCGGTGCGGTATGGCTCGGGCCGTGCACCAGGCTCGTGAGCCGGTGCTGCGGATCGCTTTCCCAGAAGAAGTCGCTCGAGAGCTGCGTAAGGCTGCGAAAGCGCGCTTCGCTGTCGCGCAGCGATTCCTCGGCGTCCTTGCGCTGCAGGAACTGGCCGAACAGGCTGCCGATGGTGCCGGCCGCCTCTACGAAGCGCTGGTCGGGCTCCTGCGTGGTGTGCGCCGAGAAGGTGAGAAGCGCGATCGGGCGGCCTTGCAGCACCACGGGCAGCGCGAACGTGCCGAAGCGCCCGCCCTTGCCGGCGCTCCTCAGGGCGGCGGTGCCGGTGCGCGGCAGGTCATTGGACCACACGGTCTTGCCCGCCTCCCAGTGCACGCGCGAGCCGCGCAGCAGGTGCTCGATCTCCGCTTCGCGCGCGAACCAGCCGTCGGCGTAGCGCACCTCGCCGCTCGCCTCGTTGACGCGGAAGCAGCGGCCCGCGTCCCAGCCCTCGCGCTCGCAGATGATGCGCAGCGCGGCGCGCACGCCTTCGGCGGTGGTCGCCGCCTCGGCGAGCGTGCGCGCGAGCGCGTGCTCGAGCTGATGAATCTCCTCGGCCCGCTTGTGCGCACTGATGTCGCGGCCGATGCCGCGGTAGCCCTTTAAGACCGCAACCTCGTCGAATACCGGCTGGCCGCTGAGCGACACCCAGACGATGCGGCCGTCTTCGGTGGCGTACTGCACGTCGAAATCGCGGAATGGCTGGTGCCAGGCGAGGAGCGAGCGGTGGCGCTCCCAGTCGGCGTCGGTGAGGTTGAGCGCCGGCTGCTCCCAGAGCTTGCGGCCGACGTAAGGAAAAGGGTCGACGCCGTTATTTCCCGCGCGGCGGCTGGAGACGACGGTGAAGCGAAACTCGGCGTCCTGCTCCCAGTACCAGTCGGCGAGCAGCTCTACGAGAGAGGAGGAGGAGGGCTGGGGCGTCTGCGTATCCGGGGGACCGTCTGGTGCGGTGCTCGGAATCGCCATGCTTCGCATTGCGGCGGAATTTACACCTATTGGCGCCGATTCGCGACGTCATTCCAACGTGAAGAGCTCGAGCGGCTCGCCGACCCCCCGCAGGCGATGGAGGCCGAGCGAGCGGCAAGCCGGCACGTGCCGCGCCACCGGCGCCGACAGGATCAGCGGCACGTCGAGCGTCTTGGTGAGCGATTCGATTCTCGCCGCCTCGTTGGCCGCCGCGCCGATGACGGTGAACTCGATGCGCGTCGGCGTGCCGATGTTGCCGTAGAGGACGTCGCCCAGGTGCAGGCCGATGCCGAAGGCGAGCGCCCGCTCGCGGCTGGCGTTGGCGGCCTGCATGCAGCCGCGGGCATCCTGCGCTGCCTTCACGGCACGCGCGCAGGCCTCGGCCTCGTTGCCGTCGACCGGGAAGATGGCGAGCGCGGCATCGCCGATGAAGCGCAGCACCTCCCCGCCGCGAGCAAGCACCGGGCCCAGCACGCATTCGAAGAACTCGTTGAGCAGCCGCAGGAAATCGGCCCGGCTCATCGAGTCGGCGAGCACGGTCGAGTCGCGCAGGTCGCAGAACCAGATCACCGCGTGGATATCCTCGCCGTCGCCGCGGCGGATGCGGCCCTCGAGCACCTTCTCGCCGCTCTGCCGGCCGAGATACGCCTCCAGGATGTTGCGGCTCTTGCGCATCAGCCCGTAGATCTCGGTCAGCCGCGCGAGCGGAATGGCCACCTGCCTTAGCGCAGCCACTTGTTCCTCGGTGTAGCCGCCGGGCCGACGCGTTGCGAAAGTGGCCGCATGCACCTCGCCGTTCACGAAGGGCAGTGGCACGCCGAAGAAATCGGTTACCCCCTCCTTGCGAAAGTCGGCGAGCACCGGGAAATCGAGCGGACAGCGGGGGTCGATCAGCCGTCGGCGGACCTCGCCGTGCCCGCTGAAGATGGTGTGGATCGGACTTTGCAGGTATTGATCCGATTCCAGGAAGTCGTAGGCCGCCTCGTTGATCTCCACCTTGTCGGTGGTCTCGTGCCAGATGAAGCCGCGGCCGAGCACGTTGGGGTGCAGCGTCCTCACGAATACCGCCACCCGGTAGAGCGGCAGCCCTGCCGCTTGCAGGCGGTGACAGAGTTCCAGGAGTACGTCTTGCGGCAGCCGCGCGGTCGGCGCCCCCGCCACCAGCCAGTCGATCACCGGCTTGAGGTTCAGCGTTTCGTGAGCCACAAGCTCGTCTCCATCGCCCCGGGCACGAGCGGCAGGCGCGCCAGCACCCCGTTCAGCCGGCCGCCTGCGGCCGCCTGGTGGCTCGAGAACTCCAGCGCGTAGCCCTCGCCGATCAGCGCCGCCACCGCCGCCTGCTCGTTATAGCGCCGCCAGGCCCACTGCGCCGGGTACTCATCAGGCAGGAAGATATCGTGGAAGTGGATGCGCACACCGCGCGCCAGGCGCGGCAGCACGCGCTCGAACAGAAACTCGACATCGCTGCCTGGCGTTAGCTGGTGGCTCGAGTCGATGAACAGGATATCCCCTGCGGCCAGTTCGAAAACATCGAGCGAGCACGACTGCGCGGGCTGGCGCACCCATTGCACATCCAACCCTCCGATCGTCGCGCGCGGCGCGGGGTCGATGGCGGTGACGCGCGCAGCCAGCTGTCCGTCCCGCACGGCGCGGGCGAGGAAGCGCGTGGAGTGTCCGGAGCCCACTTCGACGATGCGCGCGGGGCGCGTCATGCGCACGATCGCGTACGCCGCAGCCGCATCAAGGCGCGGGAACCAGTCCTGGTCCCAGCGCGGCGCGGGCGGCGAGTCGGCGCCGATGGCGCTGAGAGCTGCGGCGAGGTCCTCGATCCAGCCGAGGACGTTCACGGCTCCAGGACCAGCCCCTCGTGCGCGACCACCGAGCCGGGCAGCGCCTTTTCCACCTCGCGCGCAATGCCGTCGAGGATGTCGTCGTCGTGGTCGGGGTCGTGGTGAAACACCACCATGCGCTTGGCGCGCGCTTCCTTGCAAAGGCGAATGCCTTCCTGCCAGGTCGAATGCCCCCAGCCGACGTAGCGGCGGTACTCGTCGTCGGTGTACATGCAGTCGTAGACGACGAGGTCCGCGTCGGCGATCAGCCCGAGGATGTTGCGGTCGAGGCTGCCCGGCACGTGCTCGGTATCCGAGACGTAGCAGAGCGAATGGCCGTTGTATTCGACGCGGTAGCCGGTGGCGCCGTCGGGATGGTTGAGCGCCGCCGTGCGCACCCGGGTGCCCTTCAGCGTGGTGAGCGTGTCGCCGGCGTTGAAGTCGTTGTACTCGAGCGAGGAGCGGAACACTTCCGGCGGCACCGGAAAGAGCGGCGACATCATGAACTCGGCGAGCACGCGCTTCAGCGTCATCGCGCCGCGCAGGTGTCCCGCCCACAGGCGAAAGTGGTTCTGCGCATCGAACAGCGGCCTGAAGAACGGCAACCCGCAGATGTGATCGAAATGGGTGTGCGTGAAGAAGACGTCGGCATCGAGCGGCGCGCCTTCTAGCGTCTTTCCGAGATAACGCATGCCGGTGCCGGCATCGAAAAGCAGGAGCTCCTCGCCGCAGCGAACTTCGAGTGACGAGGTGTTGCCGCCATAGCGCGCGGTGCGTGGGCCGGAGCAGGCGATCGAGCCGCGCACGCCCCAAAAGCGCACGGCGAAAGGGGAGTTATCCCTCACAATATAATGGTACAGGGGATTTTTCTCTGGAACGCAGCCTCTTCCATTTCATCATCCGCTACAGCAAGCGCGATCAGCTGTTGGTCGTGCCGCTCGTGGTCGCGTCGATGGTGGTGTACTACCTCTCGCTCGACCTGCCGAAGACCATCATCAACCAGGCGATCCAGGGCGTCGGCTTCCCCGATGCCGCTTCGCTGAAGCACTTCCTAGGCATGGACCTCGAGCGCCTGCCTTATCTGTTTGCACTGTCGCTCCTGTTTCTCGCGCTCATCGTCCTGAACGGCTGGCTCAAGTTCCAGATCAACACGATGAAGGGCTGGATGGGCGAGCGGATGCTCAGGCGCCTGCGCTATGCACTGTTCGACTACATCCTGCGCTTTCCGCTCGCTCGCTTTCGCCGCGTGAAGGCGGCCGAGATGGCGACCATGATCAAGGACGAGGTCGAGCCGCTCGGCGGCTTCATCGGCGAGGCGCTGATCACGCCGCTGTTTCTCGGCGGCCAGGCGCTCACCGCGATGTTCTTCATCGTCTATCAGCAGATCTGGCTCGGCCTGATCGCGCTCGCGGTGGTCGCGATCCAGGCCGTCGTCATCCCGAGGCTGAGGAAGCGGCTGCTGGTGCTCGGCCGCGAGCGCCAGCTCACCGCGCGCGCGCTCGCCGGGCGCATCGCCGAGTGCGTCGACGGCGCCACGGAGATCCATGCGCACGACACCTCCAATTACGAGCGCGCCGACATCTCGTCGCGCCTCGCCAGGATCTTCCGCATCCGCTTCGAGCTCTACCAGCGCAAGTTCCTGGTGAAGTTCCTGAACAACTTCCTCTCGCAGGTGACGCCGTTCCTCTTCTATACGGTGGGCGGCTACCTCGTGATCGTCGGGCGCCTCGACATCGGCGCGCTGGTCGCGGTCATCGCGGCGTACAAGGACCTGCCGACGCCGGTGAAGGAGCTGATCGACTGGGACCAGCAGCGCCTCGACGTCGAGATCAAGTACAACCAGGTGGTCGAGGCGTTCACCGCGGAGGATGCGGCGCCGCCCGAGCTGCAGGCGCCGCTCGAGACGCCGGAGCTGCCGCGCGACGGCCGGCTCAAGGTATCGAACATCACGTTGCACGACGATGGCGGCGGGCGCGTGGTGGACGGCGTGTCGTTCGAATGCGGGCTCAAGGAGCACATCGCCCTCGTCGGCCGGCCGCCGAGCGGCGCGAGCGAGCTGGCGCAGCTGCTCGCGCGCCTGGTGATGCCGACGAGCGGCACCATCGAGCTCGGCGGCGTCGACCTGACGCGCGCACCCGAAGCGGTCACCGGTCGAGCGCTCGCCTACGTCGGCTCGCCGGCCTATCTCTTTCCGCTCACGGTGCGCGAGAACATCATCTACAGCCTGAAGCATTGGCCGGTGCAGCCGGCGCAATACGACGGCGAGGTGCGGCGCGAGCGCGAATTCGAGCTGCAGGAAGCCGAGCGCACCGGCAACTCGCCGCTCGATATCAACGCCGACTGGACCGACTACGCCGCGGCCGGCGTACGCGACCGCGACGAGCTCGATGGACGCATCGCGGAGCTCCTGGCGGTCGTCGACCTGGAGGAGACCATCTTCGAGCTCGGCCTGCGCGGTGCCGCCGATACGCGCAAGAACACCACGCTCGCCGAGCGCGTGCTCGCGGCGCGCACGCGCATGCGCGACCGGCTTTCGTCGCTCGGCATCCAGGACTGGGTCGAGCGCTTCGACCCGGACAAGTACAACCGCAACGCCACGCTTGCCGAGAACCTGCTGTTCGGCACGCCGGTCGGCCGTGCGTTCGACATCGAGGAATTGCTGGCGAACGCCTACGTGCGCCGCGTGCTGCACGACACCGGTCTCTACGAGCTCCTGCTGCGCACCGGCCACAAGGTCGCCGAGACGATGGTCGAGCTCTTCAGCGGCCTGCCGCCCGGGCATGAATTCTTCGCGCAGTACAGCTTCATCCGCCAGGAAGACCTGCCGCTCTACGAGAAGATCCTGCAGCGCGCGGGCGAGCTCGGGCTGAAGCAGATCGACGAAGGCGAGCGGCTCGCGCTCATCTCGCTCACCTTCAAGCTGATCGCCGACCGGCACCGCTTGGGATTGATCGACGACGGCTTCGAGGCGCGCGTCATCGAGGCGCGGCGCTATTTCGCCGCCAATCTGCCCGAGGATCTGCGCGGCGCGATCGAGTTCTTCGATGCGAGCCGCTACAACAGCGCCGCGTCACTGCAGGACAACATCCTCTTCGGCAAGATCGTCACGGCGCAGGCCGAGGCCACCTCGCGCATCACGGCGCTGGTGCGCGAGCTGATGGACGAGCTCGGCCTGCGGCCGCTGGTGGTGAGGCTCGGCCTGGACTACCAGGTGGGCGTCGGCGGCGCGCGGCTCGCGGTCGGCGACCGGCAGAAGATCGCGCTGGTGCGAGCGCTCATCAAGCGGCCCGAGCTGCTGGTGGTCGACCAGGCGGTGGCGGCGCTCGATCCGAGCTCGCAGCAGCGGCTGCTGGAGGGCATCCTCGCCGAGCGCAAGGGACGCGGTCTGGTCTGGGTGGCAAGCCGCGCCGATATTGCCGAGCGCTTCGGCGTGGTGCTGGTGATGGAGCGCGGCAAGCTCGCCGAGAAGGGCGCCTTTGCCGATCTCAAAGCGAACGGCGGGCCGCTGCACAAGCTGCTGCTCGCCGCATGAAAGGCAAGCCATGAGCCTCGAACAGGAAGTCGAACTCATCCGGCAGGTGCAGATCTTCAGCAAGATCCAGCCGGCGATGCAGAAGCTGCTTTGCTTCTCCGCCGAGCGGCTGAAGTACGACACCGGCCAGGTGATGTTCAACGCCGGCGATGTCGGCGACTCCGCCTACATCATCATCGACGGCACGGTGGAGATCTCCGTGCCGACGCCCTCCGGCCCGATCGTCATCAACACCATGGGCAAGAACGACCTGCTCGGCGAGATCGCGATCTACGGCGAGGTGCCGCGCACCGCCACCGCCAAGGCGACGACCAAGGTGGAGACGCTCAAGATCTCCAAGGAGCTCTTCATGAAGGTGATCCGCGAGAACCCCGACGCCGCGATCGAGCTCATCAAGATCCTCGCCGCGCGGCTCGCGAGCACCACCAGCCAGCTCAGCCGCACGCGCTCCGGCGCCGGCCGGTAAATGGTGACAGTCACCATTTACCAAAAAGCTTCGCTGAGTAACCAAAACGTGGTCTGTCCCTGTTTACGATTCGAACAATTTTCTGGGGTCGTTGATCGCGTAGACGTTCATGCGCTCGTTGCGGCCGCGCACCCGCACGCGGTGTAGCGGCGCGCCGCGCGGGTCGAGCCTGGCTTGCGCGAGCGTATCGGCGGAGACGACCAGCCCGCAGTTGTAGGCCTTGGTCATGCCCTCGAAGCGGGCCGCGATGTTGATGTTGTCGCCGATCGCGGAGTAGATCGGCGCGTCCGGCGGTCCCATGGTGCCGACGATCGCGACGCCGGCATGCGCGCCGATGCCGATGCGCAGCGGCTCCGCGAGCTCGGCCTTCAGGCTGTGCGAGAGCAGCTCGAGCCGGCGCTGCATCTCGGCCGCGCCGCGCATCGCATCGCGGCAGGCCTGCGCGATATCGGTCTCGAGGCCGTAGAGCGCGAGCAGCCCGTCGCCGCGGAACTGCGCGTAATAGCCGTTGGTCGCGCGCAGCGCCGCGTACATCTCGGCGAAGAACTGGTTCATGATGAAGACCACGTCATAAGGCAGGCGCGATTCCGCAAGGCGCGTCGAGCCGCGCAGGTCCACGAACATGGCCACTACCCGGCGCTCGCGCTCGCGCGCCGCGCCCGGCCGGCGTGCGGACGTGGCGTCGACCGCGGCCGGGAGCAGCGGCACGATCGCGACATCGGCGCGCGGGCGTGTCTGGCAGGCGAGCCGCACGTTGGGCGGAGCGTCGACGCGCGCGAGCGCCTGCGCCTCCGCCCGCGCGGGCGGCGCCAGCTTGTCGAGCCCTTCGACGATGCGCACCCGGCAGGTCGTGCAGCGTGCACGCCCGCCGCACACCGAGGCATGCGGGAGCCCTTCATCGCGCACCGCCTCGAGGATCGTGCGCCCGATCGGCGCCGTGATGACGCGGCCGGTCGCGTGGCGAAGCTGATACGTGCCGCCCAGCCGCGTACGCAGCCAGCGCGCGAGCAGCGTCGCCGCGAGGAGCGCCCAGAACGCGAGCTCGAGTCCGTGGCGCCAGGAGAGCATCAGCGAGCGCTCGCCGTCGGTCATCCGGCCGCGCTCGGGGAAGTAGACATCGAGGCCGCCCGCGCCCTCGATCACCGGCAGCAACTCGCTGCCGGCGGCGGCGAAGCCGGCGAGCGCCAGCGCCGGGATGAGGAGCGCCGCTGCAAAGAGCACCGGCTGCACGGCCGCGTACCAGCGCCGCACGCGCAGCCAATAGTGGATGCCGAAGCATAGGTGCACCCATACGATAAGGAGCAGCAGGGTCTGCCGTGCAGCGGCCGGCAAATCAACCCACATGACACCGACGATGCGCTCATAGTTGATGTGCTGGTCGAGAAGCGACCATGTCAGCCGCGTCGCGACGACGTGAGCGATGAGAAGCGCCGGTACGGCGAGCCCGAGCACGAGCTGCGTTGCCTCCCAGGCCGGCATGCGCAGCGTCGTGCGCCGGTAGAGCGACACCAGCGCAAGCGCGAAGTGGGTTAGCAGCGCGCCGTAGAGCAGCACGGTGCCCGGCGCGCTGCGCCACCATCCCGCGAGCGGTCCGCGCAAGGCGTCCATCGCGGAGATCGAGATGACGCCGAGCGCGTGGTTCAGGAAATGCGGGACGACATAGCAGGCGAGGATGAGGCCCGTGACGAGCCTCACCCACCGCTCAACCCTGCGCATCTAGCCTTTCAGCTGGAGCGACTTGTACTCGAGGAACTCTTCCAGCCCGTAGACGCCCGCCTCGCGCCCGTGGCCCGACTGCTTGTAGCCGCCGAAAGGCGCATTCATGTTGAAGGCGCCGCCGTTGATGTCGATCTGCCCGGCGCGAATCCGTCGCGCCACGCGCTGCGCGCGGCCCTCGTCCTTCGACCATACGGCGCCCGCGAGCCCATACATCGTGTCGTTGGCGATGCGCACGGCTTCCTCTTCATCCTTGTACGGGATGATCGCCAGCACCGGGCCGAAGATCTCTTCCTGCGCGATGGTCATGTCGTTGCGCACTTTGCCGAATACCGTCGGCCGGACGTAATAGCCGCCGGCCGGCACGGCTTCCGGCGGCTCGGCGCCGCCCGTGACCAGTTCGGCGCCTTCGGCGAGCCCTTTCTTGATGTAGGTACGCACCCGTTCCAGCTGAGCCTGCGAGGAGAGCGGCCCGAGCTTGGTCGTCTCGGCGAGCGGATCGCCGACGGTGAAGCCTTTCGCGACCTCGGCGGCGAGCTTCGCCGCTTCCTCGTATCTCGGCGCCGGCACCAGCATGCGCGTGAGCGCCGTGCAGGTCTGGCCGGAATTGAGATAGCAGCCGTTCACCGTGCTCTTGACGGCGGTGGCGAGGTCGGCGTCCTCCAGGATGACGGCAGCGCTCTTGCCGCCGAGCTCGAGCGCGACGCGCTTCACGCCCTGCGCCGCGAGCTCCGAGATGCGCTTGCCGGCGCGCGTCGAGCCGGTGAAGGAGATCATGTCCACGTCGCGATGCTTCACCAGCGCCTCGCCCACCGCCGGACCGTAGCCTGTCAGGAGGTTGAATACGCCCTTCGGCAGGCCCACCGACTCCATCACTTCAGCCAGGATGAACGCATTGAATGGCGCGACCTCCGAGGGTTTCAGCACCACGGTGCAGCCCGCGCCGAGCGCCGGCGCTACCTTGAGCGTGATCTGGTGCAGCGGATAGTTCCACGGCGTGATCGCCAGCACGACACCGACCGGCTCGCGTACCACGAGGGAATTGCCGACGCGCTCTTCCCACTTGAAATCCCTTAGCAGCTTTGCGTAGTTCGCGAAGTTGGCGATCGGCAAACCGACCTGGATGCGGCCGGCGAGCTTGAGCGGCATGCCCACTTCCTGCGCGATGGTGCGCGCGAGCTCGTCCGAGCGCGCCTTGAGACCATCGGCAATCTTCTGCAGATAGTCGGCGCGCTCGGCCGCCGGCCGCGAGGCCCAGGCCTCGAACGCCGCGCGCGCGGCACGAACTGCGGCGTCGGCATCGCGCTCACCGGCTGCGGGGATTCGACCCATCACCTCGCCGTTGCCGGCGTTATGGACATCGATCATCTCGCGTGTCGATGGCGCGACCCATTGGCCGCCGAGATAGAGCTTTTCTTTCGTCAACATGGGAATTCTCCGGGAGGGACGACTATTGTATCCAGCTATACTTTCGCGCGATGTCACGCAAGGCGAAAGCGGTCCTCTGCCGCGAGCACAATCAGCCGGTCAGCGTCGAAGAGATCAGCGTCAATCCGCCAAAGCGCGGCGAGGTGACGGTGCGCCTGGCGGCGTGCGGCGTGTGCCACTCCGATCTCTCGGCGATCACCGGGACGATCGCGTTGCCGCTGCCGCTCGTGCTCGGGCACGAGGGAGCGGGCGTGGTGGACGAGGTGGGCGAGGGCGTCACCGAGTTCGCCAAAGGCGACCACGTCATCTTCTCGTTCATCTACATGTGCGGCAAATGCCGCTTCTGCGTATCGGGCCGGCCGGTGCTCTGCCTTGAGCAGGGAAGGGCGCTCACCACGCCGCTCGAAGGCACGCCGCGCGTGCATGACGGCAAGGGCGCCCCGCTCAACATTTTCTCCGGCTGCGGCGCGATGGCGGAATACGCGACCGTGTCGGCGGAAAACCTGATCAAGGTGGATCCGAAGATCCCAGCCGAGTGCGCGGCGCTCGTCGGCTGCGGCGTCACCACGGGCGTGGGCGCGGTGTTCAACACCGCCAAGGTGGAGCCCGGTGCCAGCGTCGCGGTGTTCGGCTGCGGCGGCGTCGGCCTCTCGGTGATCCAGGGCGCGCGCATCGCCGGCGCGGAGCGCATCATCGCGATAGACACGCTGGACGCCAAGCTCGCGATGGCGAAGCAATTCGGCGCTACCGATGTTCTGCTCGCGACCGAGGACCCGGTGAAGGCGCTGAAGAAGATGACCGGCGGCGGTCCCGACTATGCCTTCGAATGTGTTGGCTCGGGCGAGCTCGCCGCGACCGCCTACCGCGTCATCCGCCGCGGCGGCCTGGCCGTGGTGGTCGGCGTGGCGAAGCCGAGCGACTCGACGGCCATCCGCACGATGACGCTGCCCTTCGAGGAGAAGACCATCACGGGCAGCTATTTCGGCTCCTGTGTGCCGCGGGTCGATTTTCCGCGGATGCTCGCGCTCTACCTCAAAGGTGAGCTGAAGCTGGAGGAGCTCATCACGCGGCGCTATGGCGTGGCCGAAGCGCCGCAGGCCTTCGCCGATCTCGCCGCGGGGCGCAATGCGCGCGGCGTGATCATCTTCTAGCGCATGACGGCGCGCATTCTGGTCGTCGACGATCAGCGGCCGAACGTCGAGATGATGGCGGGCGTCCTGAAGGCGCGCGGCTACGCGGTGTACACCGCGTATGACGGCCAGCAGGCCCTCGATCAGGTGCGCGATCTGCACCCGGACCTCGTGGTCTCCGACATCCTGATGCCGAACATGGACGGCTACGACCTTTGCCGGCGCCTGCGCTCGGCGCCGGAGACGGCGCTCCTGCCGATCGTGCTCGTTACGTCGCTCGACGCGCAAGGCGAGCGCATCAAGGGGCTGGAGGCGGGCGCGGATGACTTTCTCTCCAAGCCGGTCAACTGGGAAGAGCTGTTCGCGCGCGTGCGCTCGCTGCTGCGGGTGAAGGCGCTGCAGGACGAGTTGAAGGACGTGAACGAGAAGCTTGCCGAGCGCGTGCGCGACCAGGTGTCGCAGCTCGAGCGGCTCTCGCGCCTGAAGCGCTTTTTCTCCCGGCCGGTAGCGGAGGCGATCGTCGCCGGCGGGGAGGAACTGCTCGAGCCGCACCGGCGCGAGATCACCGCGGTGTTCCTCGACCTGCGCGGCTTCACGTCATTTACCGACCGGGCGGATCCCGACGAGGTGATGGATCTGCTGCGCGCGTATCACGCGACGCTCGGGCGCACGGTCGACGAGTTCGGCGGCACGCTCGAGCACTTCGCGGGCGACGGCATCATGATCTTCTTCAGCGATCCGTTGCCGATCGACCGGCCGGCGGAGCGCGCCGTGCGCATGGCCGTCGCGCTGCAGGATGCCTTTGCGCCGATCTCGCAGGCGTGGGAGAAACTCGGGCACAACGTCGGCCTCGGCATCGGCATCGCGCAAGGCGAGGCGACGCTCGGCGTGATCGGCTTCGAGGATCGCTGGGAGTACGCTGCGATCGGCAACGTGCCCAACCTCGCGGCGCGGCTCTGCGGTCACGCGCACGCGGGTGAGATCATCCTCGACGCGCAGACCGAGACGGCGGTGGCGCAGCTCGTCGATACCGAGCAGATCGGCCCGCTCGAGCTGCGCGGCTTCCTGCAGCCGGTCGCCGCCTTCCGGCTCAAAACCGTCCTGGGCTAGCCGCGTACAAGAGAGCGAGAAGCACCAGAGAAGCTACCCGCTCGAAACCAGGCACTAAAGCACAGCCACCCGCTCCACATCACGCAGCCGCCGGCGGCGAGCTGGACGATGAACACGAGTGCCTGAGGGATGGTTTGCAGGATGCGACTCCCGACTGCGATGAGCGGCCTTGAGCACCAGCAGCTCGAGGAGACCGACGCGGCGCACGAGCTCCGCGAGCGCCGGCAGGCGGCAGCGCTCCTCGCCGAGCTCCCGGTGCACCGCAGGCAAAGAAGAAAGGACCGCGGCGAGCTGGCACGCCAGGCCCGCGGTCTCGTCTGGCGGCGCGCCGAGGAGGAGTTCGGCGCACTGGCGAGGCTCGCGCACGCGGCGTAGCAGCTCTTCCAAGCGGTCCATGGCGAGAACGCTACGCGCCGCGTGCGGCGCGCCCAATGCCGTGTGCTACTCGCGCCTTGTGACTAATTCACCTGCTACCAGCGCGGCGGGGGTTTCCTGACGATGACGAAGCGGCCGTCCTCCTTGGTGACATAGCCGCCGGCGGTGAGGTCGGAGAAGATGCGGCTGATCATCTCGCGCGAGGCGCCCACACGCGAGGCGATGTCACGGTGGGTGAGCGGCTCCTCGATCACCAGCCGCCCTTCGCGGCTTTCGGCGAGATCGAGCAGCAGGCGCGCTACCCGCCCGTAGACGTCCATCAGTGCGAGGCTGCGCACGTTCTCGGTGAGGTCGCGCACGCGGCTCGCGAGCTTGCGCACCATATGGAGCGCGAACGCAGGCTCCTTCTCGACGAGCGACATGAGCTCCGTTCGCTTCACCACCGCGCAGCGACACTCGTCAATCGACATCACCGAGGCCGAGCGCGGCCCGCCGTCGAGCGTCACCTCGCCGAAGTATTCCCCCGGGCCGATGACGTTGAGCTGCACCTCGCGCCCCTGGGCGTTGGAGACGTACACGCGGGCGCGCCCCGCGAGGATCACGTAGACCGAGTCGGTCTCGTCGCCCTCGTTGACGACGATCGCGTTTTTCGGAAAGGCCCTAACGGTCGCCCCTTTGGCGATCGCCTCCAGCAGGGGCGGCGGCAGGACCTCGGCCGAGCGGTCCTTCATGGGGGCGCATTTTGCACGGCCTTATCAAGTTCAGGTGAATTTCACACTTGCGAACATTGCCGTACGTCGCTGACCCGACAGCGCCGGCACCTTAGCCTGTTGTCCAACTTCATGGGAGGAAACCATGACAACAATCGATCGCCCCCGGACCACCGGCCTGACGGAGCACCTGATGTTCGCGGCGCTCCTGATCCCGACGTTCCTGGTTATCGCGGCCGCCGCCGTCTCGCTCGCCATCCCGGACCCCTCAGTCGCCGTCCCGGTCGCGCAGACGGTGGCGGCCTGCGAGCCCTGCGCCCCCGAAAACGGCGAATAGCCCCTCCGACGGTCTAAGCCGTCAGGGGCGCAAGCCTATTTCGCGGGCGAGCGAGTCGGTGTCGATCTCGGCGTCCAGGCCGAGCGTTTCCTCGTCCCAGTCCTCGGCTTCGAAGCTGTCGTCGTCCTCGTAGTCGAAGTCGTCCTGGTACTGCTCTTCGGGGTCCATGCGTCTCCTCCCCAGTGCGGGAATGACGCGGGGCATTTTGCCGAGCGGACTATTACGCGGGCGTGGCGACCGCGCTGCTCCGCCCTGCCTATGGATGGACGTCTTCGGTGAACCAATCGTCCGGCAATTCCGTGCCCATGCGCTCGGCGCGCGCCTTGGCAAGCACGTAGGCGCCGGCGGCGGCGAACTGCAGTCCGGTGCCGACGTTGTTCACGAAGCAGGTGATCTCGCGCTCGCCTTGCCGTCCCGGCGCGCGCTCGGTGAGCACATCGGCAAGATCCGGAAAGCGCTCCAGGCGCACGCTGCCGTCGTTCCACCAGCCGCGCGCCGATTCGCTCTTCACGTTCGGCGTGTCCTTCATGACGTTGTCGTAATGCTTCGCCTGGCGGCGATTACTGAGCACCACGCGGTCGCACCGGTTGAGCACTTCTGCGTCGACTTCCTGCGTCTTGATGCAGCTCACGTGCACGCCAGGCTTGAGCCAGCCCGGCTCGATCACGCGCACCATGGACGAGGTGGCCGCGGCGATGACGTCCGCGCCCTCGACGCAAGACTCGATGGAATCCACTGCGCTCAGCGCCGCGCCCACCTTGCCGCGCCATTCGCCGACGAACGCCTCGCGGCTCTCGCGCCGCGGGCTCCAGACGCGCACTTCGCGGAACTTGCGCACCGCGAGCGCGGCGGCGAGCTGCGTCCCCGCCTGCCAGCCGCTGCCGATGAGCGCGAGCCGCCTTGCATCCGCGCGCGCGAGGTGCCGTAGTCCAAGGCCGCTCGTCGCGCCGACGCGCAGGCGCTGCATCACCCCGTCGGGGAACAGCGCGAGCAGCGCGCCGGTCTCGGTGCTGAATAGCAGCACGAGGCCGACCCACCGCCCTCCCGGCGCGAGCGGCTGCTTGACGCGGCGCGGCGTTCCCGCAACCACCGGATGAGTGACCACGTCCGAGTTGATACGCAGCGCCTGCACCTTCTCGCGCGGCCATGTGCCGCCCATGTGCTTGAAGGCGTAGTACCCCTGCGGATGCGCATTCGGCGCGATGTTGTCGACGCGCGGCGAGAACAGCACCCGCTCCTCCGCGACGTCGCGGTACATCGGCTCGAGCGCCGCCATGCACTCCTCGACGGTGAGGAGCCGGGCGATCTCGTCGTTGCTTAGAACCAGCATCGGAAATCGGGGACGCAGCCCGATCTAGTTCGGGCTCCGTCCCCGAATCAGTTGATTAGATCAATTGATTACCTCGAACAGCCCGGCCGCACCCATGCCGCCGCCGATACACATGGTGACGACCACGTGTTTGGCGCGCCGGCGCCGCCCTTCGATCAGCGCGTGTCCGACGAGGCGCGAGCCGGTCATGCCGTACGGATGGCCGATGGCGATGGCGCCGCCGTTGACGTTCAGGCGCTCGTTCGGGATGTGCAGCCGGTCGCGACAGTAGATCACCTGCACCGCGAATGCTTCGTTCAGCTCCCAGAGGTCGATGTCCTCGATGCGCTTGCCCGTCTGCTCGAGGAGCTTCGGCACCGCGAATACCGGCCCGATGCCCATCTCCTTCGGATCGCAGCCCGCCACCGCAAAGCCGCGATAGATGCCGAGCGGCTTGAGGCCATGGGCGGCCGCTTCCTGGTCGCTCATCACCACGCACGCCGAGGCGCCGTCGGAGAACTGGCTCGCGTTGCCGGCGGCGATGCAGCCGCCCTCGATCGCCGGTTTGATCTGCGACACGCCTTCATACGTGGTGTCGGCGCGGATGCCTTCGTCCTCAGCGGCGATCACTTCGCGCATCGACTCGGCACCCGTGGTCTTGTCGACCACCTTCATCTTCACGGTGATCGGCACGATCTCGTCCTTGGTCTTGCCTTCGGCGCGCGCTTTCGCGGCGCGTTGCTGGCTTTGCACGCCGTAGCGGTCCTGGTCCTCGCGCGTGATCTCGTAGCGCCGCGCGACATACTCGGCGGTTTGCAGCATCGGCCAGTAGATCTCGGACTTGTGCCGGTGCAGCCACTCGTCCTGGAAATGGTGCTTGTTCATCTCGTTCTGCACGAGCGAGATCGACTCGACGCCGCCCGCCACGTAGATATCGCCTTCGCCGGCCATGATGCGCTGCGCGGCGAGCGCGATGGTCTGCAGCCCGGATGAGCAGAAGCGGTTCACCGTCATTCCCGGCACGGTGACCGGGCAGCCGGCGCGGATCGCGATCTGGCGCGCGATGTTCCAGCCGGTCGCGCCCTCGGGGTTGGCGCATCCCATGATGACGTCGTCGACCTCCTGGCCGTCGACCTTGGCGCGCTCGAGCGCCGCGTGCACCACGTGCCCGCCCATCTTGGCGCCGTGAGTCATGTTGAGCGCGCCTTTCCAGCTCTTGCAGAGCGGGGTGCGCGCGGTGGAGACGATGACTGCTTCGGTCATTGGATTCCTCGCTTGGGTTTGCTCTAGCTATTGAACGGTTTGCCTTCCTTCGCCAGCCGCACGAGCAGCGGCGCGGGCTTCCACTGCTCGCCCTGGTAGCCTTTGCGGAATCGCTCGATCGCCGCGAGCACCTTGTCCAATCCCACGGTGTCCGCATAGAACATCGGCCCGCCGCGATACGGCGGGAAGCCGTAACCCGTGAGGTAGACCATGTCGACATCCGAGGCGCGCAGGGCGATGCCCTCCTCGAGGATGTGCGCGCCTTCGTTGGCGAGCGCGTAGACGCAGCGCTCGACGATCTCGTCCTCGGTGATCGGCCGCGTCTTGAAACCCATCTCGCGGCGGTAATCGGCGAGCATGCGCTCGACCTCGGCGTCCGCGATCGGCTTGCGGCTCCCGGGCTCGTACCGGTACCAGCCGCGCCCGGTCTTCTGTCCGTACCAGCCTTTCTCGGCGATGCGGTCGGCGAACTTGCCGTAGACGAAGTCCGGCCGCTCTTTCGCGCGGCGCTTCCTGATCTCCCAGCCGATGTCGTTGCCCGCCATGTCGTACATGGTGAACGGGCCCATCGCCATGCCCCACTTGGCAAGCGCGCCGTCGATCTGCTGCGGTGTCGCGCCTTCGTCCAGCAGGAAGAGCGACTGCTGCACATACTTCTCGAGCATGCGGTTGCCGATAAAGCCGTCGCAGACGCCTGAAACCACGGGCACCTTCTTCAGCGTCTTGCCGAGCTTCATGGTGGTCGCGAGCACGTCCTTGGCGGTCTTGGCGCCGCGCACCACTTCGAGCAAGCGCATCACGTTCGCCGGCGAGAAGAAATGCGTGCCGACCACGTCCTGCGGCCGCCGGGTCGCGGCCGCGATCTGGTTGACGTCCAGCGTGGACGTATTGGTGGCGAGAATGGCGCCCGGCTTCGCGATGCCGTCGAGCTTGCGGAAGAGCTCCTGCTTGACATCCATGCGCTCGAACACCGCCTCGACCACGATGTCGGCATCGCGTAGCTCGCCGAGATCGGTGCTCGGCGCAATCAGCGCCATGCGCTTGTCCATCTCCTCCTGCTTCAGCCGCCCTTTTTGCACGGTGCCCGCATAGTTCTCGCGGATGCGCTGCAGCCCGCGCTCGAGCGCCTCGCGCGTGGTATCGGTGATCGTCACCGGGATGCCGGCGTTGGCGAAGCTCATCGCGATGCCGCCGCCCATGGTGCCGGCGCCGATCACCGCCGCTTTCTTCACCGCGCGCGTGGGCGTTTCCTCGGGCACATCGGGAATCTTGGTCGTCTGCCGCTCGGCGAAGAACGCGTGGCGCAGCGCTGCCGATTCCGGGGTCTGCATCAGATGCGCGAAGCGCTCGCGCTCGAACTTGCGCCCTTCGTCGAACGGTTTCGTCACGGCGGCTTCCACGCACGCGACAATTTCGAGGGGCGCCGGGTAGCCGCGCGAGGCCTTCGCCACCTCGTCGCGCGCTTTCTTCAAATCGACGTCGCCCCGCGCCCGCAGGTCGCGGATGCGGCGCAGCGGCTTGTGCTCGGCGACCAATTTGTTTGCGTAGACGAGCGCCGCTTGCAGGAGATCACCGTTCTCCACGATCTCGTCGACGAGGCCGAGCTGCAGCGCCTCCTCCGAGCTGACCGGGTTGCCGGTCGTCATCATCTGCACGGCCTTGGCCACCGGGATGATGCGCGGCAGGCGCTGCGTGCCGCCGGAGCCCGGCAGGAGGCCGAGCTTCACTTCCGGCAGGCCGAGCTGTGCCTTTGGCGTTGCGATGCGGTAGTGGCAGGCGAGCGCGAGCTCGAGGCCGCCGCCGAGCGCGAAGCCGGTGATGGCGGCGACCAGCGGCTTCTTCATCGCATCCTGGCAGTCATTGACGTCCGGCAGATCGGGCTTCTCGCGCGGTCTTCCGAACTCGCGGATGTCGGCGCCGCCGGAGAACGCCTTGCCGCCGCCGATCAGCACCGCGGCCTTCACCTGCGGATCGGCGTCCGCGCGCTGCAGGCCCCGGAGTATTCCGGCGCGCAGCGCGTTACCCAGGCCGTTCACCGGCGGATTGTTAAGCGTGATGACGGCGACGCCATCGCGGATGGCGTAGGGAGCGACTTCGCTCATGCGGGCGCGCTTTCGTGGGGATGGCGGGGGTGACCGATTCTAACTCGGTAGAATTAAAACGAAGGAGGAGGACAAGGCTTGGCTGCTGAAGCGGAGCAGGCGCTGCTGCGCGTGCACGATGTTGCCGTGCACTTCGGCGGCATCGTCGCCCTCGACGGGGTGTCCTTCGCCGTCCCGGAGGGCCGCATCGTCGGCCTGATCGGCCCGAACGGCGCCGGCAAGACCACGCTCTTCAACTGCATCTCGCGGCTTTACCCGTGCGAGCGCGGCGACATCGCCTTTGCCGGCCACTCGCTCCTTGGCGTGCCGCGCCACCGCATCGCCGCGCTCGGCATCGGCCGTACGTTTCAGAACCTGGCGCTCTTCCGCACCATGAGCGTGCTCGAGAACGTGATGGTCGGGCGCCACAGCCGCTCGCGCGGCGGCTTCTTCGCCGCGGCGCTGCGACTGCCTTATGCCACGCGCGCCGACGCGGAGGCGCGCGACAGGGCGCGCGGGCTGCTCGCGCTGCTCGAGCTCGAGCGCTTTGCCGAGACACCGGTGGCAGCGCTGCCCTTCGGCACGCAGAAGCGCGTCGAGCTCGCGCGCGCGCTCGCCGCCGAGCCGAAACTGCTGCTGCTCGATGAGCCGGCGAGCGGCCTGAACCATGAGGAAGTGGGCGCGATCGGCACGTTGATTCGGACGCTGCGCGAGCGGCTGAAGCTGACCGTGCTGCTGGTCGAGCACCATATGCAGTTGTTGATGAGCCTGTCGGATTGGGTGGTGGCGCTCAATTTCGGCAAGCGCATTGCCGAGGGCACGCCGGCCGAAGTGCGCAACCATCCGGAGCTGGTGCGCGCCTACCTCGGAGCCCCAGCCTGAACACGCTGCTCGAAGTTGCCGGCCTGCGCGCGAGCTATGGCGCGACGCGCGTGCTCCACGGCATCGATTTCAGCTTGAGCGAACGAGCGATCACCGCGCTCCTCGGCGCGAACGGCGCCGGCAAGACCACCACCCTGCGCGCACTCTGCGGGATGGTGCGCACCGAGGGCGAGGTGCGCTTCGCCGGGCAGCGCATCGCCGGCCGGCGTACCGAGGACATCGCGCGCCTTGGCATCGCGCATGTCCCCGACGGGCGCGGCACGTTCCTGCACCTGACGACCGAGGAGAACCTGCGGCTGGGCGCCTATGCGCGCAAGGACCGGCCGGCGGTGGCGCGCGATGTCGAGCGCATGTACGCGTACTTCCCGCGCCTGAAAGAACGCCGCCGCCAGCAGGCAGGCACGCTCTCGGGCGGCGAGCAGCAGATGCTCGCGGTGTCGCGCGCGCTGATGCTCGCGCCGAAGCTGCTGCTTCTCGACGAGCCATCCTTCGGCCTCGCGCCGCTGGTGGTGCGCGAGCTCTTCGGCATCCTGCGCACGATCAATGCCGAGTCCGGCGTGAGCATGCTGCTGGTCGAGCAGAACGCCGCGATGGCGCTCGACCTGGCGGATCACGCGTGCGTCATCGAGACGGGACGCGTGGTGCTGTCCGGCACCGCGGGCGAGCTCAAGCGCAACGACGCGGTGCGCCGCGCCTACCTGGGGTATTGATGGAAGCCGTCCTTTTCCAGGTGCTCGCGGGCCTCGCCACCGGCAGCATCTACGCGAGCCTGGCGCTCGCGCTGGTGATGATCTACCAGGCGACGCATCTGGTGAACTTCGCGCAGGGCGAGATGGCGATGTTCGCCACCTACATCGCCTGGAGCCTGATCAACGCCGGCATGGGCTATTGGCCGGCGTTCCTTCTGACGGTCCTGATTGCTTTCGTGCTCGGCGTGTTGATCGAGCGCGTGGTGATCCGGCCAGTGGAGAATGCGCCGGTGCTCGCGGTGGTCGTCGTCTTCATCGGCCTGCTGGTGATACTCAACAGCATTGCGGGGTGGATCTTCACCTACACCATCAAGAGCTTTCCGAGCCCATTCCCTGCGGCGCTCGGCATCCGCTACATGTCGCCGCACCAGGTGGGCGCCCTGCTTGTCACGCTCGCGGTGCTCGCGTTGCTGTATGTGTTCTTCCGCTTCACGCCGCTCGGCCTCGCCATGCGCGCCGCCGCCCAGAACCCGGTGTCGAGTCGCCTCGTCGGCATCCGCGTGGGATGGATGCTGGCGCTCGGCTGGGGCCTC
>DASSLQ010000127.1:0-11284 GCA_035689325.1 Burkholderiales bacterium | reverse complement strand
ACTTCCTCGACGCCGCGCGCCATCTGCTCGACAAGCGCCGGCGTGAGGCTCAGGCGGTCGAGGAACGCGCTGTCGGCGCCGTCGGCGCGCGCTTGGCGCACGTCGCCGGCATTGGCCTCGAGGATGCGCGTGGCTGCGCCGCGGATGGCCGCGGCGGCCGCGTGCAAGGCGCGGTTCTTGGTCTCGGTGGAGGCGCGCGAGAGCTCGCGTGCAGCCGCACGTGCCGCGACGCCGAGCTCGCGGAGCGCCGCCGCTACGTCAAGCTTTTGCTCCACCCGCGAAGTTTAGCCCAAGGCGCAGGAACGCCTGCCACGGCTCGGCAAGGACGATGCCTTTGACCGCACGATCGATTGTGGCCGCAGCGGCGATGGCCCGCGCGATGCACCGCGGCGAGAAGCGCTGCCCGGCGCCCTCGACCGCGCGGCGCAGCGTGCGATTGAAGATGCGCTCGCTGTTTCCTTCCTGCAGCGCGAAGAGCGCGTTCGAGATGACGAAAAGAACGAACGTCGGCGGCTCGCCTTCGGCGCGCAGGCCCTCGATGACGCGCGTGTAGCGCGCGAGATCGCCGGCGAGGAGCGCTTCGGCCGCGTCGTAGGGATCGTAGCGCGCGACGCTCGCCACTGCGGCGTGCACCGTCTCCAGCGAGAGCTCGCCGGGGGGCGCGAGCAGCGCGAGCTTCTGCACCTCCTGGTGCGCGGCGAGCAGGTTGCCCTCCACGCGCTCGGCGATGAATTCGAGCACCTCGCGGCTCGCGCGCTGCTGCTGGCGCGTCAGGCGCTCGGCGATCCACGCAGGCAGCCGCGCGCGATCGATCGGCCAGATGTCGACCACCGCGCCGATGCGCGCAAGCGCGCTGAACCACGGCGAGCCTTGGCTCGCGCGGTCGAGCCGCGGCAGCGTGACGAGAAGCAGCTGGTCTTCGCTCGGTCGCTGGCAATAGGCGCCGATCGCCGCTGCGCCCTGCGTGCCGGGCTTGCCGCCCGGCAGCCGCAGCTCGACGATCTTTTTCGCCGCGAAGAGCGAGAGGCTGCCCATCGCGTGCGCGAATTCGCTCCAGTCGTAGCCGCGGCCGGGCTCGAGCACCTCGCGCTCGGCGTAGCCGGCGCGGCGCGCCGCGGCACGCACCGCGTCCGCCGCTTCCATGGCGAGCAGCGGCTCGTCGCCATGGATGGCATAAGCGGGCAGCAGCCGCCGTGCGAGTTGCGCGTCGAGTTCGTTGGCGCGTATCTGCATTACTGTGCCTTCGGTTTGGGCCGCTCGACGGCGGCAAGCCGCCGCATCACCTGCTGCACCATGTCGCTCTGCATGTCGCGAAACAGCAGCTGCTCTTCCGATTCCTTCGCCAGGATATCGGAATCGTTGTACGTCACGTCGCGCGTCAACTGCACCAGCGTGGTCGGCACGTAGTCCATGCCTTTGCCGTCGTACACGCGGTAATTCACCGTGTAGCGCAGCCGAAATTCGCGCACGCGCCCCGTGCCGGTGAGCGACAGGATGATCTTTTCGCGATTCTCCCCCGCGAGCTCGAGCACCGCATCCGCTGTCTTTGGATCGTCGACCACCTTCACGCTGGTACCGGCCTCGATATTGCGCTTGAGCTCGAGCGCAATGCCGCTCTTGGCATTCGGGATGTACAGCGTATCGAACGGCACGCTCACGCTGCCGCGCAGGTGAAAGCCGCAGGCAGCGAGCGCGAGCGCGAGGAGAACCGTCGGCGCCCGGCTCATACCACTACGTTAATCAGACGCCCCGGGACGATGACGATGCGTTTGATGATCTTCTCGCCGATCTGGCGCTTTACGAATTCGAGCGACTTGACGATTGCCTCCAAAGCCCTTTGATCGGCGGATTTCGGAACACGGACTGTTCCACGCTTGACGCCATTGACCTGCACTACGAGCTCAATCTCGTCCTGCTCAAGCGCCGCCGGATCTGGCTCGGGCCACGCCGCCTGCATGACATCCTCGCCGTAGCCGAGCTCGCGCCAGAGATGATGGGTGATATGCGGCGCGATCGGCGAGAGCAGCCGGATCAGGATCGACAGGCCTTCCCGGGAAGTCTCGTCCCACTCGGGGAGTCCCTCCACGGCGTTCAGAATCTTCATGCACGCCGAGGCGACCGTGTTGAATTTCTGACGCTCGATGTCGTCGTTCGCCTTTCTTAGCTCGGCATGGATGGCATAGCGGATCTCGCGATCCATGCTGGGCGCGCACTTCGCGCGAGAAAACTTGCAGCCGAAGTCCCAGACCCGCCGCAGGAAGCGGTAGGAGCCTTCGACGCTCTCGTCGCTCCATTCGAGCGTGTTGGTCGGCGGGGAGGCGAACATCGTGTAGAAGCGCGCGGTGTCGGCGCCGTACTTGTCGATCAGCGCCTGCGGATCGACGCCGTTGTTCTTCGACTTCGACATCGTGCCGATGCCGTCATAGATGACGGGCACGCCGTCCGCGGTGCGCTTCGCCGCAAGGATCTTGCCCTTGGCGTCGCGCTCGACTGTCACCTGCGCCGGATTGACCCACTCGCGCCGCCCGCTGGCATCGGTGTAATAGGACTCCGCCAGCACCATGCCTTGCGTGAGGAGGTTGGCGAACGGCTCGGCGATTTCCGGGATCAGCCCTTCGTCGCGCATCACGCGCTGGAAGAAGCGCGAGTAGAGCAGATGCAGGATCGCGTGCTCGATGCCGCCGATGTACTGATCGACCGCCATCCAGTACTGCGCGCGCTCGTCGACCATGGCGTTGTCCTGTCCCGGGCAGCAAAAGCGCGCGAAGTACCACGACGAGTCGACGAACGTGTCCATGGTGTCGGTCTCGCGCTTGGCCGCGCGGCCGCACTCCGGACACTTGGTGTTGACGAATTCCGGTAGCTTGTTGAGCGGATTGCCGGCGCCGTCGGGCACGAGATGCTCCGGCAGCACGACCGGCAGGTCCTTGTCGGGCACCGCCACGTCTCCGCAAGCCGGGCAGTGAATGACGGGAATCGGGCAGCCCCAGTAGCGCTGGCGCGAGATGCCCCAGTCGCGCAGCCGCCACTGCACCTGCTTCTCGCCTAAGCCTTTTTGTTTTAGGTCTGCAGCAATCGCGTCGACTGCTGCTTGGTATGTCAGGCCATCATATTTTCCGGAATTAACGCATACGCCCTGTTCTTTTTCTTCGTACCAAGGCTTCCACTGCTTATCGTCGAATTCGTAGTACGCGTAGTCCTCTTTCGTCCAGCTTTGCTGTCGGGCCGCAATGGAAACTCCGTGTTCAATGACCTGCTTGATGGGTAAGCGGTATTCCAGGGCGAACGCGAAGTCGCGCTCGTCGTGCCCCGGCACGCCCATCACCGCACCTTCGCCATAGCCCATAAGCACGTAGTTGCCTACCCACACCGGCAACTTTTCGCCGCTGAGCGGATTTGTGACGAAGATGCCGGTCGCTACGCCCTTCTTCTCGATCTGGGCGAGTTCGGCCTCTATCACTGCACCCTTCTTGCACTCTTCAACGAAGGCCCTCACCTTCGGATCGCGCTTCGCGGCCGCCTCGGCGATCGGATGCTCGGCGGCGACCGCCATGAACGTTGCGCCCATCAAAGTGTCGGCGCGCGTGGTGAATACCCAGAGGACTTGCTTCCTTCCGTCCAACTCGTACGGAAAGCCGATGCGGACGCCCTCTGATTTTCCGATCCAGTTCTTCTGCATCAGCTTGACCTGCTCGGGCCAGCCGGGCAGATCGTCGAGCGCCGCGAGGAGGTCCTCCGCGTAGTGAGTGATGCGGAAGAAGTACATTGGGATCTCGCGCTTCTCGACGAGCGCGCCGGTGCGCCAGCCGCGTCCCTCGATCACCTGCTCGTTCGCGAGCACCGTCTGGTCTACGGGATCCCAGTTGACGGTGCCGGTCTTCTTATAGGCGAGGCCTTTCTTGAAGAGGCGCGTGAAAAGCCACTGGTTCCACTTGTAGTACTCGGGCTTGCAGGTGGCGAGCTCGCGATGCCAGTCGAGCGCGAAGCCGAGGCTCTGCAGCTGCGACTTCATCGTGGCGATGTTGCTGTAGGTCCACTTTGCGGGCGGCACCTTGTTCGCCATCGCCGCGTTCTCGGCGGGAAGTCCGAACGCGTCCCAGCCCATTGGCTGCAGCACGTTGTACCCGCGCATCCGGTAGTAGCGGGTGAGAACGTCGCCGATGGTATAGTTCCTCACGTGCCCCATGTGCAGCTTCCCCGAGGGGTAGGGGAACATGGACAGGCAGTAGAACTTCCGCTTCGAAGGATCTTCCGTGACCTGGAACGAGCGGCGGGTCTCCCAAAAATCCTGGGCCTCGCGCTCGAGAACCTGCGGCTCGTAAGTTTCCTGCATGCGAAGCGCGAAATTATAGGGCGGGAGGCTCGATGAAATCGCTGCTCGTGCTGTTGGCGACCATGGCGCTCGTGCCGATCGAGAGCGCGCTCGCGCAGGTCGCCGCGCTCGTCGAAGGGGTGCAGATGCCGGCGTGGATCGAGCGCGACGGCCGGCGGCTGCCGCTCATTCCCGGGATGGAGCTGCGCCCCGGCGACCAGGTCGTCACCGACGCCGGATCGCGCGTCTTGGTGAAGCTCGCCGAAGGCAGCCTCGTCAGGCTCGGCGAGAAGGGACAGCTGCGCTTCACCGAGCTATCGCCCGCGCGCGAGCTCTTCAAGGCGGCGCTCGATGTGCTCGAGGGCGCGTTTCGCTTCACCACCGATGTCGTGTCGAAATCGCGCAAGCGCGAAGTCTCGGTGCGCGCGGCACAGGTGACCGCCGGCATCCGCGGTACGGATTTCTGGGGCCGCGCGCGGTCGGGAAACGAGACCATCTGCCTCATCGACGGCGAGATCGAGGTCGCGGCCGCCGCAGAGCAGCCGGTGACGCTGCGCGAGCCGCGGCAGTTCTATCGCCGCGTCGACGGCAAGGCCCAGCCCGTCGGCGTGGTGAACGAAACGCAGATCGGCACCTGGTCTGCCGAAGTCGAGCTGCAGGCGGGCAAGGGCATCGCGCGGCGCGGCGGACGCTACAGCGTGGTGCTGGCGAGCGCGCAAGAGCAGAGCGGCGTGCTGCCGATCTACGACGCGTTGCAGAACGCCGGCTACCCGGCGGAATTGCGGCCGCTGAAGCAGGGCGACAAGATCACTTACACCGTGCGCATCCGCCAGCTTGCTTCGCGCGCCGAAGCAGAAGCGCTCGCGAAGCAGCTGCGCGGCAAGTTTGGCGTTACCGCGCCGCGGGTTCTGGGATAACGCTAGGGCTTGCAGGCGCGGTGAAACGCCACCGCGCCCAGAAGCACCGATCTGCCCACGACCTGCGAGAAGCCGAGCTCCTCGAGCAGGCGCGAAAACTCGGCGGTGGAATAGAAAAGGCGAATGGCATCGACGAAGTAGCGCCTGCACTCCAGGGCCGCCGGCCCGCTGCGAAAAGCCCATGAGATGAGGCCGACGCAGGCGGTGAGGTACAGATAGTAGGCTTGCTCCACCACCCGGTTTGCCGGTCGCAGCATGTCGCAGTGATAGAAGCGCCCGCCCGGCTTCAGCACGCGGTTCACTTCGCCCAAGACCTCGATGACCCGCAGATGCCGCGACGCCCACTGCAGGGTGACGATGTCGAAATGGTTGTCCGGGAACGGCAGGCGGTGCACGTCGCCGATATGGCTCTCGATGTGCAACCCGAGCGCCCCCGCCGCGTGCGTCCCCACATCCTGCATCGCCTGGCTCTTGTCGATCGCGTGCACCTCGAGCGTCGGCTCGCGCTTGAGCAGCTCGATGCCGACGACGTTGGTACCGGCGCAGACGTCGAGCACTCGGTCGTGCGACTTGATGTCAATGGTCGACACGAAGCGCCGGCGCAGCGGGGAGAGCAGCCCCAGAGTGGCGAAGACGTTGGCGCGATCGTAGTAGCGCGCGACGTCTTCGAACACGCGGTCCAAATAATCGCTCCAGATGCGTTCGAACGCGCTGGCGCGCGCGCACTCCCGTTCGGCGTAGCGGTGCCCCATGTCTGGCTCCGAGCGTTAAACAGAATGGTGCCTGCGGATTTCACTTGCATCAATGCGACGCATTGCGCTGCCGCAGCCATGGCGGTGGTCCGAGGAAGCGCGCCGCGTTGCGCTACGACCCTATAATGCAAAGGCTTTGTCGCTTCACCTCGAACTTCTCAACCCGGAGCAGCTAGCCGCCGTCACGCTTCCCGACGAGCACGCGCTCATCCTCGCGGGGGCGGGCAGCGGCAAGACGCGCGTGCTTACGACGCGCATCGCGTGGCTAATCAAGGGCGGCCGCGTTACTCCGGCTCGCATCCTGGCGGTGACGTTCACGAACAAGGCGGCGCGCGAGATGCTCACGCGAGTCACCGCGATGCTGCCGGTCAATCCGCGCGGCATGTGGATCGGCACGTTCCATGGGCTTTGCAATCGCATGCTGCGCGCGCATTATCGCGAGGCAGGCCTGCCGCCAGCCTTCCAGATTCTCGACTCGCAGGATCAGCAGGCGCTGGTGAAGCGCCTCGCGAAGAGCCTCAACATGGACGACGAGCGCTTTCCGCCGCGCGAGCTGGCATGGTTCATCAACGCCAACAAGGAAGAGGGCGTCCGTGCGCGCGATGTGCCGGTCACCGACGACAACACGCGGCGCATGGCGGACTTCTACGCCGCGTACGACGAGCAGCTGCAGCGCGAGGGCGTCGTCGATTTCCCTGAGCTCCTGCTGCGCAGCTACGAGCTGCTCAAGCGCAACGAGATCCTGCGCGCCCATTACGCGCAGCGCTTCCAGCACATGCTGGTCGATGAGTTCCAGGACACGAACCGGCTGCAATACCGCTGGCTCAAGCTGTTCGCGGGCGGCGGCGCCAGGTATTTCTGCGTCGGCGACGACGACCAGTCGATCTACACCTTCCGCGGCGCCCATGTCGGGAACATGGCCGACTACGAGCGCGAATTCAAGGTAGCGACGGTCGTGCGGCTCGAGCAGAACTGCCGCTCGCACGGCAACATCCTCGATGCGGCCAACGCGCTCATCGCCAATAACCGCAACCGGCTGGGGAAGAACCTCTGGACCGCTGCGGGCAAGGGCGAGCCGGTGCGCGTGTTCGAGGGCGAGTCCGATACCGATGAAGCGCGCTGGATCGTCGACGAGGTGCAGGCGCTCTCACGCGACGGCACGCCGCTCTCGCAGATGGCGGTGCTCTACCGCTCGAATGCGCAATCGCGGGTGCTCGAGCACACGCTTTTCTCGCGCGGCGTGGCGTATCGCGTCTATGGCGGGCTGCGGTTTTTCGAGCGCGCGGAGATCAAGCACGCTCTTGCGTACCTGCGCCTCGTGGCGCTGCCCGACGATGACAATGCCTTCCTGCGGGTTGCCAATTTCCCGCCGCGCGGGATCGGCGCGCGCAGCATCGAAAGCCTGCAGGACGCTGCGAAGCAGGCAGGAAGTTCATTGTTCGCCGCGGCGGCTGGCTCGAAAGCGGCGCCGTTCCGCGCGCTGATCGAGAGCCTGCGCGCCCAGACGCAGGGGCTGCCGCTGCACGAGGTGGTCGAGCACGTCGTCGCGAAGAGCGGCCTCATCGAGCACTACAAGACCGAGCGGGAAGGCGCCGACCGCATCGCGAACCTGGAAGAGCTGGTGAACGCCGCCGCCACCTTCAGCGACGAGGAGCGGGAAGTCGAGTCGGGCGAAGCGGTGGACCCGCTCACGGCGTTCCTTACCCACGCGGCGCTCGAGGCGGGCGAGCACCAGGCAGGCGAAGGCGCCGACGCGCTGCAGATGATGACGGTGCATTCGGCCAAGGGCCTGGAGTTTGACGTCGTCTTCATCTCCGGCCTCGAGGAAAGCCTGTTCCCGCACGAGCAGAGCGTGACCGAGCGCGACGGCCTCGAGGAAGAGCGGCGGCTCGCTTACGTCGCCATCACGCGGGCGCGGCAGCGGCTCTATCTCTCCCACGCGCAGACGCGCATGCTGCACGGCCAGACGCGCTACAACATCCCGTCGCGCTTCCTGGAAGAGATCCCGCAGAGCCTGCTGAAATGGCTCACGCCGCGCTTCTCGCGCCAGCGCGCCTTCGATTCCGGCTTTGCCGGCCGGCGCGCCGAGCCGGTGATCAAGAAGCCGGTGACGCGCGAAGTGGGCGGCTTTCGCATCGGGCAGAACGTGGTGCATGCCAAGTTCGGCGCGGGCGTGATCATCGACGCGGAAGGGCAGGGCGGCGACGCGCGCGTGCAGGTTAACTTCGGCGCGCAGGGCGTGAAGTGGCTCGCCGTCGCGGTGGCGAAGCTGCAGGCTGCCTAATCTGTCGTCGCTCCGCGAAAGCGGGAGCCCAAAAAGGACTGGGTCCCCGCTTCCGCGGGGACGACATCTGTAGTCGCTAGTCGCCGGTAGGCGCGATCCGGAATTCGACGACCGATTCCATCCCTTCGAGCGTGACCGATAGCCGGCCGGCGCCCGCGCGGTCGGCGGAGCGGATCACCATGCTGTGTCGCCGGATGCGGCCCTCGCCTTCGAGGCGATAGCTGAAGTTGGCGATGCTGAAGCCGTGCGCTTCGACCAGCTCGCGCACCTGGCGCTCGGTCATCGGCGCACTGCGCGTGAAGCGTACGTCGAAGTGGTAGTACGCCTGCGACGGCATGCGCGCCTCGATCCAGCGGAAGAAGGCGAGCACCCCGAGGGTCAGCACCACCGAGACTACCAGCGGGAAGTAGAAGCCGATGCCCGCAAGGATGCCGATCGCCGCGGTGATCCAGATCGATGCTGCAGTGGTCAGTCCGCGGACCGAAAACCCTTCGCGGATGATCACGCCGGCGCCCAGGAAGCCGATGCCGGTCATGATGCCCTGTGCCATGCGCGTCGGATCGAGCTGCACGCGCCCCACCGCCACGCCGCTCACCCAATGCGACTCATACACGGTGATGAGCATCAGGAGGCTCGAGGCCACGCAGACCAGCGCATGCGTGCGAAAGCCCGCCGGCCGGCCGTGATACGAGCGCTCGTAGCCGATGAGCGCGCCGGCGGCGAGCGCGGCGAGTAGCCGCGCCAGCATTTCCAGGTCTTCGGCGCTCATGCCGCCATTTTCCACAGCCCATATGCCAGCGCTATCCATACCAGCACGACGAACGCCGCAGCCCAGCAGTTTTTCGGCGGCGCTTTCCATTCGAGCGCCCGCCGGCGGCCCTCCGCCAGCACATGGGGTGGCGTCAGCCGCAAGGCGAAGTAGATACCTAGCGGCACGATGATCAGGTCGTCGACATAGCCGAGCACCGGGATGAAGTCGGGAATGAGATCGATCGGGCTGAGCGCGTACGCGACGACGAGCGCGATCACTGCCTTCGCGGCCCACGGCGTCTCGCGGTGCTTGCGGCAGAACCAGAGCGTGAGGAGCTGTGTCTTGAGCTCGGTCGCCCAGCGCTGGAGCCGCTCAAGCACTACTCGAGCGGCAGGCCGACGTAGTTCTCGGCGAGCGTCTGCGCCTTCGCGCGCGAGGTGACGACGTAGTCGAGTTCAGCGAGCTGTACCCGGTGGTGGAACGGCGTCTCGTCGTGGAAGCGATGCAGCATCGAGGTCATCCACCAGGAGAAATACTCCGCGCGCCAGACGCGGCGCAGCGCGATGGCCGAATAGTCCTTGAGCGCCTGCTCGTCGTGCGTGGCGTAGAACGCGGCCAATGCTTTGGAGAGCACGCGTACATCGGCCGCGGCGAGGTTCAAGCCCTTGGCGCCGGTCGGCGGGACGATGTGCGCGGCGTCGCCGGCGAGAAACAGGCGCCCGTGGCGCATCGGCTCGACCACGAAGCTCCTCATCGCGATGATGCCCTTCTGGAAGATGCGGCCTTCGGCGAGCCGCCACCCCTCCACGGTCTCGAGCCGCGCGTGCAGCTCTTCCCAGATGCGGCTGTCGGGCCAGTTCTTCACTTCGTCGTTCGGATCGCACTGCAGGTAAAGGCGCTGGATCTGCGGCGAGCGCGTGCTGACGAGCGCGAAGCCGCGGTCGTGGTGCGCGTAGATCAGCTCGTCGGTTGACGATGGCGCCTCGACCAGGATGCCGAACCAGCCGAACGGATAGACGCGCGTGAACTCGTGGCGCAGGCGCGACGGAATCGACGGACGCGTGATGCCGTGGAAGCCATCGCAGCCGGCGATGAAGTCGCAGCCGAGCTCCTCCAGCCGCCCAGCGTGATGGAAGCGCACCTTGGGCTCCCGCGTGTCGAGGTCGTAGACCGCCGCGTCCTTCACCTCGAAGAGGATCTTGCCGGCCGCGCCGAGCCGCGCGGCGACGAGATCCTTGATCACTTCGTGCTGCGCGTAGACCATGATGGCGCGGCCGCCGGTAAGGCTCGGGAAATCGATCCGATGGCTGCGCCCGGCGAAGCGCAGGTAAATCCCTTCGTGCACGAACCCCTCGCGCTGCATGCGCTCGCCGACGCCGGTTGCCTTCAGCAGGTCGACCGTGCCTTGCTCGAGCACGCCGGCGCGGATCGTGGCCTCGATCTCCTGCCGGCTGCGCGTCTCGATGACCACCGAGTCAATGCCATCGAGATGCAGCAGATGCGAAAGCAGCAATCCGGCGGGGCCAGCGCCAACGATGCCGACCTGCGTGCGCATCAGCGCACCGTCCAAACGGCGACCAGCGCCACCGTTGCGACCCAAGCTATGCCGATCACGAGCCAGGCGCCTTTGCCGAGCCGCGGGGCGCGAGCCTCGATCTCGAGCGAGCGTGCGCGGCAGTCGGCGAGCACCGGCGCTGGAATGAAGCGCACCGCGAGCGCGATGGCGAGCGGAATGAAGATGAGGTCGTCGATGAAGCCGATCACCGGGATGACGTCCGGGATGAAATCGACCGGTGTGAGCGCGTAGGCCACGCAGCCCGCGACGACTAGCTTGCCGTACCAGGGCGTGCTCGGATGCCGCACGGCCAGCGCGAGCGCCACGAGCTCGCGCTTTAGCGCGCGTGCGCGGCCGGCGAGGACGGCGAAACCGGTCATGTTAGATTTTGCGCATGCCGCGTAACGATTACCTGGAGCGAATCCTCAAGGCGCGCGTTTACGACGTGGCGATGGAGACGCCGCTCGAGCCCGCGCGCGCGCTCTCCGAGCGCCTGCAGAACCACCTGCTTATCAAGCGCGAGGATCTGCAGCCGGTATTCTCGTTCAAGCTGCGCGGCGCCTACAACAAGATGGCGGCGCTGCCGCGCTCGCGCCTGCAGCGCGGCGTCATCGCCGCGAGTGCCGGCAACCATGCGCAGGGCGTTGCGCTTGCCGCCCAGCGCCTGCGATGCCGCGCGACCATCGTCATGCCGCTCACCACGCCGCGCATCA
>DASSLQ010000126.1:0-2478 GCA_035689325.1 Burkholderiales bacterium | reverse complement strand
CTTGCCGTGGTGCTGCTCACTTCGGCGCTGGTGACTTCGGACGTGATCTCGCTGCACGTGGCGCTCGGACTGGTGCTCGGCGCCAATCTCGGCAGCGGCATGCTGGCGATGATCAACACGCTCACCGCGCCGCCGGAAGCGCAGCGCGTGAACCTCGGCAACCTCCTCTTCCGACTGACCGGCTGCCTTCTCGCCATTCCGCTGCTGTCGTACATCGAGGACGGCTTTGCGTCCGTGGGCATCGCGGGCGGCGCTGCCGTGGTCGCCTTCCATCTCGCCTTCAACGTCGCGCTCGCGGCGATATTCCTGTTCCTGACGGAGCCGGTCGCGCGACTGGCCGAGCGACTCATGCCGACGCGCACCGACGAGGACAATCCGGCGAAGCCGCGCTACCTGGACCCGTCCGCACTCGGCACGCCGGCGCTTGCCATCGGCAACGCAGTGCGCGAGGCGATGCGCATCGGGGACGTCGTCGAGGAGATGCTGACCGGCATGCTCACGGTGCTCAAGACCAACGACCGCGAGCTCGCCGAGCGGCTCAAGAAGATGGACGACGTGGTCGACAAGCTCTACACCGCGGTGAAGCTCTATCTCACCCAGATCAGCCGCGAGGCCCTCGACGAAAAGGAGGGCCGGCGCTGGGCCGACATCGTGTCCTTCGCAATCAACATGGAGCAGGTCGGCGACATCATCGAGCGCATCGTCGCGGACCTGGAGGAGAAGAAGATCGACAAGGGCCGCAACTTCTCCGACGCCGGGATGCAGGAAATCTGCGACCTCCATGGGCGGCTGGTGGCGAACCTGCGGCTGGGCATGAGCGTTTTTCTCCACGGTGATCTCAAGAGCGCCCAGCAGCTGCTGGCCGAGAAAGTCCTGTTCCGCGATCTGGAGCGCTCCTACGCCAACTCGCACCTCTCGCGGCTCATGGACAACACGGCCCAGAGCATCGAGACTTCCTCGCTGCATCTGGACATGATCAGCGACTTGAAGCGCATCAACTCCCACATCTGCTCGATCGCCTATCCGATCCTCGAGGAGGCTGGCGTGCTCGCCAAGACGCGGCTTAAGGAAGCGCCTGAGAGCGAGGCGCTCGTCGCGGCCGCCGCACCCGCAGACGACGGCTGGAAGAAGCCGAAGCCGCGCACCGCCTGATGCGGCTCGCGCGCCGGTGATGGAGCTCACGCTCGGCGTCACCCTTGCGGTCCTAGGCGCGGGACTGCTGCACGCGGGCTGGAACGCGCTGCTCAAGTCGGCCCCCGGCGGCGACGCGCTGCTGGACACAGCGACCGTGGTCGCCGGGTCGTCGCTGTGCGCGCTCGCCGTGGTGCCGTTCGTCTCCATACCGGTGGCCGCGGCGTGGCCGTACATCGCCGCCTCGGCCACGATCCACTTCGGCTACTACCTCACGCTGGCGCGCGCCTACAAGGTCGGGGATCTGTCGTTCGCCTACCCGCTGATGCGCGGAACGGCGCCCCTGATCGTCGCCATCCTCGGGATTGCCTTCCTGGCGGAGCTGCCCAGCGTCACCACGACGCTCGGCATTATGCTCATCTCGCTCGGCATCGTGAGCATCGCCTTCGTGCGCCACCCGTCGATCCGCAAACATCCCCCCGCCGCCGCGCGCTGGGCATTCGCCAACGCCGGCGTGATCGCCGCCTACACGCTCGTCGATGCGACCGGCGCCCGCGCCTCGGGCAGTCCCGCGGGCTACGTGTCGTGGCTGCTCTTTATCGAAGGCCTGCCCTTCATCGCCTGGGTGATCGCGCGGCGCGGCCGCGCCGCGCTGGCGTACGCCGCGAAAGGCGCGGGACGTGGACTGGTGGGCGGCGCGTGCAGCTTCGCCGCCTACGGCATCGTGCTGTGGGCCATGACCCGCGCACCCGTGGCCGCCGTCGCGGCGCTGCGCGAGACCTCGGTGCTCTTCGCGGCGCTCATCGGCTCGTTCTGGCTCAAGGAAGGCTTCGGGCTGCCGCGTCTCGCCGGCGCGGTGAGCGTCGTGGCGGGCATCGCCGCGCTCAAGCTGTGAGCTTGGGCCTTCCGACGCACGCCCGGGTCGTGATCGTCGGCGGCGGGATCGCCGGCTGCTCCGTCGCCTACCATCTGACCAAGCTTGGAATCTCCGACGTCGTGCTGCTCGAGCAGGGCAAGCTCACCTGCGGCACGACGTGGCACGCCGCCGGACTGGTCGGACAGCTCCGCGCCACGCGCAACGCCACGCGCATGAGCCGCTACGGCATCGAGCTGTACTCGACGCTCGAAGCGGAAACGGGGTTGGCCACCGGCTGGAAGCGCTGCGGCAGCCTCAACGTCGCCAGGACCCCGGAGCGCCTCAAGCTCTTCAAGCGCCAGATGGCGCGGGCGAAGAGCTTCGGCATCGAGTTCGAATTCGTCACTCCGACCGAAGCCGGCGCCCTCTGGCCGCTGCTGCGCACGGACGACCTTTCCGGTGCGGTATGGATTCCGGGCGACGGCAAGACC
>DASSLQ010000125.1:0-30694 GCA_035689325.1 Burkholderiales bacterium | reverse complement strand
CCGGTAGGTCGCGACGGCGGCGGCGAGGCCCCACGAGAGCCAGCGCGACTCGCGCCCCGGCGCGAGCCGCCGCGGCGCGATCAGCGCGAACGGGTAGCGCGCGGCTTCCTCGGCCCACAACAGGATGGGCGCCGCGCTCTTCGGCTGCACGGCGGCGAGCGACGCATGCGCGGCGTCGAACTCGCGCTGCGCCGTCGGGCCGAACCTGATCCATCGCGCCAGCATGCGACCGATTATTTCATAGTCGCGCCGCCGCGCGCTGGTATGGCGATTGCTTAAGCGAGCTTCCTGCGTATCGCGCGCAGCTCGCGCTTGCGCTGGGGCGTCACTCTGGGATAGCACACGCCCAGCCGCCTGAAGGCGTCCAGAATGATTGCCGAGACGATGAGGCGCGCGTTCCTCTTGTCGTCGGCCGGCACGACATACCAGGGCGCATGCTGCGTGCTGGTGGCGGCGAGGCAGGCTGCATAGGCCTTCATATATTGGGGCCAGTACTTGCGTTCCTCGATGTCTGCCATCGAGAACTTCCAGTTCTTCGCCGGCTCGTCGATGCGCGCGAGGAAGCGCTGGCGCTGCTCTGCCTTGGAGAGGTGGAAGAAGAACTTGATGACGCTCGTGCCGTTGCGATGCAGGTGGCGCTCGAAATGGCGGATCGAGCGATAGCGATCTTCCCAGATGCCCTTGTCGGTGACGAGCTCATCGGGCAGATCTTCCCGCTCGAGGATCTCGCGATGAACCCGCACGATCAGCACCTCTTCGTAGTACGAGCGGTTGAAGATGCCGATCCGGCCGCGCTCGGGAAGCTGCAGGGCTGCGCGCCACAGGAAGTCGTGCTCGAGCTCGGTGGCGCTCGGATGCTTGAAGCTCACCACCTGGCAGCCTTGCGGATTCAGGCCGCTCATCACGTGCTTGATGGCGCCGTCCTTGCCCGCCGCGTCCATGCCCTGAAAGATGACGAGTAACGCGTAGCGGTTGTAGGCGTAGTGCTTGTCCTGCAGGTCCCTGAGCTCGTCGACGTGCTCGGCGAGCAGCTTCTCGTAGTCTTCCTTGGAGCGGTAATACGGCGCGACGCGCGTCGGCCAGCGCTGCAGGCGGACCTTGGCGTGCTCGTCGACGCGGAACTCGCGCGGCCGGATCGGCAAGCGGTCAGCCTAGAGCTCGAGGTCCTCGCGGATCGCGCTGATGCCGGCGGCGGCGCACGCATCGTCGTCGCGAGCGCCGGGCGCGCCGGACACGCCGATCGCGCCGACGAGCGAGCCGCTCGCCTCGATCATCATGCCGCCGCCGACCGCGGCGACGTTCGGCCGGTTGCGAATGCCGCTCTGCGGCTTGCCCGGTTGCGTGGCCTCGGCGAGCTCCGTGGTGTTGGTGCGAAAGCTGACCGCGGTGTACGCCTTGGCGCTCGCGAGCTCCGGCGTATGCGGTCCGGCGAAGCGATCGCGCAGCAACACCTGCACCACGCCCATGCGATCGGTGATCGCGACGCTCACCTGGAAACCGCTCGCGCGGCAGCGAGCGAGCGCGGCTTGCGCCGCCTTCAGCGCGGTCTCCGGCGTGAGCAGCTTCACGCTGTAGGTCGCATCCGCGGCGACCGCGCCGCTCGCGAGCGCGAGCGCGAGCGCGGCGACGAAGCGCCTCACTTCTTCCTCATGAATAAGGTGAACTCCTTGCCGTCCTCGGCGTGCGAGAGGCTCGTGACCGGCTCGAGTTCCTTGTCGAAGGTCATAGGCCACAGAGTATAAGATGCCAGCCGCCATGGGGAACTGGCTCGTCACGGTTACGCAGCTGCCGACCGAGGATCCGGACGTGCGCATGCGCATGCTGCGCACGCTCGAATCGCTGGGTGCCGCGGTGATGCGCGAGGGCGTCTACGTGCTGCCCGATACGCCGGCAAACCGGCGAGCGCTGGACGCGCTCGCCGATTACATCGGCAAGAGCGCGGGCAATGCGCAGATCCTGCGTGTGGAGGCAGCGTCGTCCGCGCAGCAGGGCCTGCTCGAGCGCCTGTTCGACCGCACGGCGCGCTACGAGGAGCTGATCAAGACCGTCAAGAGCCTGCGCGTGAGCTTCGGGCACGCCGATCCGAGCGCCATTGCGCGCGTGCTGCAGAAGCAGCGGCGCGACTTCGAGGCGATCTCGGTGCTCGACTTTTTTCCAAGCGAGGCGCGCAAGCGCGCCGAGCAGGCGCTCGCCAAGGCCGAGCGCGAGGTGAAGGCGCTGCTCTCCACCGCCTCGTTGCCGGCCGCCTTCGGGCCGGACGAAAAGCTCCTGCGGCGGCACTGGGCCACGCGCAAGCCCGCCTGGGCCGATCGCCTCGCCTGCGCCTGGCTCATCCGGCGCTTCGTCGATCCGGAAGCAAAGCTCGCGTGGCTCGAGAAAAACGAGGAGCCGCCCGCGGGCGCGCTCGGCTTCGCCTACGACGGCGCCCATTTTCCGGCGAGCGCGGAGCGCATCGCCTACGAAGAGATGCTCGCCAGGCTGAGCCTCGGGCGCAATCCGGCGCTCGCGAAGATCGCGAGCATCGTGCATTTCCTGGAGATCGGCGGCGTGACGGTGCCTGAAGCCGCCGGCGTGCAAACGCTGCTGCAGGGGGCGCTACGCCGCTCGTCGACTCCGCAGGAGCTGCTCGCCGAAGCCGAGAAGACCTTCGACCTGCTCTACGAAGCCTATTACGAGCCGCGCGGCAGCAAGCGCTAGCGCTGCGCTTCTTTCATCTCGGTGGCGTACTGGGCGCGCAGCTCCTTCAGGCGCACGTCGATGACGGAGAGCTGGTAGAAGTCGCCGTCGCCCGCCGAGCGCGCGAGCTGCATCTGCTCGATGGCGGCGGGCAGGCTGCCCTGCAGCGCGTACGCTTCGCCTTGCGCCTGGTGCTGCAGCGTCCGCTTGCCCATCCCGGCGTAGGCCTTCGCCTGCATGGCATAGAGCCGCGCGTCCTTCGGATACTGCGTCAGCGCCTGGCGCAGCGCCGCTACCGCCGCATCGTTCTGCCCGGTGTCCTGCAGCGCCGCGATATAGGCGTAGCCGACGGCGCGCGAATCCGGATAGCGCTTCTGCGCCTGAGCCAGGATGCTCGCTGCGCCGGCCTTGTCGCCGGCCGCCTGCCTGATGCGCGCCGCGAGCGTCTCGAGCATCGGGCTCTCGATGCCGCTCGAGCGCACCCGCTCGAACTCGCGCTGGGCGTCCTTCGCACGGCCGGCACGCACCAGCGCCTCGGCAAGCCCGTAGTGCGCCACCGGCTCGCTCGAATAGCGGTGATCGCGCAGCGCCGATTCGAAGCTCGCCACCGCGTCGCGCGCCTCGCCCCCATCGGCGCGCAACTTCGCGCGGACGAGGTAGAACTCGACCGCGTCGGCGTGCTGCCGGTAAGGCATCGCAGCGGCCTTGTTCTGCACGTCGGCGATGCGCTCGGTGGTGATCGGGTGGGTACGCAGGTATCCCGGCAGCGTGCCGTCGTCGCTCACCCGCGTGGAGCGCTGCATCTTCTCGAAGAAGGCGGCCATCGCGCGCACGTCGAAGCCCGCATCTTCCAGCGTCTGCAGGCCGATGCGGTCGGCTTCGCGCTCGAAGTCTCGCGAGTAGCTGAGCTGGGATTGAACGGCGGCGCCTTGCGCCGCAGCCGCCGCGCCGGTCGCCAGGTCCGGACGCGAGCGCCCGAGCAGGATGGCGGCGGCGAGCGCCACCATCATCGGCATCTGCATCTGCTGCTGCTGCGACAGCATGCGCGCGATATGGCGCTGGCTGACGTGGGCAAGCTCGTGGCCGAGCACCGAGGCGAGCTCGGACTCGGTCTCCGCGGTGTTGAGCAGGCCGGTGTGCACGCCGACGAAGCCGCCCGGCAGCGCGAACGCGTTCACCGTGTGGTCGCGCAGCACGAAGAACTGGAGGTCCTGGCGCAGCGCGGGGTTCGCCTGCGCGAGGCGCGTGCCGAGATTCTTCAGGTAGTCCTCGGCTTCCGGATCGTCGATATAGCTTGGATCGCGGAAGCGGATCTCGCGCACGATGCTCTCGCCGATGCGCCGCTCGAGCTGCGGCGAGATCGCGAAGTCGCCGCCGCCCAGGTCGGGCAAGGTCTGCGCGAATGCGCGCGGCGCGAGCAGGACCGCCGCTACGGCGAGCCAGGCCATGAAACGCATCCGGCTATGATATCCCCCGGCATGGCCCGCTCCATGAAGAAGCTGACCCACTTCGACAGCCGGGGCGCAGTCCACATGGTCGACGTCGGCGCGAAGCCCGCGACCCATCGCGTGGCGCTCGCCTCCGGACGCATCACCATGCAGCCGGCGACCCTTAAGATCATCGCCGCCGGCCGGGCGAAGAAAGGCGACGTCCTGGGCGTGGCGCGCCTTGCCGCCATCCAGGCAGCCAAGCGCACCGCTGATCTGATACCGCTTGCGCATCCGCTCGCGGTCTCGCGCGTGGCGGTCGACTTCGCGCTCGAGCGCCGCCCCCCGGCAGTGCGCATCGACGTGCGCGTGGAATGCCAGGGCCAGACCGGCGTCGAGATGGAAGCCCTCACCGGCGCCGCGGTCGGCCTGCTCACGGTCTACGACATGGTGAAGGCGGTCGATCGCGGCATGACGCTGGAGGCGGTGCGGCTGGAAGAAAAGAGCGGCGGCCGCTCCGGCGTTTTCCGCCGCTCGCGCAGCTAAAATAGCGCCCCTCATGAACCATTTGCGCAGGACGCTGATTGCCGCGCTTGCTTTCGCGATAGCGCGGCCGCTGGCCGCGCTCGCCGCCTGGAACAAGGAGGCCTTCAGCGCGAAGACGTCTGCCGACGCGCTGAAGAGCCTCGGCATCGCCGAGGCTGCACCGAGCAAGGATCTGCATATCGAGGCGCCCGAGATCGCCGAGAACGGCGCCGTCGTGCCGATCGAGATCTCGAGCGCCATCCCCGGCACCACGGCACTCATCGTGGTGCTGGAGAAGAACCCCTTCCCGCTCACCGCGCGCTTCGACTTCAAGGAAGGTGCGCTGCCTTTCGTGAAGTTGAACGTGAAGATGGCGGAGACGGCCGACGTGCGGGTGCTTGCCGAGGCGAGCGGCAAGTATTACTTCGCCAAGCAGGAAATCAAGATCACCGTCGGCGGCTGCGGGGGCTAGGAGACAAGATGGCGGCAGGACCGATGAAGATGCGCGCGAGCCTCGGGACCGGGTTTACCGACGTGCGCGTACTGATGACGCACCCGATGGAGACCGGCCTGCGCAAGGACGCCGACGGCAAGATCGTCCCGCAGCACTTCATCCAGAACCTGACGGTGAAAGTGAACGGCAAAACGGTGATCGACGCCGAGATCAGCCAGGCAGTGTCGCGCAACCCGGTGTTCTCGTTCCGCCTGAAGGGCGGCGCCAAGGGCGACAAGATCGAAGTGAGCTGGCTCGACAATCACGGCGAGTCGGCAGCCATCGAGACCGCGGTGACGTGAAGGCACTCGCTTTCGGCGCGGCGCTCGCCGTCTCCTGCGTCGCGCTCGGCCAGGATGTAAGCAAGGAGATCCAGCGCTATCGGCAGATGGTCGCCGAAGGCAGCCCGGCGGAGCTTTTCGAGCTGCAGGGCGAGGAGCTCTGGAAGAAACCGCACGGACCGAAGAACGTCTCGCTCGAGCGCTGCGACCTCGGCGAGGGACCGGGCGTGCTGAAAGGCGCCTATGCGCACCTGCCGCGCTACTTCAAGGACGCCGATCGCGTCATGGACCTCGAGACACGCCTTCTCTACTGCATGACCACGCTGCAGGGCCGCAGCCGCGAGGAGGCCACCGCACGCGTCTTCGGTAGCGCCGACCGCGCATCGGAGTTCGAGCTGCTCTCCGCCTACGTCGCCGGCCAGTCGCGCGGCGTCGCGATCCAGCCGCGCATGTCGCATCCGCAGGAAAAGGCGTCCTATGAGCTCGGCCGCACCCTCTTCTTCCATCGCGTCGGCCCCTGGGACTTCTCCTGCGCAAGCTGCCATGGCGAAGAAGGCAAGCGCATTCGCATGCAGGACCTGCCGGTGCTCTACAAGCCGCAGTACGCGCGCCCGGTGATGGCCACATGGCCCGCGTATCGCGTGTCGACCAGCCAGTTCGTCACGCTGCAATGGCGCATGAACGACTGCTATCGCCAGATGCGCACGCCCGAGCCGACCTTCGGCTCTGAGACCACCGTCGCGCTGATCCATTTCCTGACCGTGACTGCGCGCGGCGAAACCTACCAGGGCCCGGGGAGCAAGCGATGAAGCGCGCCGCGCTCTCGCTTGCGCTGCTCGCCGCCACCGCGTGGGCCGATCCCACGCCGCAGGACATACAGCGGATCATGCAGCGCGATTTCCATCCGCGCGGACAGGCGACGATGGAGCGCGTGGTGCAGGACGGCGTGCAGCGCGTATGCACCGACGCGCACGACCGGCCGCCGGCCGAGCTCGCCAAGGCGCTGGAAGCCGACCAGATGAAGACTATCGTGTTCCCCGAAGGCAGCCTGATGGGCGACTGGAAGCGCGGCGAGGCGATCGCGCAGAGCGGGCGTGGCATGACCTGGAACGACAAGCCCGGCGAGGCTGCGGGCGGCAGCTGCTACAACTGCCACGAGCTCTCGCCGCGCGAGCTCTCGCACGGCACGATCGGCCCGAGCCTGCGCGGGTTCGCAAGCGCGCGCGGCGCGAGCCCCGATGTGCAGCGCTACGTCTACGGCAAGATCTATAACGCCAAGGCGTACAACCTGTGCTCGCAGATGCCGCGGCTCGGCGCCTCCGGCACGCTCACCGCGGCGCAGATCAAGGACCTCGTCGCGCTGCTCCTCGATCCCGCCTCGCCCGTGAACCAGTAGTTGCGCCGGCGCGGCTTCCTCCGCTTACTTGCGCTCGCCGCCGCGGCGGGCGCCAGCCTGCGGCCGCGGCAAAGCGAGGCGCAGGCGGCCGACGAGCTCTACGACCTGCCGGCGTTCGGCAACGTTTCGCTGCTGCACGTCACCGACGTGCATGCGCAGCTTCTGCCGGTGCATTTCCGCGAGCCGAGCGTCAATCTCGCCTCGGGCGAAAATGCGGGCCGCCCGCCGCATCTGGTGGGGGAAGCGTTCCTCAAGCACTACGGCATCGCGCAGGGCAGCTCGGCGGCGCACGCCTTCACTTATCTCGATTTCGAGGCCGCCGCGCGCCGCTATGGGCGCATGGGGGGCTATGCGCACCTCGCGACGCTGGTTACGCGCCTGCGCGCCTCGCGGCCGTATGCGCTGGTGCTCGATGGCGGCGACAGCTGGCAGGGCTCCGCCACCGCGCTCTGGACGCAGGGCGCGGACATGATCGGCGCGCAGAAGGGGCTCGGCGTGCACTACATGACCGCGCACTGGGAATTCACCTACGGTGCAGAGCGCATGCTGGCCGCGCTCAAGGAGCTCGCGCCGATCCAGTTCCTCGCGCAGAACGTGCGCACGGTCGACTTCGAGGACCCGGTGTTCACGCCGTACGCGCTCACGAGCCCGCATGGCGTGCCGCTCGCGATCATCGGCCAGGCGTTTCCGTACACGCCGATCGCGCATCCGCGCCATCGCTTTCCCGACTGGAGCTTCGGCATCCAGGAAGCGCGGCTGCAGCAGCTGGTGGACGAAGCGCGCGCCAAGGGCGCGCGGGCGGTGGTGCTCCTCTCGCACAACGGCATGGACGTCGATCTCAAGCTCGCCTCGCGCGTGCGCGGCATCGACGCGATCCTCGGCGGCCATACGCACGACGGCGTGCCCGCGCCGGTGACCGTCGGGAAGACCCTGGTCACCAATGCCGGCTCGCACGGCAAGTTCCTCGGCGTGCTCGATCTCGACGTCGGCCAAGGCGGCGTGCGCGATTACCGCTACCGCCTCCTGCCGGTGTTCGCCAACCTGCTGCCGGCCGACAGCGGCATGGCGGCGTACATCGACCGGGTGCGCAAGCCCTACGCGGCCAAGCTGGGCGAGGCGCTGGCGATGACCGAGGGCTTGCTCTACCGGCGCGGCAACTTCAACGGCACGTTCGACGAGCTCATCCTGCGCGCGCTGCTGGCGGAGAAGGATGCCGAGATCGCCTTCTCGCCCGGCTTCCGCTGGGGAACGACGCTCTTGCCCGGCGATGCGATCACGCTCGAGGACCTGATGGCCCAGACGGCGATCACCTATCCGCAAGTGACCCTGAGCGCGCTCAGCGGCGCGGAGATAAAAGCGCTGCTCGAGGATATCGCGGACAATCTGTTCAATGCGGACCCGTACCTGCAGCAGGGAGGCGACATGGTGCGCGTGGGCGCCATGAGCTATGCCATCCGTCCGGCGGCCAAGATCGGCAGCCGCATCTCCGAGCTGCGATTGGCAGGGAAACCGCTGGAGGCGGACAAGCGGTACAAAGTCGCAGGCTGGGCGCCGGTTCGCGAAGGCGTGAGCGGCGAGCCGATCTGGGACGTCGTGGCGCGCTACCTGCGCGCGCAAAAGCGTATCCCGCCGCTCGCGGTCAACCAGCCTCGCCTGCAAGGCGTTGGACGTAATGCGGGCTTAGCGTGAAAAAAGCGATCGTCGCCAGCATCGTGGTCCTGGTGCTCGCCGCCGCAGGCGCATGGAGCTGGTACGCCGTGCGCGGCCATGGCGAGGCCGTGCGCTATCGCCTCGCAAAGGTGGAGCGCGGGCCGATCGAGGTGGCGATGACCGCGAGCGCCACGGTGAATGCCATAAGCACGGTGCAGGCGAGCGCGCCGATCCCAGGACAGGTGAAGGAAATCTATGCGGACTTCAACACGCCGGTGAAGAAAGGGCAGGTGCTCGCGCGGCTCGATGCGACGGGGTACGAGCTGCGCGTAACCCAGGCGCGCGCCGATCTCGACGCCGCGCAAGGCGCGGCGGCGGCACTGCGCTCCGGCCTGGAAGCGGAGCAGGCAGATCTCGGGCGCGCGAGCGCCGCAGTGGCGGCCGCCGAGCGCGAGTACGAGCGCAAGCGCCCGCTCGCCGACAAGGGCTTCATCTCCGCCGCCGAGCTCGGCAGGGCGCGCAGCGCGCTCGAGGCTGCGCGCGGCGAGCGCCAGGCGCTGCAGGCGCAGATCAAGAAGAACGAGGCGCAGCTCGCGCAGGCGGGCGCGGTCGTCAAGCAGCGCGAGGCTGCCCTGCGCCAAACGCAGGCCGCGCTCGAGCACACCTTGATCCGCGCGCCGGTCGACGGCACGGTGATCCTGCGCAACGTCGCCGCCGGCCAGACGGTAGCCGCCGGGCCGCAGGCGGCGGCGCTCTTCGCCATCGCGCAGGACCTGCGCGAGATGCGCCTGGAGGCGGCGATCGACGCGGCGGATGCCGCGCGCGTGCGCACCGGCATGAGCGTCAGCTTCTCGGTCGATGCGCTGCCACGGCGCACCTTCTCCGGGGAGGTGCGCGAGATCCGCGAGCCGCCGCAGAAGGGCGAGGCCACGGCGGCCTATGCGCTCGTCATCACGGCGCCCAACGCCGACCTCGCGCTCCTGCCCGGCATGAGCGCGAAGCTGCGCATCGTGCTCGAGAGCCGCGCCGAGGCGCTCAAGGTGCCCAACGCCGCGCTCGCGTGGCGACGCCCCGCGCAGGGCGGCGCGCAGGTCTGGGTAGTGGAGGACGGCTTGCCCAAGCCGGTGCCCGTACAACCGGGCATCACCGACGGCACGAGCACCGAGCTCGTGAAAAGCCGGTTGCCGGCGGGCACCGAAGTGATCGTCGGCACCATACAAAGCAAGAGCTAGCGGCGCACGGTATTCTCGCGCCCCAATGTCAGCTCCATTGCGCGTCGCCGCAGTCGGCCTCGGCTGGGTCACCTTGCATCGACATCTCCCGGCGCTACGCAGGACGCGCGGCGTGCAAGTGGTTGGCGTGGTCGATCGGCGTCCCGGCCACGCGGCGGCGGTGGCGAGGCGCCATGGCATCGCGCGCTCGCACGAAGGCGCTTCGCTGGCGGCGATCCCGTGGCTCGACGAGGTCGATGCCTTCAGCATCGGCACGAGCCCGATGGCGCATGCGCGGCTGATCCGCGAGGCGCTCGAGCTCGGCCGCCATGTCGTCACCGAGAAGCCGTTCGTCATGGATCCCGCCGAGGGCGAAGCGCTGGTCGCGCTCGCGCGAGCGCGCCGGCGCACGCTCGCCATCGTGCACAACTTCCAGTTCGCGCGCTCGGTGCGCGCGCTCGCGCGCGACCTGGAGGACGGGCGCTTCGGCCGCATCCGCTTCGTCTCGGCGCTGCAGCTCGGCAACCCCGCGCGGCGGCTGCCCGACTGGCACGAGGAACTGCCGCTGGGACTCTTCTACGACGAGAGCCCGCATCTCCTTTACCTGCTGCGCTCGCTCGCGCCGGCACCGCTCGAGCTCAGGCGCGCCGAAGTGCACGCGAGCACGCTCGGCAAGCAGACGCCCGCCTGGATCAGCGCGCACTATGTCGCGGGAGCCGACGCGATACCGGTGAAGCTCAATCTCGCCTTCGAGGCGCCGCTGAGCGAATGGCATGTCAGCATCGCGGGAGACCGCATGCTTGGCGACGTGGACGTGTTCCGCGACATCTATGTGCGTCTGCCCAATGACGGCGCGCACACCGCGTGGCCGGTGCTGCGCACCTCGCTCGCGGTGACCTGGACGCACTGGCTCGGGCACCTCACGAGCGGACCGGCGCACCTCGCCGGCACGCTGCTTTATGGCAACGACGAGGTCTTCCGCCGCTTCGCCGAGGCGGCGCGCCGCGGCGAGGAGCCGGCCGAGATCGGCGCCGAGGACGCGCTCGCCGTCCTGAAGATGCAGCACGAGCTCATCCGTCGCGCCGAGCGTATCGGGAGGGGACTTGGAGCTACGGCACCGGCTCCTGCGTAGGCTGCTCGCCGAGAATCCGTTTCAGCCGGCGACGAGCTGGTGGCGCGCCATCGAGCTCGCAGTGGTGGTGCGCCATGGCCTGCCACGCGGCCGCGGCGTCGACCTCGGCTGCGGCGACGGCAAGCTGATGCGCATCCTGCTGGAGGCGGCCGGCGTCGCCCCGGAGCTCGTGGGGGTGGATCTCGACCCGCTCGAGACGCGACAAGCCGAGCGCGCCGGCGTCTACCGGCGGGTGCACACCGCGCCGGGCGATCGCATCCCCGAACCGGAGCGCGCCTTCGACTTCGTGTTCTCCAACTCGGTGCTCGAGCACATCCCGGATCTCGCGCCGGTGCTGGCCGAAGTCCAGCGCCTGCTGCGGCCGGGTGGCGTGTTCTTATTCACCGTACCGTCGGCCGGCTTCCACGATTGCCTGGCCGGGCCGCTTTTCGGTGACCGGACGGCGTATCTGCGGCTGATCGACAGCCGCTGCGCCCATGTGCGCTATTGGGACGAGCGGGAGTGGCGCGCGGCGCTCGAGCGCCATGGCATGTCGGTCACGCACGCCGAGCCGTACTTGAGCGCGGGAGAGGTGCGGCGCTGGGAGACGCTGTCGCGCTTTACCGCAGGTGTGCTCTACACGATGTCCGGACGCCGGGCGCAGCCGATCGAGATCCAGCGCGCGCTCGGCCTGCGCGCCCGCGGGCTTCGACTGCCGGCCTGGATGGCCGCGGCGCTTGCCGACGCCCTCTCCGCGAACGTGGCGCCGGAGGGTGACGGCCGCTTCGGCTGCCTGCTGGTCGAAGCGCGACGTCCATGACCAGGTTTCTCCAATACGCATTCATCGGCGCCCTGTGCGCGCTCATGAACCTCGTCGTGCTGTGGCTGCTCACCACGGTACTCGGCGTGCATTACCTCGTCTCGACGCTGATTTCGTTCTTCACCCTGACGCCGGTGGCCTTCTGGCTGCAGAAGCTCGTCACCTTCCGCACGGCGCGCGCGCGAGCGCCGATCGAATGGCCGCGCTACTTCGCCACCATGGCTACGAGCCTGGCCGCGAACCTCGTGCTGATGTACCTGCTCGTGTCGCTTCTCGGGCTGTGGTATCTGGCGGCGAACGTCGTGGTCATTGTGCTGCTGCTCGCCACCAATTTCGTCGTCAACGACCGCTGGAGCTTCGCGCGCCGCTGATGCGCATCGCGCTCGTCACGCACTACTTTCCCGCGCACCGCGGCGGCATCGAGCGCGTGGCAGCCGAGCTCGCGCAGCGGCTTGTCGCGCGCGGCGATATCGAACTCACGTGGCACGCAAGCGACTGCGATCCGGCGCCGGTGCTGGGCGGGGTGACCTGCGTGAGCGCGCGCAGCTGCAACGGCATCGAGCGGCGCTTCGGCGTGCCCTATCCGCTATGGTCGCCGGGCGCGTTGCTGCGCCTCGCGCGATGTGTGCGTCGCGCCGATGCGGTGCACTTGCACGACTGTCTGTATCTGCCGAACGCCGTGGCGTTTGCCGCCGCGCGCCTCGCGCGCCGGCCGGTGCTCGTCACGCAGCATGTCGCGATGGTCCCGTACCGCAATCCGCTGCTGCGGGCGCTGCTCTTTGCCGCCTACCGCGTGCTCGGCCGCCTGGTGCTGGGCGGCGCGAGCCGCGTCGTGTTCATCAGCGCCGGGGTGCGCGAATATTTCCAGCGCTGGCTGCGTTTTCGAGTCCCCGCGCTGCTCGTACCGAACGGCGTCGATACCGGCGTGTTCCACCCGGTAGACGAAAGACGACGCGCGGCGCTGCGCACCGAGCTCGGCGTGCCGGCAGGCTCGACGCTCTTCATCTTCGCCGGGCGATTCGTGGAAAAGAAGGGCCTGCCGCTGCTGCGCGAGCTCGCGCGCGAGTTGCCGCAGGCGCGCTGGCTGTTCGCAGGCTGGGGCCCCCTCGACCCCGCGCTCTGGAACCTCGGCAACGTCAGCGTGCTGCGCGATCTCTCCGGTGGCGAGCTCGCCGCGCTCTACCAGGCGGCCGACCTGCTGGTGCTGCCGAGCGTCGGCGAGGGATTTCCCCTGGTGGTGCAGGAAGCCATGGCCTGCGGCACGCCGGCGCTCGTCGGCGCCGACACCGCGGCCGGCGCCCCGGAAGCCGGCGAGCTGATCCTTGCCGAGGACGTCGGCGGCGCGGACGCTGCCGAACGCTGGCTGCGCCGCCTGCGTGCGGTTGTCGGCGATATGCCGGCGCTCGGCGCGCTGCGCCCGAAGGTGGCGGCATTTGCGGCGGCGAACTGGTCGTGGGAGCGCTGCGCCGAGCGCTACGCCGAACTCTTCGCCGAGCTGTGCAAGCGCTGATCGCCGCCGACCGGCTGACCCGCTGGTTCGTCCTGCTGTGCTTGGCCGGCGGCGTGGCCGCGATCATCGCCGCGCTCGATTACAGCGGCTACCCGCACCCGCCGGTGCGTTTCTGGATCTTCGAGTACCTCCTGCGGACGCAGGACATTACCGGCGGGGCGCTGCTGCTGGTGCTCGTGCTGGCTGCGTGCCTGCGACCCGGCCGCGAGCTCGCGGCCGGGTTCGCCGATGCAATCGGCCGGCGTCCCTGGCTCACGGCGGCGCTCGTATTCGTCGCGCTTTGTCTCGGCGCACTGTTCGTGGAGCATGGCCACCCGCTCGCACAGGATGAATACGCCGCGCTCTTCCAGAGCAAGGCTTTTGCTGCAGGCCGGCTGACAGGCGAATTCCCGCCGAAATTCATCGGCCGGCTGATTCCGCCCATCTACCTGAATCAGTTCCTGTACGGCTCGTTCGAGACCGGCCGGGTGGCGTCGGCGTACTGGCCGGCTTTTGCCGCGATACTCGCGCCGTTCAGCGCGCTCGGCGCGCCGTGGGCGTGCAATGCCTTCCTTGCCGCTACTGCGCTGGTATTGATCGGCCGACTCGCCGAGAGAATCACCGGGCGGCGCGAAGCGCGCGGCTGGGCGATGCTGCTCGCGGTGGCATCGCCCGCGTTTAGCGCCATGGCGATCAGCTATTTCTCCATGACGGCGCACCTGCTCCTCAACCTGGTGTTCGCCTCGCTGCTCATGGAAACGACGACGCTGCGGCGGCTGGTGGCTGCGGGCTTCGTCGGCTCGGTGGCGCTGCTGCTTCACAACCCGCTGCCGCACATGCTGTTCGCGTTGCCGTGGATCGCGTGGCTCGCGCTGCAGCCCGGGGGCTATCGAAAGCTGCTCGCCCTTGGCGCGGGCTACGCCCCGCTTGCGCTGCTAGTGGGTTTCGGCTGGGCGCTGCTTCTGAGCGACATTCAGGGCCCCACCGACTATGCGCTGTACCCCTTCGACGTTAACCCGCTGCATCGGCTCGCTAACTTCTTCTGGAGCTGGCACGTAAAGTTGCGCACCGCGCTGCCCCACCCGGGAGAGGAGGTACTGGGCATGCGCATGGCGGATCTGTCGCGGCTGTGGAACTGGGCGGTGCCCGGACTAGCGCTGCTCGCGGCGGCCGGCTGGTGGCTTGGCCGCCGGGACGCGCGGGTCGCGCTCCTCGGCCTGTCGATGCTTTGCACCATGGGCGGCTATCTCTTCATTGGCTTCACGGCAGGGCATGGTTGGGGTGCGCGCTATCTGCATCCGGCGTGGGGCGTGCTTCCCATACTGGCCGCGCTCGCGCTCACGCGCGTGCGGGAGCCGCGGCGCCCCGATTCGCTGCCGGCGTATGTGGCGTCGCTCGCGGTGCTGAGCCTCGTGATTGCGACCGCGCTGCGGGCATGGCAGATCGACGGCTACATGAAAATGGCGCTGGCGCAACGTCCTCCCGCTGTGCCGGGCGAGCGGCAAATCGTCGTGGTCACCTACGACCGCAAGAACTACACGGCGGACCTCGTGCAGAACGATCCGTTCCTGCGCGATCCGGTGTGGTACATGCTGAGCTACGGCCGCGCGCTGGACGTCGACTTCATGCGCAGCTACTTTCCGCGCGCGCGGCTGGCGCACGAAGACCCGCGCGGCCAAGTCTGGCAGCTCGAGGCCGGCAAGCGTTAGCTGGGCGAGCGCGCCAACAGGCTGAACGACGAGGCGAAATTGCGCACGAGCGGGACCCCGAGCAGCAGGTTGTCCGCGGCGACCAGTGCCGGCGCAAGGGCGCGCGGCGTGCCGGGCGCAAGCCACGCCACCGGGCCGAGAAAGAAATCGACATAGCCGATCTCGGCGGCAGCGAACCCGGAGCGCAGCGCGAGTGCCGCAAGCAACCCAGGATCGAGCTCGCGTTCATCTGGGCTGTGATAGCGCTCGTAGGTCTTGCGCACGCATCCCGCGAACAGCCCGATGGCGCGCCTTCGATTTGGGTCCGCCGAATAGAACACGCCGCCCGGTCGCAAGTTGTCCCGTGCAGCGGTGAGCGTCTCGGCGATCGCGTGATCCGGCAGATGATGCAGAAAGGCGAACGCCGCCACGATGTCGAAGCGACCGAAGGCCTGCTTTGCCAGCTGCGCAGCGTCGCCGACGTGGAACGAGATGTTGCCAAGCCCGGCGATTGCACACTGCTCCTGCGCCCTGCGGATGCCAACCGCCGAGACATCGATGCCGACAATCTCGCCGACGTACGGCGCAAAGCGGCGCTCGATGGCGCCGTCGCCGCAGCCAAGGCTCAGCACCCGGTGCGCCTTGCCGGCGCGCGTCGCGCGCAAGAACTGCCGCGCTACGCGGTCGTGGACGCGCTCGAAGACGGGCGTCCCCAGGACACGGGCCGCTTCCGCCTCGTAATGCTGATCGTGGTATTCGCGCTCGTTCATCGGCAGGCGGACGGCGTGAACGGCGCGTCGGCTTCCCAGTCGGCGAGGCGGCCAAGCTCGACCAGCTGTCCGGCACGGTAGCGGTTCAGCACCACCTGCTCGGGCAGCGCCTCGAGCCGTGCGTCGAGCCCGACGTAATGCCGCGACCACCCGCCGCCCAGCGGTTCGGTGACGGCGGTCTGTCCGCGAAAGAGACGCGGGCACGCCTTCTCGATGCGATCGAAGACGGCCGAGGCGCGCCGCTCCCTCGCGGCGATCACCGGGTCGCGTACGGCCGGCACGAGGGCACAGCTCACCACGGAAAGCTTCTCGCTCGTCGGCATGGCACGCGTAATCGCATTCGCCGCGCGCGAGACAGCATCACCATCGTCGGGCTGCCAGCCGATGGTGAAGCAGTCGCTCGGGTCGACGCGGTAGCCGATGCGCGCCAGCGTGCCGTCGTACGCCCTCACCTCGCTGGCGGCCGGCTTGCCGTCGGTGAGCTCGAGCGAGCGCCCCATGACTCGCACATGCCCGCGGTGGCGCTCGAGCAGCTTGAGCAAACGCGGCGCATCCGGCGGCAGGCTTTGCTGCCCACGGAAATTGACGAGCGACGAGGCAGGGTGCAGGAACGGCGCGACGACCGCCATCGGCAGGGTCTCGAGGCTGAGGTAGAGGGCGGGCTCCGCAAGCGCGCGCTGCGGCACGGCGAAGGGCAGCCAGTGCCGCGACCACGGCTCGGCGATGAACCAGCGCGCAGGCGCCGCCTCGATCGACGTCGCGAGCTGCAGCACGACGATGAGGGCGAGGAGCACCCGCGCGGCGGCAAGCGGCAGCAGGCGCTCGGCAATTCGCGCGAGCACGATTCCAGTGAGGAGCAGCAGCGGCAGGGCGTATCGGCCATTGCCGGAGCTCGCCGCCCAGAGGGCGAACGAGAGAGCGAGGAAGCCGAGCAGCCGCCAGTCCGTGCCGTCGAGCGACCGGGCGCGCTCGGACCCGCGCACGAGCGCGGCGATGGCCAGCGCGACCAGGCAGGCGAGCAGCGCCGCGGGCCTGATATCGGGGGCGAAGATTTCCGCGTAGAGCGAACGGTCGAGCACCGCCATGCGCAGCGGCAGCAGGAGCACATCGCCGATGCCTTGCGGCGTAAAGCGCACGCTGAGCGCGCTCGCCGCAGGCGCATCGACCGAGCCGAACCAGCCGCTCAGCAACGGGAAGACCGGATTGCCGAACGTGCGCGCGAGCAATGCGAACCATGGGCCGGCGAGCAAGGCAACCGCAACGGCTCCAGCCGCGCCGTAGCCGAGCACGGCGCGCAGGCGCACCCGGGCCGAAGCGCCCGGAAGCGCGAGAACCAGGGGCAGTGCGGCAATGGCGAACACCGCGTTCGAATACTTGAGCGCGGCGGCGGCGCCAAACAATGCCCCGGCAAGACTGGCGGAGCGCACGCCATGCGCGCTCTCGTCAAGGAGCAGGAGCAGCCCGGTGAGCACCAGCGGCGCGAGCAGAGGATCGAGGAAGGAGGTTCCGACCATCGCCCAGAACACCGCCGTAGCGGCCCCAAGGGCCGTCGCAAGGCTCGCCATGCCGATGCGCTCGGCGCGCGGCAAGTGCGCAAAGCGTCTGAAGGCGATGACGTAAAGGAGCGCAATGCTTGCGCTGTGCAGCACGGCGAGCACGATTGAAACCGCAACGCTGTGCCAGCCCGCCGAGACCATCGCGTAGAACGGCAGGTAGCCGACGGGGTTGAGGTAGCTTTGCGCGCTCGCCGCGAAGAAATCCTGGTCGAGGCGTCCGGCGACGAATTCGAACGGCGCGTAGTAGTGGTAGTTGAGCAGATCCCAGTTCAGGTCCTTGCCGGCGACGAGCGTCCAGAGCGCGCTCAGCAGAGCGCAGGCGCCGAACGCCGCCAGAGCCATCGATCGCTGCATCGGCGCTATCGCCGCGGCCCCTGCATGCGCTTGACGCGCTGCTCCACGGCATCCAGCGCTGCGACGTTGCCGCTGGCGCGGTACAGATCCTTGAGCGGCTTGACGGCCCTGTTTTCCGCCACCGGCCAGACGGTGAATGCGGTGTCGAAGTCGCGCAGAGCCCCGGCCTCGTCCCCCATGTTGGCGCGCAGCGCTCCGCGCAGGTAGAAGAAGCGCGACAGGTGCTCCTTCGGCACATCGGGCGGCGCGAGCTCGCGCGCACGGTCAAGGTAACCGCCGACCGCCGCAGCCGAGTAGCCGCCGTCATTCAGCATCAGGCCCTCGGCGAGGCCGAGAGCGCCGTAGAAGTCCGCGCCGAGCGCCTGCAGCTCAGCTCTCGCCTGGGCGTCGGGCGCGCCGGCGCGCGGCAGCGTTTGCGCGAAGAGCGTCGCGTAGCGCCGCCGCAACTCACCCTGCAGCATGGCGATCCAGGCGTTGCGGTTCGGGGGGCCGGCGACCGATTCGTCGAAGAAGCGCCGCGCTTCGGGCGGGATATCAACAGTCACGTGCAGCGGATCGGTCGTCGACTTGTCGACCTCGGTGAAGAGCCAGTGCTCGCGCCGGCCGAAGCGCAGGTAATAGTCGAGCGTGAATACCACGGGACCCTTCTGCGCGTCGACGAATTCGGCGAGCCGCCGCTGCGCCGTGGCGTCATCCGTACGCAGCGGGTGGAACAGCCGATTGCCGAGCACCAGGCCCTTCGAGTGGAACAGCGTCAGATCAGGCCGCTGGTTTTCGATCATGTGGAAGTAGGCGAGCGAGCCGAGGTCGGCCTCGCCCTGGGCAAACACGATGGCATTGCGCGGCAGCGTCTTGAGCAGCGCCTGCGCATAGCGCGCGCCCCACGTGTCGTCGTCGAATAGATTCCAATGCGCGCCCACGGCCGCGATCAGCGCTAGGAGGACCGTGGCGGCCGCTCGCGCGAGCGGCACGCTCGCCTGGTAACGAGTCGCGAGCCAGGCAAAACCGAGACCCATCCACAGCGCCACGACGGTGTAGGCAGGCAATGGGTAGACATGGAACACGTGCTTGTGGATCGAGTCGTAGTCGAAGCCGAGCAGCACGAGCAGGCCAAAAGACGGCATCAAGAACGCGATCGTCAGGAACGCGCCAACGCGGCGGCCGAGGGTGCGCCATTGCACGGCGAAGCCGACGGCGGCGACGAGCGCGCCGGCAAAAGCGAACTGCAGCAGCACCTGCCCGGCCTGGAACTCGAAGAACTTGATGCGGTCCAGCCAGGTCGCCGCGCTCGACTGGTCGATGCCGGCGTAGCCCGCCCGGCTGATGAAGTACCACAGCTCCGGCAGCGTCTCGAGCGGCCCGTCGAAGCTGATCGGCAGCGGCTGCCAGGACCGGCGCACGAGCCACACATAGGGCGCGAGGCCGAGGAGCACGAGGAACGCGAGCGTCCCGAAGCGCCGGGCGAGCTCGGCGCGCAGCGGCCACAGCAGGACTGCAAACGCCGGCGCGACGAGCAGCATGAGCGGCCAATGGTTGCTCAGGCTCAGGCCGAAGACGAGCGCCATCCAGGGCAGCAGCGCGGGACGCGTCGGGCCGTCTGCCGGGCAAGCGTGCAGCGCCAGCAATACGAGCGCGAGAAAGAAAAACGTGTTGAGCGTGTAGACCTCGGCGATGGTGGCTTGCGACCAGAACACCGGCGAAAGCCCCAGGCCAAGCGCGGCGAGCAGCGCCGGCAGGCGACCGGGAATGAGCGTACGGGCGCAGAGCCATGCCGCCGCGCAGGTCAGCGCGCCGAAGAGCGCGCTCGCGAGATGCACCCGGTAGGCGACCGAGCCGAACGGCAAGAACGTAAAGACGTGGCCGATCAGCGTGAACAGCGGATACCCCGGCGGATGCTCGATGCCGAGGAAATAGCTGGAGAGCACGAAGAGCGAGTCGTCTTCGAGCGAGATGCTCGCGGGCGAGCTCGCGGCATAGAGCGCCAGCATGGCGAGCGCGATCAGCCCTGCGGTGAGCCAGTCTTTGCGTGCGATCACGATTTGTCCTCGCGCGAGCCGCCCCAGGTGAACGACGCCGTGGTGAAGAAGTTCCAGAGCGCCGCGACCAGCGCGCCGCCCAGGCCCGCGAGCCAGTAGGGCGCCGACTTGAGGTAAAGCCACTCCGCCATCGCGATATTGATCAGCGCGCCGATGCCGCAGGCGGCGTAGAACGTGAGCAGGCCGCGCCAGATGCGCCGTCCGCGCAGGCGCTGGTCGCCGTAGGTGAAGACGTTGTTGAGGAAGAAATTGCTCGTCATCGCCGCCCAGGTCGCGGCGAGCTGGCTCTCGAGGAAGGCGCCGCCGCTCAGCCGGAAGACGAGCCACAGCGTCGCGAGATGCACGCCAACCCCGCTCACGCCCACGAGCGCGAAGAGGAAGAACCTCGCCGGCAGCAGGCGACCGGTAAGGTGATACGCCAGCAGCATGAAGAACTCGGCGATCACGCGCAGCCCGAGCTTGCTTTCGCCGTGCGCCCGGCTGCGCATGCGATAAGGCAGCTCGACGATGCGCACCTCGCCGCGCGCTGCCGCCACCAGGTCAAGCAGGATCTTGAAGCCGCGCCCATAAAGCTTGCGCACGACGCGCTCGAGGAACGAGCGCCGCAGCACGAAGAAACCGCTCATCGGATCGGTGAGCCCGTTGCTCAGCAGCCCGCTCAGGCGGCTCGCAAGGCGGCTCATGCGTACGCGGTCCGAGGCGAGATCTCCGGTACTGCCGCCGGGCATGTAGCGGCTTGCCACCACCACGTCGGCGGAGTCCTGCCGCGCCGCCTGGAACAGCGTCGGCAGCAACGTCTCGTCGTGCTGCAGGTCGGCATCCATCACCGCGAGATAGGGAGCGGAGCTTGCCAGCATGCCCTCGATGCAGGCCGAAGCGAGGCCGCGCCGGCCGATGCGGTGCACACAGCGCACGCGCGGGTCGCGCTGCGCGCGCGCGCGCACCAGCTCCTCGGTGCCGTCGTGCGCATCATCGACCACGATGATGGCCTCCCAGTCGAGTCCGGCAAGGGCGCTTTCGAGCGCCGAGAACAGCGCCGGCATGTTGTCACGCTCCCGGAAAGCGGGAACAACCACCGTAAGCTCAGGCATTCATGGCTTCTTCTTCATCGTGCGAACCTGCGCCGTCGCGCGCGCGCGCAGTTCGCCCTGACGCAACAGCCGCCGAGTACGCGTCGTTCCACGTGAGCACGCTGAGCAGAAATGAGGCCAGCATGATCTCCATTCCCGCGATCATCAGCGTCACCGCGGGGATGGTCTCGCGCATCACGACGCGAGGATCGAGCGGGCCGAACCCCGCGGAGAACCATTGCCAGAACGCGGCCGCGCTCCACGCGAGGCCGCACAGGACGATAGCCAGTCCCGCGAGCAGGCCGCGCTCGAGCGTGAGCTTGCTTAGTGTGCGATCCAGCGCCGGCCGGCGCGGCAGGAGCCCGGAGTTCTGCGCCGAAACGCGCGCGAACAGCGCGAACAGGCAAAGCTGAATGCCGAGCAGCGTCGCGGCCGAGGCGTAGAGCATGCTGTGGATGTCGAGGCCGGCACGGCCGATCTGGAGCGGCGCGACGTAGAGCGCACCGGTCAGCAACGTTCCGAGGGTGAACAGCGCAACACCGGGGTAGAGAAAAAGCCAGCGAGGGCTGAAGAGCAGCAGGAAGCGAAGATGCCGCCAGCCGTCGCGCCAGCTACGCAGGTGCGCGGCACGGCCACGCCCGTCCGGTTGCAGCGTGGTGGGCACTTCCGCGATCGTCCAGCCGGCGAGCGCCGCCTTGACGACCAGCTCGCTCGCAAACTCCATCCCTGTAGTGCGCAGGTCGAGCGCGAGCGCAGCGTCGCGGCGAAAACCACGCAGACCGCAATGGAAGTCGCCCACCGGGGCGCGGAAGAACAGGCGGCCAATGAAGCTCAGGACAGGATTGCCCAGGTAGCGATGCAGCTTTGGCATCGCTCCCTTGCCGATGCCGCCCGTGAAGCGGTTGCCCATGACAAGCAGGTAGCCCGCGCGCAGCTTGTCGACGAATGCATCAAGCCGTTCGAAGTCGTAGCTCGCGTCGGCGTCCCCCATGATGACGAAGCGGCCACGCGCAGCCGCGATTCCGCCCTTCAGGGCGGCGCCGTAGCCACGCTGCGCGATATGCACGACACGCGCCCCTGCGCGCCGGGCAAGCTCGGCGGAGCCGTCGGTCGAGCCGTTGTCCGCAACTAAAATCTCACCTGTCACGCCGCTGCGCTCGAGGAAGCCACGCGCCTTGGCAATGCACGCGCCTACCGTGGCAGCCTCGTTTAGGCACGGCATGAGGATCGTCAACTCCACGGCGTCTTCACCCTCTCCCTTCCCCCAAAAAAAAAGGTACCCCGAAGGGTACCTTTCATTAAGCGTGGTCGTGCTTATTAGCCGCGGCAGGAACCCGGACGGTACTTCGCCGGGACGGTCGAGCCCGCGCCGCCGCACACCCAGCCCCAGAGGCTCTGGCTCGAGCCCATGGTGAAGACGGCCGTGGCCGTGGACGTCGCATACGGGATCAGCGTCACGACCGAGCCGTTCACCGAGCCGGCAATGTTCTGTACGGTCGCCGTCACGACGCCGTTCACGTCGGTCGAAATGCCGGCCACGTACTTGGTGGCCTGAGTGGCGCCGACCTCGCAGCCCCAGCCGTTGGCCAGCGGCGCAGTCGCCGGGCCAGACTGATACACCTCGGTGATCGACGTGCGGCAGGCGCTCATGCCCAGAATCACTTCCGACATCTTCGCGCGGATGGTGTAGTCCTGGTACGCCGGTAGCGCAACGGCCGCCAGAATGCCGATGATCGCGACCACGATCATCAGCTCGATCAGCGTGAAGCCCTTCTGCATGGTTCTCATAAGTACTCCCTCTAGTTTTGGTGGCACGCGCGCCTTTCTTATGAGCACGCAGCGTGGCACTAGGTTAGACGCAAGCTCCGTGCCACGCTGTTTTTCCCAATCAAATGACCAACACGTCACGCTTTATGCGGTTGGCCAGCCCACGAACCGCCGAAATCGGTCGCTTGGCAGACGAAGTTTGTCACCCAAAAAAAGAAAGGTACCCCGAAGGGTACCTTTCGAAGATGCAAGCCTACTTGCTAATTAGCCGCGGCAGGAGCCGGGCAGGTATTTCGTCGGGACGGTTGTGCCCGTGCCGCCGCACACCCAGCCCCAGAGGCTCTGGCTCGAGCCCATGGTGAAGACGGCCGTGGCCGTGGACGTCGCATACGGGATCAGCGTCACGACCGAGCCGTTCACCGAGCCGGCGACGTTCTGAACGGTCGCCGTAACGACGCCGTTCACGTCGGTCGAAATGCCGGCCACGTACTTGGTCGCCTGCGTCGCACCGATCTCGCAGCCCCAGCCGTTGGCCAGCGGCGCAGTAGCCGGGCCCGACTGGTATACCTCGGTGATCGACGTGCGGCAGGCGCTCATGCCCAGGATCACTTCCGACATCTTCGCGCGGATGGTGTAGTCCTGGTACGCGGGCAGCGCAACGGCCGCCAGAATGCCGATGATCGCGACCACGATCATCAGCTCGATCAGCGTGAAGCCCTTCTGCATCGTTTTCATTCGAATCCTCTCCTGATTGTTGAGATAACGCAGCCGTTTATGCGGCAGCGCCCGGATAACCGCAACCTCCATGCCAGCGAACAGTCAGGATCTAAACGCTTAATAGTTCACGTCGACGTGTGTTTGCCACTGCGCAAGAGCGCCGCATTCCGTCGCTCGGCGGACGAAATTCGTCACCTAATCGGGGTCCTGGCCAGGCCGGCGCTTGCCGCCGACGGAGGCGCTGGCAAGCACGTGCGAGCGCCATTCGCTGGCGAGCGACGCGGGCACCTGGCTAATGGCGTTGAAACGTTCGCGAGGGTCAGCGGCGATATCAAACGCGTATTCCGCGCCGCTGCGCATATCGAACCAGTACTTCCATCGTTTTTCCGGATCGCGCAGGTCGAACAAGCCGATCTCCCATCGCTCCTGGAATTCCACGAACCTAGCGATTGCGGCTCGCTGCAATGGCCTGCCCTGCCACGTCTGCGGCGCCGGCAGCCCGAGCTCGGTGAGCAGTGTCGGCGCGATGTCGACCTGCGAGGCGAGGCGCGCGCCGTCGATGCCCGCAGTCGGCTGGTAGCCGTAGGAAAGCAGCACGAAGGGAACGCGCAGGACTTCTTCGCGCACGCTGTTCGCATGCTGAAACATGCCATGCTCGCCGAGCGCCTCGCCGTGATCGGCAGTGATGGCAACGACCGCCTCGTTCAGGTAACCCTTGCGAGCGAGCGTATCGAGGATGGCGGCGATCATCGCGTCGACCTGCAGCACGCCGTTGTCGTAAAAGTTCACCGCACTCAGGCTCGGCGCATCGTCCTCGCCTGCGTCGTGCCGGCCCAAGGCATAGTTCGCTGCGGGCGTGTAGCGCACCAGTTTCGAATCCCGCGCGCCGAGAATATGTGCCGACATCAAGTGGAATTGCATCATCACCGGCCGGCCATCCCACGCCTCGAACTGAGCCAGCCGGTCCAGCACCACGCGATCATCGTTCATGTAGCGCATTTGCCCCGCGGCGCGCGCATCGAAATAGCTGTCAACCTCGCCATACGCCTGCTTCAGGCCATAGAACAAGGTGTGGTCTCCCGCGAGCAGCAGGTGCACCCGGTAGCCGTGGCGGCGCAGTACCTCCTGCAGCGTGATTGCGCGGTCGGACAGCTGATGTACATACTGCGAGGTCGCAATGCCAAGCAGCCCGCACATCGAGCTCGCGCATACGGCGCGCACCGCCGGAGCGAATCGCAACTTGCCCTGCTGCTCAAGTGCCCGGAGGTTCGGCGTGGTATCACGCCCGTATCCATAAATGCCCATGTGGTCGGCGCGCAGCGCATCGACGACGATGAGAATGAGGTTTCGCCGCCGCGTTCCGGCGGCCGGACGATACGCGCGGCGCGCCGCATCCTGCTCGGCATCGCGGCGTGCCGCGGCGAGACGATCAACGGCATGGCCGTTGACGTCGCGTGCGCCGAGCAGCGGATTCAAAGTGAGGCTGAGCGGCTCGTACTCGGCGGCAGGCGGGCCCGCGAGGAAGCGATAGAGCTCAAGACCGCAGGCGGCCGTCCCGGCGAAGACGATCAACACCACGAGGCGCGTCCGCAAGGCGTGCGCCGCCCCCGGCGCCCAGTCGAGGCGGGCAAGATAGAGCCAGGCCGCGACGGCGATCAGTAGCAGCCCAGCGGCGAGCGCGGCTAGGGCCGGCACGAGCGCAATCCCGAGCGCCTCGGCGAATTTCGGCAGTTGAGCGCCGTAGGCGACGATCAGGTCGAGCGATACGACGCGGCCCCAGGTCTGCAAGCCGATCAGGACAAGCGCGTAATAGGCAAGCAGTGTCGCCAGGAACAGCGCGCCGAGCGCCGCGCCGGCGACGCGCGCTGCGCGCGTGCCGAACGCGGCGGCGACCGCCAGCCGCGCGATCCAGAGCGCAATAAGCGGGAGAGCGACGACCCTCAGGTGCGGTGCGATGCTCGCCGCCGGAGCGAGCTCGCGGCCGACGTAGACGGCGAGGAACAGGGCGGGCGCGGCATACCAGGCCGCCAGGTCAAGCGCGAGTCTGCGCAGCACCACTACGGGCGATAGCCGGGGATGTTCGACTCGTCGACCTCGTCGATCTGCTCCTTGTCGAGGAACATCTCGGCGTAGCGACGGTAGACCTTGCGGCGCACGAAGACGTCGAAGAGATCCGGGTCGATGTGGCCGTTCAGGCGGAACTTGCCGAGGATCTCGAGCGACTCGGAGAGCGTCTTGCCTTTCTTGTAGGGGCGGTCCTTGGCAGTGAGCGCCTCGAAGATGTCGGCGATGCCCATGCAGCGCGCCGGCACCGACATCTGCTCGCGCTTGAGGCCGCGCGGATAGCCCTTGCCGTCCATCCTTTCGTGGTGGCCGCCGGCGTATTCCGGCACGTTGGTGAGGTGCTTGGGCCAGGGCAGCGCTTCCAGCATCTTGATGGTGGCGACGATGTGGTGGTTGATGATCTTTCGTTCTTCGTCGGTGAGCGTGCCCGCGCGGATAGTGAGGTTCTTGACCTCGTCCGCGGTGAGAAAGTCCGCTTCGTGCCCGGAGACGTCGCGCCAGCGGTAGCGCGCAATACGCTTGACGTGCTTGATGTCCTCGTCGCGCATGCGCTCGCTGCCGACGTTGCAGGCATGCAGGAACTTGCGATCCTCGTCGAGCCGGCGCAGCCGCTCGCGCAGGCGAGCCTCCTCGTCGGCCACCTCCATGTGGCTCATCGTGGCGCACCGCTTGAGCGACTCGATCTCGAGATCGCGCTTGAGCACCTCGAAGCGCGTGTCGATCAACTGTACGCGGTCGAAGATGGTCTCGAGCTTGGTCGCCTTGTCGACCACGTGCACCGGCGTCGTCACCTTGCCGCAGTCGTGCAGCAGGCCCGCGATCTTCAGTTCGTAGCGGTCCTTGTCGGTCATGCGGAAGTCGGCGAGCGGACCCTCGGTCGTCTCGTTCACCGCCTCGGCGAGCATCATCGTCAGCACCGGTACCCGCTGGCAGTGCCCGCCCGTGTAGGGCGACTTCTCGTCGATCGCGCCGTTGATCAGGCTGATGAACGATTCGAACAGGCTCTCGAGCTGGTTGATCAGCATGCGGTTCGAGAGCGCGACCGCCGCCTGCGAGGCGAGCGATTCGGCGAGGCGCTGATCGGAAGCCGAAAAGGGCACAATCTCGCCCGTGCCGGGATGCTGCGCATTGATGAGCTGCAGCACGCCGATCGTCTCGCCCTCATGATTCCTCATCGGCACGGTGAGGAAGGATTTCGAGCGGTAGCCGGTCTTCGCGTCGAAGGCGCGGGTGCCGGTGAAATCGAAGCCCTCCGCGGTGTAAGCGTCCGCGATGTTGATCGTCTTGCCGGTGAGCGCGGCCTGCGCCGCGACCATGGTCTGGTTGGGCTTGCCGTCCTTGTAGAGCTGGATGGGATAGAACGGCACCGGGTTGCCGGTGGTGCCGCCGAGGTAGTACTTGAGCGAGCTCGTGCGCACGATCTCAAAGCGCAGGCTTTTTTCCTCGGTCAGCCGGTAGAGCGTGCCGCCGTCGGCGCGCGTGATGGTCTTGGCGGCGCTCAGTATTGCCTCCAGCAGCCGGTTGATGTCGCGCTCCGCCGAGAGCGAGGCGCCAATGGCGTTCAGCTGGTCGAGACGCTGGACGAGATCGTCCGCCGCGGTCGGCGCGGCGCCCGTCGCGAAGCGCAAGCCCTGCGCGGTTTCGATCATGCTTGCGCCCATGGTCGCGGCTATTGCGCCGTCACTTGATGCAAACGGCGCGCACCTCTTTGATGTGGGTGACGCCCGAGAGGCATTTTTCCATGCCGTCCTGCTTGAGCGTGCGCATGCCGTCCTCCAGGGACTGCGCGAGCATCTCGGCGACGCGCGCGTGCTCCTGGATCAGCTTCTTAAGCCGGTCGGTGGCAATCAGCAGCTCGTGCAAGCCGCAGCGGCCCTTGAAGCCCGAGCCGCCGCACTTGTCGCAGCCCACCGGCTTGTAGAAGGTGAGCTGACCCCGGTCGTTGCCGTGGATCCGTACCCACTCCTTGTACACCGCCTCCATCGATCCCTTGGGGTCCGCCTTGAAGCGCGGCGTGTTCATGAGCTCCTCGCAGTACTCGCGCAGGAATGCGGTGAGCTCCGCCGGCTCCGGGGTATAGGTCTGCTTGCAGGAGCACAGGCGCTTCGCCAGGCGCTGCGCCAGGATGCCGAGCAGCGCGTCCGAGAAGTTGAACGGGTCCATGCCCATGTCGAGCAGACGGATGATCGATTCGGGCGCGGAATTCGTGTGCAGCGTGGCGAATACCAGGTGGCCGGTGAGCGAGGCCTCGATGCCGGTCGAGGTGGTCTCCTTGTCGCGCATCTCGCCCACCATGATGATGTCCGGGTCGGCGCGCAGGAACGCCTTCATCACCACCGCGAAGTCGAGGCCCGCCTTGCGGTTCACCTGCACCTGCCGCAGCCCCTTCTGCGTGATCTCGACTGGATCTTCCGCGGTCCAGATCTTGGTGTCGGGCGTGTTCAGGAACTTGAGCACCGAGTGCAGCGTGGTGGTCTTTCCCGAGCCAGTCGGCCCGCAGACGAAGAACAGACCGTAGGGCTTCGAGACGGTAGCCTGCAGTTTCTCCAGGTTGGTGGCCGAGAACCCCATCTTCTCGAGCGGGATCGGCTCGCCGGCGGCGAGGATACGCATGACGATGTCCTCGACGCCACCGGCGGTCGGGATCGTCGCCACGCGCAGCTCGATGTCGAGCGGGCCGAACCTCCTGAACTTGATTTTTCCGTCCTGCGGCTTGCGTTTCTCGGAAATATCAAGGTCGCACATGATCTTGATGCGCGCCGCGATCGCCGCGCGGTAGCTCGCCGGCACCTCGATGTAAGGCCCGAGCGAGCCGTCCTTGCGAAAGCGGATCTCGGTCTTGGCCTTGCCCGGATAGGGCTCGATGTGAATGTCCGAGGCACCCTGGTTGTAGGCGTCGACGATCACCTTGTTGACGAGCTTGACGAGCTCGTTGTCGGCCGCCGCCGAAGCTTCGTCGGTGGCGCTTTCGAGCGCCTCGCCGCTGGGCTCGTCGCCCTCCATGCCCGAAAGCAGATCCTGGACGTTGCCGAGATCCGCCGCCGCCGCTTCCATGCCGTAGAACTGGTTGAGCGTTTCCCTGAACTCCTTCCCCGTCGTCACGCGGTAAGTCAAGCGCGACTTCGGGAAGACGTTGGCGGCAATGCGCGAGGACCGGATGCGCTCGGGGTCGAGGCATAGCACGACAATGCCGTCCTTGGATTCGTCGATCGGCACCCAAAGGTTGCCCTCTACGTACTCGCGCTTCAGGTTCTTCAGAAGCTCGCCGTGCTTCACGCGGTCAGCTTTGTACGGCTCGTAGGGCACGCCGAAGAACTTGGAGAGCGCCTGGCCGATCGCCGGGATCTTGACCTGGAACTCGTCGGTCAGCACCTGCTCGATGTCGATCGCCTTCTTGCGCGCCTGCCGCGCGGCGAGCTCGAACTCGCCCGCGGAGAGCACCGCGTCGGCGATCAGGTAGTCGTACTTGGTCTTCGCGAGCTGCGGCTTCTGGCGCTGCTTGAAGGCGATGGCAAGCGTCTGCGACAGCTCGCTCACGCCCTCCTCGGCGAGCGCACCGAACGGCACGCCGGCCTTGTTGTTGATGATCTGGATGACGCCGATCAGCTCGTTCGAGCCGCTCTCGACGATCGGCGCGACGAGCTGCTGCTTGGTGCGATAGCCCGTGCGCTTGTCGACTTCCTGCAGGAAGCGAAGGTTGGCGTTGATGGCGCGCAGCTCGCCTTCGTCGTAGCAGTCCTTGATGTTGATGGTCTTCTTGGCGAGCGCCGCGTAGCCGGCGATCGAGTGCTCGGCGATCGGCAGCTTCAGGTCCTTGAACGAGTTCAGGCCCGTCTTCACCTTGGAAACGATCGCCTGCTTGTCCTCGCCCACCGAGTAAATGGTGAGGCGATCGGCGTTGAACAGCGCGCACACGTCTGCGCTCACCTCGAGCATGATCTCGTCGATGTTGTTCGTGGCGTGGATCTTGTTCGTTACCGCCTGCAGCTGCTTCTGGAACGCCAGGCGTGCGGCGACGTCGCTCTGCGCCGCCGCCGGCTGGTGCAGTACTGCGCTCATGCTTTGGCCTCCCTGCTTGCCCTGTTATTCATGATAGCGTCAGAAGCCCTGATTCACCAAAGCTTTTTGCCCGCAGAAGCGCCTCAAGGACGCCGTTCGGCGGCCTGCTTCAGGCCACCCTCCAGCAGCCACACGCGAAAGCCGCGCTGCGCAAAGAGAAACGCCGCGGCGGCGCTGCGGCGGCCGCTCTGGCAATAAGCCACATATTCGCGCGAGCGATCAAGCACCGCGAACATATTGCGCACTTCGGCAAGCGGCACGTTGATCGCGCCGGGCAGCTTGTCATGCTGGTATTCCGACGGATAGCGCACATCCAGCCACAGCGCGCCGCCGCCCACCCGCTGTACCGCTTCGTGAAACGTGAGCCGACGGAGCAGCGGCTCGCGCAGCAGTTCGTTGAAGTCGTGCTTTCGCACTCGCAGGAGTTCGCCGTCGGTGAGCGCGAGCACCGAAGCATTTCGCTTCGCTTCGGAGACCAGCGCCTCCTCGCCGAACGCGTCGCCGCTTTTCAGCTCCGCGAGCACTACCTTGGCGCCGCCAACGACGCGCTCCACCTGGAAGCGGCCCGCCGCCACGAGGTAGTAATAATCGCCTTCGTCACCTTCACGGATCACGACCTCGCCGCGCGCTACCTGAACGCGCTCGAAGCGCTTGAGCAACTCCTCGACGTGCGCGGCCGGCAGCTGCGCGAGCGCGCCGTGCTTGAGGTTCTTGAGGGCGAACGCGCTGTTCACGAAGCGCGCATCGTTCTTCACGGCGTGGTCCCAGGTGGCGAGCACTTCGAGCAGCTCGTCGTCCAGCGCAAGCAAATCCACGTCGGTAATCGCCTTGCTGCGGACAATCGCCGGTCGCGCGCGATTGAGCGCCTGGCAGCCTTCGCCCGTGCCGCCGACCACGACCACCGTGCCGCCGCCCTCGAACGCAAGCAGCATCTCGCCCTGCACGAGGAACAGCGCCCGCCCGGGCTGGCGCTCGCGCAGCGGGTCGCTGCCGCGCGGCGCGTGCTCTACCAGCGCGATCTCTGCGAGCTCGGCGAGCCGCTCGGGCGGGAGCCCGGCGAGCGGCGCAAGCGCCGCAAGCTGCTCGGGCGTCGGACGAGCGTCGCGCATCAGAACTCGAGCACCAGATTGTTCTGCAGCATCTGCGGCCGGAACCGGCCCGCGCACTCCGCGATCTCAAGCATGGTCGGCTCGATTTCGCCGGGCTTGAGGTGCGTGATATAGACCTCGGCGTCGAGCTCGAGCTTTTCCAGCTCCTCGGCGAGCGTCGCCGGGCAGAGGTGCCGCGACATCTCGGCGAGCGCGCGTTCCTTGTTCGAGAACGCGGTCTCGATGATCAGGAACTTGAGATTCGTGATGCGGTTCACCTCGCGCCACAGTGCGTCGTTCGGTCCGGTGTCGCCGGTGAAGACGAGGCTCGCCGCGCCGCTGTCGAGGTGATAGCCGACCGCGGGCACCGTATGGCGTGCCGGCAGCGCCGTGATGCTGCGCGCGCCGAAGCGCACGGTCTCGCCGACCGCGATCTCCTCGTAGCG
>DASSLQ010000124.1:0-12819 GCA_035689325.1 Burkholderiales bacterium | reverse complement strand
CGTGCTCTCCGGGTCCGCGTACACGGTGCCGAAGCCCTGCTTCGCCATGAAGTCCTTGTAGTCCTTCGAGTCGTAGACGTTTGACACCGCCCTGACGAGCGTCTTCTGGACATCGGCGGGAATGCCCTTCGGCGCGGCGATCACGCGCCAGGCGGCGATCTTCCAGTTGGAGCCGAGCGCCTGCTTGACCGTCGGCACGTTCGGGTAAAGCGCCGGCGGGTGGTCGTCCATGATGGCGAGCGCGCGCACCTTGCCGGCGTCGATCATCGGACGCGCCTCGGGAATCGAGCACGGCACGACATCGACGCCACCGGCAACCATGTCCTGCATGCCTGGGGCGGCGCCGTTCGACGGCACCCACGGCAACGCGGCCGGATCGATGCCCTGGTCCTTGAGCAGTCCGGCGATGGCGAGATGCCAGATGCCGCCCTGGCCGGTGCCGGAGGCCTTCAGCTTCCCCGGATTCGCCTTGATCGCGGCGAGCAAATCCTTCATCGACTTGTAGGGCGAGTCGACGCGCACATTGACGCCCGCGGGATCGGCGTTGACCAGGCCGATCGGCGTGTAGTCCTTGTAAGTGAGCGGCGTGAGACCGACGTGGTGCATCATCGTGATCTCGACCGTGATCATGCCGATGGTGTAGCCGTCCGGCGTCGCCTTCGCGATCGCGTCATGCCCGACGACGCCCGAGCCGCCGGTGCGATTCACTACATTGAACGGCTGCTTCAGCTCCCTTTCGAGCAATGCCCCGATGATGCGCGCCGTGGCATCCGTACCGCCGCCCGCGCCCCACGGCACGATGAGCTGCACGGGACGTTGCGGGTATTGGGCATGCGCGGCCGCCGCCGCGACCACCAGCGCTGCTGCAATCAGCGTTCTCATGGTTCCTCCTCCCGATGACGGCGGCATTGTAACCACGGCCCGGGAGTAAAATTTTTCTTTTGGAGGTCTGCATGAACGCTCCCGCCGAGGCCGCAGTCGCCGGCCTGTCGCTCAAGGATTCCAAGCTGCTGCGCGAGCAGTGCTACATCGACGGCAAATGGGTCGGCGCCGATTCGCGCAACACCATTGCCGTGCACAACCCGGCCACGGGCGCCGAGCTCGGCACCGTGCCGCGCATGGGCGCCGCCGAGGCGAAGCGCGCGATCGAAGCCGCCGAACGCGCCTGGCCCGCGTGGCGCGCAAAGACGGCGAAGGAGCGCGCCGCCATCCTGCGCAAATGGTTCGATCTCATGATGGCAAACCAGGAAGACCTCGCACAGATGATGACCGCCGAGCAGGGCAAGCCGCTCACCGAGTCACGCGGCGAGATCGCCTACGGCGCTTCGTTCATCGAGTGGTTCGCGGAAGAAGGCAAGCGCGCCTACGGCGACACGATTCCTTCGCCGTGGCCCGACAAGCGGATCGTGGTGATGAAGCAGCCGGTAGGCGTGTGCGCGCTGATCACGCCGTGGAACTTCCCCAATGCCATGATCACGCGCAAGGCTGGACCTGCGCTCGCCGCGGGCTGCACGGTGATCATCAAGCCGGCGGGGCAGACGCCCTACTCGGCGCTCGCGCTGGCGGAGCTCGGCGAGCGCGCCGGCATCCCGAAAGGTGTGCTCAACATCATTACCGGGGACTCCAAGGCGATCGGCAACGAGCTCTGTGCCAATCCGATCGTGCGCAAGCTGTCCTTCACCGGGTCCACGGAAACCGGGCGCGTGCTGATGCGCCAGTGCGCCGATACGATCAAGAAGCTTTCGCTCGAGCTCGGCGGCAACGCGCCGTTCATCGTCTTCGACGACGCCGATCTGGACGCGGCCGTCGATGGAGCACTGGCGTCCAAGTACCGCAATGCAGGGCAGACCTGCGTCTGCGCCAACCGCATTTACGTGCAGGACGGCGTCTACGACGTGTTCGCGCGCAAGCTCACCGACAAGGTCAAGGGCTTCAAGGTCGGCCCGGGCACGGAACCAGGCGTGGTGATCGGACCGCTGATTGACGAGAACGGCGTGAAGAAGGCCGAGCAGCACGTCGCCGACGCGGTCGGCAAAGGCGCCAAGCTGATCCTCGGCGGCAAGCGCCACCCGCGCGGTGGCCTCTTCTTCGAGCCCACCGTGATCGCGAACGTTACGCCGGCGATGATCGTCTCGCGCGAGGAGACGTTCGGCCCGGTGGCGCCGCTGATCCGCTTCAAGACCGAGGACGAGGTGATCGAGCTCGCCAACGACACCGAGTTCGGGCTGGCGGGCTACTTCTACAGCCGCGACATCGGCCGCATCTTCCGCGTCGCCGAGAAGATGGAGACCGGCATCGTCGGTGCGAACGCCGGCATCATCTCCACCGAGGTGGCGCCGTTCGGCGGCGTGAAGCAGTCGGGCCTCGGCCGCGAGGGCTCGAAGTACGGCCTCGAGGAATTCCTCGAGGTGAAGTACGTGCTGGTCGGCGGCCTCGACAAGTAGCGCAGTGGGCGGCGAGGAGTTCAAGGACGACTATCGGCGCGCGCTGCCGAAGGAGCTCGTGCGCGAACTCACGCGCCGCTCGGCCTGGCGCGCGAGCGCCGCGATCCTCGCCGACATCGCGGTGCTCGCTGTCGCCATCGCCCTCGCGCTCTGGTACTGGCCGAATCCGCTGGTGCTGATCCCGGCGATCATCATCATCGGCACGCGGCAGCACGCGCTCTTCGTCATCGCGCACGACGCGGCGCACTACCTGCTCTACGAGCGCCGCTGGCTGAACGATGTGGTCGGACGCGCCTGCGCCGCCGCGCAGGGGTTGTCGATGTGCACCTACCGGGTGATCCACCGGCTGCATCACAACAACCTCTACGGCGAGCTCGATCCGGACACCGCGCTGCACGGCGGCTATCCGCGCGGGCGCACCTACCTGGTGCGAAAGCTGGCGAAGGACCTGAGCGGACTCACGGCGTGGAAGACCTACGCCTACTTCCTCGGCGGCGCGCCGGCACTCAACACGGCGACCAGGGTCGCGATGCGCCCGCTCGACGATACTTCGTCGAAATTACGCGACGAAGCGCGCAGCGACCGCAACTTGGTGATTGGGCTGCACATCGCCGCGCTGGTCGCATTCGCGGCGAGCGGCTACCTCGTCCAGTACCTGGTGCTGTGGGTCGTGCCGCTCGTGACGGTGGTGCAGGCGATCCTGCGGCTGCGCGCGATCGCCGAGCATGGTGCGACCACCGATTTTTCCTCGCCGCTTACCGCCGCGCGCACCAATCTCGGCCCGGCGTGGCTGCGCTGGCTGATCTTCCCGCACAACGTGAACTACCACATCGAGCACCATCTCTACGCGTCGGTGCCGCAGTACAACCTGCCGCGCCTGCACGCCGAGCTCGAGCGCCGCGGCATTCTCGAGGGCGCGGAAGTGATTGCGTTCCGCGCGACGCTGGAAAAAATTTTCGCCGACCGGCTCAGCCCGGTTTGATCTTCAGCCGCATCGGCCGCATCGGCGAGCCGACGAAGCCGACGCGCCGGTACATTGCCTGCGCGCGCTCGTTCTGCATGTCGGTGAGGAGCGTAATGCGCAGCACGCCGTCGGCGCGCGCTTGGCCGACCACGTGCTTCAGCAGCGCCTCGCCGATGCCGCGCTTGCGCTCGTCGGGGTGCACGACCAGATCCTCGAACAACGCCGCCTTGCCGCCTTCGACGGTGCTGATCGTGTAGAGCAGGCTCGCCATCGCCACCACGCGCTTGCCCTCGCGCGCGACGAAGATCTTGCCGATGGCGGGATTCGCAAGGATCGCTTCCAGCGCGCGGCGCTGCTTCTCGGCGTTGGGCTGGAACTCCGCCTCGTCGGTGAACAGGACGTGGAGCAGCTCCACCAGCTGGGGCAGGTCCTTGGCCGTGGCGAGTCCGTACTGGAGCTCCACGGCCGCTATCCTAGACGTTGAAGCGGAAATGGATGACGTCGCCGTCGCGCACGACGTAATCCTTGCCCTCGAGGCGCAGCTTTCCCGCCTCCTTCGCGCCCTGCTCGCCGCCGTGGGCGACAAAATCGTCGTAGGTGGCGACCTCAGCGCGGATGAAGCCGCGCTCAAAGTCGGTGTGGATGACGCCCGCCGCCTGCGGCGCGGTGGCACCGGCCGGGATGGTCCAGGCGCGCACCTCCTTCGGGCCGGCGGTGAAGTAGGTCTGCAAACCCAAGAGCTCGTATGCCGCGCGGATCACGCGGTTCAGCCCGGGCTCCTGCATGCCCATGTCCTCGAGGAAGAGCTTCTTGTCCTCGTCCGGCATGTCGGCGATCTGCGCTTCGAGCGCGGCCGAGATCGGCACCACCGGCGCGCCTTCCTTCGCGGCGTAGGCCTTGACCGCTTCGAGCGCGCGCGGCGAGCCGTCCTCGGCGACGTTCGCGACGTACATCGTCGGCTTCATGGTGAGCAGAAAGAGCGGCTGCAGCACGGCGTGCTCTTCGCGCGTGAGCTCGGTGTTGCGCGCGGGGCGCCCCTGGTCGAGCACGGCGCGCACTTTCTTGAGCGCCGCGACCAGCCGCTGCGCCTCCTTGTCGCCGCCCGATTGCGCGACCTTTTCGTACTTCGCGAGCTGGCGCTCGACCGACTCGAGATCGGCGAGCGCGAGCTCGGTGTTGATGGTGCCGATGTCGGAGACCGGGTCGACCTTGCCGGCGACGTGCACGACGTTCGCATCGTCGAAGCAGCGCACGACGTGCGCGATCGCGTCGGTCTCGCGGATGTTGGCGAGGAACTTGTTGCCGAGTCCCTCGCCCTTCGAGGCGCCGGCGACGAGGCCGGCGATGTCGACGAATTCAACCACCGCAGGCACGACCTTCTGCGGCTGCGCGATCTCGGCGATCACCTCGAGTCGCAGATCCGGCACCTCGACGATGCCGACATTCGGGTCGATGGTGCAGAAGGGATAATTCTCGGCGGCGATGCCCGCCTTGGTGATGGCGTTGAAGAGCGTCGACTTGCCGACGTTCGGCAGGCCGACGATGCCGCATTTCAAACTCATTTCTTGCGGCCGAACAAGCCGCTGAGCAGGCCTTCCTTCTTCGCGGGCTCCTTGGCCGCCTCCGCCTTCTTCTCCGGCTCTTTCTTCGGCGGCTCCTTCTTCTCGGGCGCTTTCTTCTCCGGCTCCTTCTTCGCCGGGGGCTTCTCGTCCGTGTGGAGCTTCCCCATCGCGCCTTGCATGTCGCCCGCGAGCAATTGCGGCAGCACTTCGATCGATTTTTCGATGGCGGCGTCGATCGCCGCCTTTTCCTCGGCGCTCGGGCGCTCGAGCACGTAGTCGGCGCCTTCGCGTCCCGGCGGCGGCTTGCCGACGCCGAGGCGCAGGCGCCAATACTCGTGCGTTGCCAGGCGCTGGGAGATGTCCTTCAGCCCGTTGTGGCCGGCAATGCCGCCGCCCTGCTTGAGGCGCGCAACCCCGGGCGGGAAGTCGAGCTCGTCGTGCACCACCAGGATCTCTTCCGGCTTGATCCTGAAGAAGCCGGCGAGCATCTGCACCGGCTGGCCAGAGAGGTTCATGAAGCTTTGCGGCAGAAGGAGCCAGGCTGCGCTCGTGTCATGGCGCCCGACCAGCGCCTTGAACTTCGCGTCCTTGCGCAGCACGACGCCGTTCTGCCTGGCATAGCGCTCCACCAGCCAGAAGCCGGCGTTGTGCCGCGTGCGCTCGTATTCCTGGCCGGGATTGCCCAGCCCGACGATGAGGCGTATGCCCAAGGCTTACTTCTTCTCTTTCTTCTCGGCCTTGTCGGCAGCGGCCGGCTTCTCGGCGCCCTTGGCGGCCGGCGCCTTCTCGCCGCCCTTGGCAGCGGCGCCTTCCGCTGGCGCCTCGCCCTCCTGCGGCTCGGCGGCCTGCTCGGTGGTCGGCACTTCGGAGGGCGCCACGGCGGCGGCGGCCGCGGCTGCTTCCTCTTCCTCAGTGACGAGCGTCGGCACCACAACCGTCGCGACGACCGGGTTCTCGTCCTTGTGCAGCGCCAGCTCGACGCCTTTCGGCAGCGGCAGCTCGCGTACGTGCATGGAATGGCCGACGGCGAGATTGCTGAGATCGACCTCGACGTATTCCGGCAAGTCGTCCGGGAAGCAGACGATGTCGAGCTCGTTCATCACGTGGTTGACTACGCCGCCCTGCTCCTTCACGCCCGGCGATTTGTCGGCGTTCGCGAAGTGCAACGGCACCTTCATGTGGATCTTCTTGTCCTTGGAGACGCGCTGGAAGTCGATGTGCTGGACCTGCGCCTTGAACGGATGCATGTTCACCGCGCGCAGCAGCACCTGCTCCTTCGTGCCATCGAGCGCGAGCGTCAGGATGGACGCATGGAACTTCTCGTTCCGCAGGTTCTGGTAGAGATCCTTGTGGTCGAGCTCGATGGTGATCGCATCCTTGTCGCCGCCGTAGACGATGCCAGGCACTCTTCCCAGGCGGCGCAGGCGGCGGCTCGCACCCGTTCCCTGCGCTTCGCGCTTGCGCGCGCTGATTTCAATGGCCATTTCGCTTTGCTCCTGGTTAAAGCCGACCCCGCGACCAGGCATCGGCTGGGTTGAAAATCGTTTCCTATTCGATAAAGAGGGAGCTGACCGACTCCTCGGTGTAGATGCGCAGGATCGTCTCGGCGATGAGGCCCGCGACCGAGAGGCTGCGGATTTTCTTGCAGGCGCGCGCGTCTTCGCGCAGCGGAATCGTATCGGTGACCACGAGCTCGTCGAGCGGCGAGCCGGCGATGCGCTCGACCGCGCCGCCGGAGAGCACGGCGTGCGTGCAGTAGGCGACCACCTTGGTCGCGCCTTCTTCCTTCAGCACCTGCGCCGCCTTCACCAGCGTGCCGGCGGTGTCGACCATGTCGTCCATGATCACGCAGGTGCGGTCCTTCACTTCGCCGATGACGTTCATCACCTCGCTGACGTTGGCGCGCGGACGGCGCTTGTCGATGATGGCGAGGTCCGATTCGAGGCGCTTCGCCAGCGCGCGGGCGCGCACCACGCCGCCGACGTCGGGCGAGACGACGATCAGGTTCTCGTAGCGCTGCTTCCACACGTCGCCGAGCAGCACCGGCGCGGCGTAGATGTTGTCGACCGGGACGTCGAAAAAACCCTGGATCTGGTCGGCGTGCAGGTCCATGGTCAGCAGGCGCGCGACCCCCACCGAGGTGAGCATGTTGGCGACGACCTTGGCGCTGATCGCGACGCGCGCCGAGCGCGGCCGGCGGTCCTGGCGCGCGTAACCGAAGTAAGGAATTGCGGCGGTGACGCGCGCGGCTGAAGAGCGCTTCAGCGCGTCGATCATCACCAGCAGCTCCATCAGATTGTCGTTCGTCGGCGCGCAAGTGGACTGCAACACAAAGACGTCTTTGCCGCGCACATTCTCGAGCAGCTCGACCATCACTTCGCCGTCGGAGAACTTGCCGACGATGGCGCGCCCGAGCGAGAGATTGAGATGCTTCGCGACGTCCTGCGCGAGGCGCGTGTTGGCATTGCCGGCGAACACCATCAGCCGGTCGAGCGCGGCGCTGTTCATCCCGGTATTCATCGCGGTCATAGTAATTGGCTGGGGAGGAAGGATTCGAACCCTCGTATGCCGGAATCAAAATCCGGTGCCTTAACCAGCTTGGCGACTCCCCAGTTTTGTCTAATCAGCCCAGTCATAGAGCGGATGCCGGTCCAGCCCCCGCGCAACGAATCCGCTCATCCCGGACGGCAACTGGGCGTGAAGCGCCGCGGCTTCGGCTTGGGTTGCGAACTCGACGAAGAGGCATGCTCCGGAGCCCGTCATGCGCGCCTGCGGGCATCGGTCCTTCAGCCACGCGAGCTGCGCTGCCACCTCGGGGTAGCGACCGACGACCACGGCTTGCAGATCGTTCGTTCCCTGCCCCGCGAAAAAGGGCGGTATTGTGAGTCGTTTGGATTGCCCTGTCAACGCAAGCGAGAAGATTTCCTTCGTGGAAACCGCGACTTGCGGCGTTACGACGAGGTACCAGGCAGAGGGCAGCGCGAGCGCCGTCAGCCGCTCGCCGATGCCTTCGCCGAGCGCATTGCGGCCGTAGATGAAGAACGGCACGTCGGCGCCGAGTTGAGCGCCGAGCTCAAGCAAAAGGCTGCGCGGCAGCCGCAGGTTCCATAGACGGTTTAGCGCGAGCAGCACGGTGGCGGCGTCGGACGAGCCGCCGCCGAGCCCGCCGCCGACGGGCAGCACCTTTTCCAACGCGATGTCCGCGCCCAAGGGCGAGCCGCTCGCTTGCCTTAACAGCCGCGCCGCGCGCAGGCAGAGGTTGTCGTCGCCGAACGGTCCCGTGAAGCGCAGCTCACCGTCGCTGCGCGCGGCGATGCGGATGCGGTCGGCCCGGTCGATGAGCCGAAAGACGGTCTGCAGGTCGTGGTACCCATCGGCGCGGCGGCCGAGGATCTGCAGGAAGAGGTTGAGCTTGCCGGGAGCCGGGACCTCGGTCACTTCCATTGGGTGATGGCGAGGCGCAGCTCGACGCCCTCGTAATTGAGGCGCATGAGCGACGGCCGATCGTCATCCCCGTAGCCCTGGTAGTCGATGTGCCAGCCGCGCTGATCGAGCGCGTACAACTTGCCGTCGGACGCCTTTTGCTCGCGCGCCGGGACGCCGGGCGTCGCGCGCCCCTGCACCCAGTCGGCGAGGCCTTCGAGCGGCAGGCGAAAGCCGAGCGTGCGCTCGGTGAGCGACTCGGCATCGGGCGCGCGGTAGTCCTGGCCATCGGCGGTGGTGAGCTGGACCGCGTCGCCTTCGCGCACGATGCGCGCGACGCCCTGGCCCATCGGCGTGGTGATCAGCATCTCGTCGCCGCTTGCCGCGTGGCGCCACTGCACGTTGCCGGTAAAGGCATCCTTGGCGTAGCGCGCGCCGATGCGGCCGAGGAGCTCGAACTCGGCCTCGGCCGGCGGTTTCAGCTCCACCTGCGCGCAGGCCGCGGCAAGGAGTGCGGCGGCTGCCGCCGTTGCTGCGACACAGCGCTTCACTGACACTGCGCGCCTCACTTCTTGAGGCGCTTGATGGTCTTCAGCAGGGTGTCGTTGTCCGGCGCCGTCTTCAGCGATTCCTGCCAGATGCGGTTCGCTTCGTTGCGCTGGCCGAGCATCCAGAGCACTTCGCCCAGATGGGCGCCGATCTCGGCGTCGGGGCGGTTGTCATAGGCGCGCTTGAGCGTCTGCGCGGCATCCTTGAGCTTGCCCTCCCGGTACTGCACCCAGCCGAGGCTGTCGACGATGAACGAGTCGTCGGGCGCGAGCTCCAGCGCCTTCTCGACCAGCTTGCGCGCTTCGCCCAGGCGCGTATTACGATCGGCAAAGGAGTAGCCGAGCGCGTTGTAGGCGTGGGCGTGATCGGGCTTCACTTCGATGAGTTTCCGCAGGTTGCTCTCGAGCACGTCGTACTTCTCGAGCTTCTCGGCGGTGAGCGCGTAGTCGTAGAGAAGCTCCGGCTGCTCGGGCTCCGCCTTCAGCGCGGTGCCGAGAAGATCGAACGCTTCCTTGTTCTGGTTGGCGTCGCGCAGCAGCTGCGCCTCGGCAACCGTGAACTGCACTTCCTGGCCGGGATGATCGGCGGCGGTCTTGTGCAGGTAATCGCGCGCCGCCTGGAGCTTCCCCTCCTTGGCGATGGCGTTCGCGGTGCGCAGCCGGGCGGGCAGCGCGTGCTCGCCGTCCTGGATCTGGTCATACCACTCGATGGCGCGCGGCCACTGCTTCTGCTCCTCGGCGATCTGACCGAGGATGAAGCGCGCGCCGTCCGGATCGCGATAGTCAGGCGCCGAGACCAGGCGCTTCATGTTCTCCTCGGCCACCGCGTAGTCCTTCAGCTGCAAGGCGAGCACGCCCACCGTGTAGACGAGCTCGGTGTCGCCCGGATTCGCGGCGAGCAGCGCCTCGAACTGCTTGCGCGCCTCGGGCATGCGCTTGTCCGCGACCAGCGCGCGCGCATAAGCGAGCCGGCCGGGACGCGACTGCGGATTCTTCGCCACGAAGTCGGCCATGCGCTTGGCGGCCGCGGAGGTCGATTTTTTTTGCAGCACCTGCGCCTCGAGCATCGCCGGCGCTTCCCATTCCGGACGGATCTCGGCGGCACGCCGCGCCTCGGTGAGCGCGAGCTGATCCTCCTCGGCAAGCGCGGCGGCCTGCGCCGTGGCGAAGTGCGCCGGCGCAAGCTCCGGATGGCGCGACGCGAGCTTCTGCACCACGCGCAGGTTCGATTTCTTGTCCGGATTGCCGGCGAGCAGGCGATTGATCTGCAGGTAGCCGCGCTCCTGGTCCACGCCTTCGGTATTGAGCAGCTTGGCGAGATAAGGCTCGGCCTCGTCCACCTTGCGCGCCGACACAAGCAGCGAGGCGACCACGCTCAGCGCCGCCGTCGACTGCGGCTCGATGTCGTACCAGGTCTTCGCCGCTTCGAGCGCGAGGTCGTTCAGCTTGCCTTCGTTCGCCACTTCCACCGCACGGCGCGCGACGCGCGGATCGCGCGTGCGACGGGCGAGCTCGAGGTAAGTCTTGGCGGCGAGCGCGTAATCGCCGCGCTGCTGCGCGATCTCGCCGAGCAGCATGTCGTAGAGCTCGGAATCATCATCCGCGGAGGGCTGAGCGAATGCGGCGCAATGCAAGCCGAGCAGCGCGACGGCAAGGGGAAGAAGCAAGCGACGTAGCATGGGGATTCGAATGATGTTAGGTATATTTGGTGCTGCGCACAAGCAATTCACCATTGTCCTATAGATGCCTGAACTCCCCGAGGTAGAAGTGACGCGCCGCGGCCTGGCGCCGCAGCTCACCGGCCGGATTATTTCAGCCGTCGAGGTGCGCGAGCCGCGCCTGCGCTGGCCGGTGCCGCAAGCCGTGCGCAAGCTTGCCGGGCGCACGGTGCGCGCGGTGCAACGGCGCGGCAAATACCTGCTGGTCGATTGCGGCGACGGCCATTTGATACTGCATCTCGGCATGTCGGGCAGCCTGCGCATGCTGCCGCCGGGAACGCCGGCGCAGAAACACGATCACTTCGACCTCGTGCTCGGCGACCGCATCCTGCGGCTGCGCGATCCCAGGCGCTTCGGCGCCGTGCTGTGGACAGCCGGCGACGTCCAGGCGCATCCGCTGATCGCGAATCTCGGCGTAGAGCCGCTGTCGCGCGCGCTGGGTCCGGCGCGATTGCATGCGCTCACTCGCAAGCACCGTGCGCCCATCAAGCATTTCCTGATGGACGGGCGGCGCATCGTCGGCGTCGGCAACATCTACGCGAGCGAGAGCCTGTTCCGCGCGGGCATCGATCCGCGCACGCCGGCCAACCGCTTGTCGCTCGCGCGCTGCGCACGCCTCGCCAGGGCGATCAAGGACACGCTACGCGCCGCGATCCGCGCCGGCGGCTCGAGCCTGCGCGACTATGTCGCCGCCAACGGCGAGCTCGGCGAGGCGCAAAGCCGGCATTGGGTGTACGAGCGCGCCGGCCAGGCGTGCCGTCGCTGCGGGACCAAGATCAGGCGGCTCGTGCAGGGGCAGCGCTCGAGCTACTACTGCGCGCGCTGTCAACGCTAGGTTTTTGCTCTCTGCTTGAGGCGCTTGGCGACGAGCGGATGGACGAATTCGCTGACGTCGCCGCCGAGGCTCGCGATTTCGCGCACCAGCGTCGCCGAGATGAACATGTGCTGCTCCGACGGCGTGAGGAAGATGGTCTCCATCTCCGGGTAGAGGTTGCGGTTCATGCCCGCGAGCTGAAACTCGTACTCGAAGTCGGACACGGCTCGCAGGCCGCGCAGCACGACGCGTGCGCCCTGCTTGCGCACGAAATCGGTGAGCAGGCCGCTGAATCCCGTCACCTGCACGTTCTTCACGTCGGCCAGCACTTCGCGCGCCATGGCGATTCGCTCCTCGAGCGTGAAGTATGGCTTCTTCGCCTTGCTGTCGGCGATGGCGAGGATCACGCCGCCGAAGATCGTGCTTGCGCGGCGCACGAGGTCCTCGTGGCCGCGGGTGAGCGGATCAAACGTTCCCGGGTAGACCGCCTTGATCATGGCTACTCCACTGGAAGAGCTGGTAGCTCACCTGGCCGGCGCGCGCGCTCTTCAGCTCGTGCCAGCGGCCGCCCAACGTGCAAGCCACGGGTGCCTCTATATAGACGCGCGCGCCGTCGGCGAGCCGCGGCTCGAGCCGCTCGAGCACGGCGGGCAGCGCATTCTGCCTGAACGGGGGATCGAGGAAAACCACGCTGAAGCGTTCGCGTGTCCGGGCGAGATAGTCGAGCGCATCGCCGGGCACGAGCTCGACATTGCGCGCGCCGATCGTCTCGCGCGTCGCTTGCAGTGCGTTGAAGGCGCTGCGGTCGGCTTCCACCATCACCACGCGCGCGGCGCCGCGCGAGGCGGCCTCGAAGCCGAGCGCGCCGGTGCCGGCGAAAAGGTCGAGGCAACTCTCGCCGGCGAGCCATTGTCCCAGCCAGTTGAAGAGCGTCTCGCGCACGCGGTCGGGCGTCGGGCGCAATCCGGGGCGCGAGGCGACGCGGATGCGCCGGCCGCGATACTCGCCCGCGATGATGCGGATTTGCCCTTTGCTAGAATGCATTGATCCATGGTAGCAGCGCTTTCCTGGGCCGCGCGCCTGAAGAATGGTCTCGCGCGCACGCGCGAAGTGCTCAACACGCCGGTCGCAGAGCTCTTCACACACCGGCGCGTCGACGAGTCGCTCTTCGAGGATCTGGAGACTGCGCTTCTGCAGGCCGACTGCGGCGGGGCTGCCACCGTGTGGCTCATCGCGTCGCTGCGCGAGAAGGCGCGCAAGCAGAAGATCGAGGAAGGCGAGGCGCTCAAGCGCGCGCTGAAGGACTCGCTCACCGAGCTGCTTTCTCCGCTGGAGAAGAAGCTGGC